>JACKEJ010000031.1 GCA_020633055.1 Sandaracinaceae bacterium | reverse complement strand
AAAGCTGCGCAGGGGCCCAGACACGCGGCCCTGACCCCCCGAGAGGCCGAGCACGGTGCCCAGCAGGGTGGACAGAAGAGCGAACGAATAGGCGAGGGTCATGGGGCCGGGCGCGACGGCGCCGCGGGGAGTGTGCGACGTCTCTGCCACGAGCGCCACGCGGGGCCTGGGTGTACTGTGTATATCTAAAAAATCAAGTAATTTCGCTATTTTAGAAAATCGGTCCTTGACGATCTAGGCGTGGAACGGTCATTCTGTGTTCATGTCCGAGCGCAGTTACGACCTTGCCGAGCTCTCCTCGTTGCTGAAGTTCTCCTCCGCGTACCTGAAGATGCTCCTGAAGAAGCAGTCGGGTTATCAGCCCGACCAGCCCATTTCTGCGGAGCTCGCCGCCGCGGTGGCCGCCCAGGTCAACCGGCCCTGGCCACCCGCGAACGCGGCCTGATCTTCCCGCACTTGTGGATGCGCTCGAGCGGACGCTCGAGGATGCGCTCGCGTGTACGACCACGTCGCCGGTCGTCGCGCGTCCCGTCGGTGCTTGCAGAGCGGTCGTGTGTCGCCTCAGTCGTCGCTGAGCAGGTCGTCGAACGCTGCGTCCAGCTCGTCGTCGTCCGACGCGTTCGGCTCCGATGCCGCCGCCATGGCGGCCTGCACCTTGCGGATGCGCTGAGAGACGCCGCGGAAGACCGCGTCCCGCTTGCGGACCTTCTCGAAGAAGTACAGCGCCTCGTTGTTGTCGCGGAGCACTTCGTACGCGTTCGCGAGCTCGAAGTAGAGCGCCAGCTCCTCGCGTTCGTTCTTCTCCTCCGCGTGGAGCCCCGCACGGAACGAGTTGATGGCGTCCTGCGTGCGACCTTGCTCCATCCGGCAGAGCCCCACCATCGTGTTGCACGAGCACGCCCGGGCGGGGTTGCGCATGGCCACCTCGAACTCCACCACGGCGTCGTCCAGCAGGCCCATCTCCTTGTAGGCGATGCCCAGGTCGAAGTGCGTGTCGCTGTCGGCCTCGTCGACCTGCTCCTCCACGCCCTTCTTGAACTGCGCGAAGACCTGCTCCACGTCGAGGATGTCGCTGCCGGCTGCGGCGGGGGGGTCTTCCTCGAGCTCCTCGGCGAGCTTCTCCGCCAGCGCGAAGCTCTCGTCCTCGAGCTCTTCGCCGGGACCCTCCGAGGCCGCCCGGATCTGAGCGATGCGCCGCCGCAGCGTGGCGGAGTCGGGATACTCGTCCGCGAGGTCTTCCAGACTGGCGAGCGCCGCGTCGTACAGGCCCTGCGCCACGAAGAACTCGGCCTCCTCGATGCCCTCCGCCACTTCTTCGGGGACGTCTTCCTCGTCCTCCTGCGCGTCCTGCGCGTCCTGCGTGTCCTGTGCGCCTTGGGCGTCCTGCGCGCCCTGTGCGTCCTGTGCGCCTTGGGCGTCCTGCGCGCCCTGTGCGTCCTCGAATGCCCCCGCGTGGCGGGGGGCCGCGTCGTCGTGCGCCCCAGCGGTGGCCGGCGTTTGTTCCACGGGC
>JACKEJ010000030.1 GCA_020633055.1 Sandaracinaceae bacterium | reverse complement strand
CCTGCACATGCTCTTCACGGATTGGCTCGGGCGGCGTGGGCTCTTTTTCAACGACTTTCACGCGATGCTCGCGCGGTGTGTGCAGCGGCTGCGGGGTTGGAAGCTGCCGGTGTTCGACAAGCGGCAGACGAACCAGCCGGTGGTGGTGACGGTTCAGGGGGCGGTGGAGGCGGCGGCGTACATCCAGGCGAACGCGGTGATGGCGGGGCTCGTGGCGGCGCCTTCGGAGTGGCCGGGGAACCTGACGGATTTGCAGGAGACGGGGTGGGGCAAGCGCGAGCGCATCCCGCGTCCGGAGCTGCTGCATCGCGAGGACGGCGCGGTCGTGCGCATGTTCCACCCGAAGAGCGAGCGTTGGCCGAAGGACATCGAGCTCGAGCTGGCGCCACTGGCGGCGCGCGTCGGCATGGCACCCGAGGCGTGCGTCGAGGCGGTGAAGACGGAGCGCGACGCGCTCGTGGCGGAGGCGCACGCGGAGGTGGCGAAGCGCGGCGGGCGTTTCCTCGGGCGCTTTCGCGCGATGCGACGCAGCACACGCGCGTGGGCGACCTCGAAGGAAGAGCGCAACGCGGTGGTCCCGCGGGTGAAGGCGGGGCGGGGGCAAGGCGAGGCGCGGCGGAGCGCGTTGGCGGACGACGCATCGTTCCGATGGGAGATGGCCGAGTGCCGGCTGCGCATGCTGCGGGGTGAGAAGGACGTGGTGTTTCCCGCGGGGTGTTTCTTGTGGGCACGGCGTTTCGGGTTTGCGACGCACGCGGGGGTCGCGCCGCCGCTCGTTTGAGCTCGCGTGACGGGCGCAATCCGAGCGGAACGTCGCGCGAAAGCGCGGCGTGAGGCGGAGGTGCGTCTCGAGCGCGGGTTTTTGGGGGCTTCGCGGCGTGTGTCCGGGGGCCGTGCGACGTCAGGGGTGCCCGGCGAGGCTTCGTGGGGGAGTTGCTTGGTGTGACGTGGGCACTCGCGCACCACGTGCGGTCCACGACCGTGCGGGCGCTTCACGTCCACGTCTTTCCCGACGTTGCGGTCGAGCCGCGTCCATCTTCGTCCTGACGTCGCGGTCGAGCGAAGACGGCGCGGGAGCTCGCTCAGAAGTCGTAGAAGCAGCACCGAAACCCGGTGTTCGGGAACGCGAAATCTCGGCTCCCCACCGTGAAGTCGAAGTCGCACGTACGCCCCGCCTCGAGGTTGTTGTACGCGCCCCCGCGAATCGCATAGACCCCCGTCGCGACCTGCGTGGACGTCCACTCCTTCACGTTGCCACTCAGATCGTAGACGTTCCCGGCCGCGCCCCAGGCCGTGCGGCACGACGCGAACGAGCCCGTCGCCGCAATCGCATCCGCCCCCGCGACCTCCGACCCATTGCACACCATGGGCTGCGAGGTCGAGCAGTTGCTCGCGTAGCTCCAATCGCAGGTCCCCGCGCTGCCTTCGCACGCCGACTGCCAATCGTCGCCCGCGCACAGGCGCCATCCGTCGACACCCGCCGCAGGGCACACCCCACCCGAGTTCAACGCGCAACAGGCCGCCTGCGCCTGATCCCACGTCACCGTCGTCCAAGGCATCCGATTCGCCCGCGAGCACGCCGCGGTATTCGCAGTACCAGCCGCCGTCGGCGTCGCATCGGGCCGCGAAGCCTCGTAGCTCATCACGTGCACCGTCGCGCCCGGCCGCGAGATCTGCACCGTCGAGACGCCCCCGGCCCCGGGAAACAGCGCTTCGTCCGTTCGCCCGTCGCAGTCCTCGTCACGCCCATCGCACGTCTCGGTTCCTGGCGTCCCCGCCATCGCCGCCGAGCACTCGAGCGCCGTCCCATCCGCCGAGCACCGCAAGGTCCCGCTCCGCTGACAGAGCCCGAGCCCGTTGCTGCACGCTGCACCCCGCGTCGGGAAAGGCTCGTCGACCATCCCGTCGCAGTCGTTGTCGATCCCATCGCAACGCGACTCGACCTCCTGATACGCCGCCGCACCGTACATGCACCGCCACCCCGTGGCCCCGGC
>JACKEJ010000029.1 GCA_020633055.1 Sandaracinaceae bacterium | reverse complement strand
GTATCCCCTCCGTGATCGACGTCTGAAAGGACCTGGACGATGGGCTGTGGGTGGGCTGACCTCAGCGG
The DNA here is from genome assembly GCA_020633055.1 of Sandaracinaceae bacterium. Lineage (NCBI taxonomy): Bacteria > Pseudomonadati > Myxococcota > Polyangiales > Sandaracinaceae > Sandaracinaceae bacterium. The sequence goes on along the minus strand of JACKEJ010000029.1, from coordinate 2,044 downwards.
ATGTCAAAGCAAGCAGGTTCGCAGGGTCGAGGTAGTTCAGGGCGAGGTGGCTGGCGGCGTTGGACGCCGGAGGATGGGGCGGACGCGGTCGCTCGGTGGCGCGCGTCTGGGCTGACGGCGAAGGAGTTCGCGGCGCAGGAGGGGGTGTCTGCGCAGCGGCTCCATCGGTGGTCGAAGCAGCAGGTCGACACGAGCTCGCCGCCATTGTCGACACCGTCCCCGAAGCCGCCGCAGGCGCGGGGCACGGCGGTGCCGTTCGTGCGGGTCGCGACGCCGGCGGCGTCGGCGACGAGCATCGGCACCCTGCGGGTGGAGCACCTTGGGGTGTCGGTGGTGGTGCGGGAGGATCTCCCGGTGGCGCGGCTGGCGGACGTGGTGCACGCCCTGCGCGCCGGGGCGTCACGTTGCTGACGCTGCCACCGGGGGTGCGGCTCTACCTGGCGACGGTGCCTGTGGACGGGCGCAAGGGTATCGACGGGCTCTCGAACGTGGTGCGGCACGCGTTCGGTGCGGACCCGTTGTCGGGCTCGATGTTCGTGTTCTTCTCGAAGAGGCGTGACCGGGTGCGGGTGCTGTATTGGGACCGCGACGGGTACGTGCTGGTGACGAAGCGTCTGGAGGTGGGGCGGTACCGCCTGAGCTATGCGGAGGATCCCCACGCCCCGGTCGAGGTGGAGGCCGCGGAGCTGCTCCTGCTGCTGGAGGGCATCGACGTGTCGACGGCGCCGCGGCGACGTCGTTGGTCGCCGACGCCGGCTGGTGGCTGAAAAAGCGCAGAGGATTCTCGGCGCCGGGAATTTTGTCAGACGAGCCTTGTTTCTAAAGCTCGATGACGACAGTGCCGCCCGTCGCCAGCGCCCTCTCGCCGGACCTCGTGAAGGTCCGAGAGTTCATGGTGGAGGCCGTGGCGGCGGGCACGGTAGAGCCGATGGTGGACGCCGTGATCCACCTCCTCGCCCGCATGCGCGACGTCAACCACGAGCTCGTCCGCCGCGACATGGCGCGGCGACGCGCGAAGCCACCATCCGAGACGTCGCGGAGGCTGCAGCAGGAGCTGCTCTTCTCCATGGCGCCGGCGAACGAGAACGGCACCGCCGAAGCCGACGAGGCGAGCAAAGCGGGGGCGAGCGACGGGGCGCCAGACGGCGCCGAGAACTCGGCCGCGCCGAACAGCGCAGCAGCCAAGGCTGCCGAGCTGCTGAGGCCCAAGAAGCGCGGGCCCAAGAAGCGCGACGAGCACGGCCGCGGTGAGCTGCCCGCGCACCTCGAGCGTGTGCCGAACGAGTGTCTGGTCTCGGGCGCCGAGCGCACCTGCCCGCACTGCCACGTGGAGGCCGAGCGCGTGGCGTTTCGCGCGAGCGAGGTGCTGGAGCTCTCGCCCGCGCGGTTCATCGTGCGACGCGACCTGATCGAGACCGTCTCGTGCCCCGGGTGTCGGGAGTACATCGTGAGCGCGGAGCGCCCGGACATGATCGTCCCGCGCGGCCTGCTCGGGCCCGACCTCGTCGTGCAGGCCATGGTCGAGCACTACGGCGAGGCGGTGTCGTACGAGCGGATGGAGCGGCGAGCCGACGAGCAGGGGGTGCCGCTGCGTGCGAACACGCTCGCGCGAAACGTCAGCCGGCTGGTGGACCTCCTCGACCCCATCGTCGACGAGATCGCACGGCGTGTAGGCCGCTCCACCGACCTCGCGCTCGACGCGACCAGTACGCGGGTGCTCGACCCCGCACACCCGCTCGGCATCCGCCACGCATCCCTCTGGTTGCTCACGGGCGACCATGAGTACGCGCTCTTTCGCTATGCGCCGAAGGCCGACGCGGAGGCGTTGATGAACGCGTTCAAGGACGTGGTCTTCGCGAACGTGCGCCTGACCTGTGACGCCTCCCCCACCATGAACTGCCTCGAGCGTGAGGGCGCCATCCGCGCGGGCTGCAACGCTCATGGCCGCCGCGGCCTCGTCGCCGCGCTGCGGGGCGGCGATCTCCGCGCCGCCGAGGGCATCGCCCTCTACGGCACGCTCTTCCACATCGACGCCGAGTCCAAG
>JACKEJ010000028.1 GCA_020633055.1 Sandaracinaceae bacterium | reverse complement strand
GAGCGCGCTGGTGGACCGCTTGGCTGCCGCCGAGGGCCGCCCGCTTCAGGTGGCGGCGCACGCGGGCCACGCAGCCTCTCTCGTGCACCTCGCAGCGGCCGGGATCGGTGTGGCGTTGGTGCCCGCGTCGCTCGAGGCCATGCGCACGGAGGGCGTGCGCTACGTGCGGGTGGCCGCGCGCACCACGCTCCCGCTCATCCTGGCCACGCACGCGGACAGCGCCAACCCGGTGGTGAGCGCCTTCGTGCAGCTGGCACGGGCTGCTGCGCGGGTGGCGCCCGCAGGTCCAGCCGTCTGAGGCCCAGCTGCCGACACTTCACGCGGACCCACTCGCGGACGCTCAGGGTGCGGCGTGTGTGAACAGCAGCGAGAAGCGTCGGTTCCCCAAGGTCGGCAAAGACATCTCTGTGGGATATCCGATGCACGCGTGTGAGCCCGTGACCGTACCAATCGCGATAGGGATGACGTCTGCGCCGGTGTTCGAGCTGGTGACCGCTGCAAGCGCGGAGGCGCTACGCAACGTCACGGCGAACTCGTAGGTGTTACCCGGGGTGAGCAGCACGTGCTCGCGGTCACACCATCAGAACACTCCTCGGCACCAGGCGCACAACGCGGGGAACGCACGTGGGGTTGCCCACCACTGGGTCGGAGCAGAAGCGCGCCGTGCCCGCGCAGTCCACTTGCGAGCTGGACGCACTCCCTGTCGCGTTGCAGCGCCTCACTGCAGCTCGTTGTCGGAACATAGCGGTGCGTTGGCATCGCCAACGGCCGGGTAGCGAGTGCCGGAGTAGCAACGCTCGTCTGTCTCGCAGGTCTCGGTCCGCGTGTACGTGAAGCCATTCTGGTCGCATGTCTCCACTGCGGTTTAGTCCTCGCTGCAGAACTTGACCCCCGGGTTGCACGTCCACAGCGCACACGAGACGTCGGTTCCGCTGTCGAGGCACGAGCGCGCCGTGTCGCAAACTTGGCCGCGCCCCAGGATCTCGTGGACGGCGAACACCGAGCCCACACCGTCACCGCCCGGGGAGGCGCCGGAGCGGACCTGTATTCTTCCGTCCTCGACCTCGGGGATTGTTCCGTCTGGTGTCGCCCACTCCGCCCGTGGCAACCTCTCGCCTCTGACGTGAAGGAGGACGCCGTGCGAGCACCGACTGAGACCACCCCCGCCTCGTGGCCATGGGATCGACGCGCCCCGCGAGGTGCCGCGCTCGCCCTCCTGCTGTGTTTGCTCGCCGGCTGCGGCGGCGCCTCGGCGCGGGTAGTCTACCCCGCCGAGCTTTCGGCGCGCTCGTACCCGCGCATCATCGTGGTGCACGGTAGCGAGCCCGAGGGCATCGAGTTCGCCAACCGCCTAGCGCGGCACCTCGCCACGCCGCGGTCGGGTATCCGCCCGAGCGAGGTGTTCCTCATGCACCGACTCCAGGCCACGCAGGCGGTGGCGGAGCGTACGTTCCCGCCGTCCGCCGTGATCGTAGACCTGGACTTCCAGATCATGCACACCGGGCTCATCTACGAGACGCGCGATGGCTGCTACACGTCGGCCTGCGCCGGGCGGCCCGCCACCACGTCCACGCATCTGCTACGGGAGGTCTCGCTGACCCTCACGCTTACCATCCGCGAGAGCACGACGGGGCGCGTGCTCGAGGTGGTCACGCAGGCCGAGCACGAGGACGGTGGGCGCCGGGACCGCAACGTGGAGATAGTCCTGCGTCGCTTGCAGCAGCGCATCTTCCCTATGTTCGACCCTCACACGCGCGGCGTGCGCCTGCGTGTGTTCGACGTGGAGCACCCGGCCGTGACGCCCGGGCTCGAGCTGTTGCGCGCAGGTCAGTGGACCGAGGCCAGCGCCAGCCTCGAGGCGGCCCTGGCGGACGAGAGTGTGCTGGACCTGCCCGCCGAGCAGCTCGCGCGGGTCTACTACAACCTCTCGGTGGCGCGGCGCTTCGACCCCACCACTATGGACGACCTGGCGACGCACTACGCCAACGCGCGCATCCTCCTCGATGGCGCGATCCAGCTGGATCCGAGCAACGAGTACTACGTGCGTGTGCGCGACCATCTAGACGCGGACGCTCAGCGCGCCGCTGCGCTCCGAGTGCAGGAGGGCGCCGCCGCCATCCACTACGGCGACGTCCCAGCTCCCGCGCCCGAGGAGACTCAACCCGCGGAGCCAACAGGGCCCCCGTCGGAGCCAGCGCCCGAGCCTCAGCCTGCCACCGACGCCGTTCCCCAGTCACCCGTATTCACCCCTTAGCCCGTGGCCAGCGCTCGCCAGGACGGAGCGGGCGCTGGGCGTCGCACCACAGTCCACTGTTGACCCTGGTTGGCCGATCGATATCGTCACGCGATGTGGCGTTCCTGCTCCTGGGCAAGGTCTCTTTGGTGGGTGATGGCCGTCACGTGGGTGGTCGGCACGTGCGTGAGCGGCTGCGGGGGCGGCGCATCGGGCGCTCCGGACGGGGGCACGGAC
>JACKEJ010000027.1 GCA_020633055.1 Sandaracinaceae bacterium | reverse complement strand
GGCGCAGTACGCTCGCGCCGTCTCCCCGCTCGCCCGCCAAGCCCGCACGTGGTCGGGCCACTCACCCTGAAGTCTCTTCATCCTCCGAGCGTGGCGCTCGCGCGGCACCCCGTGAAGAGCGGGTCGATGCAGCGGTTACGCGGACGGTGCGGGTGTGGGCGTACCCGCGTCCGACGGATCTGCGCAATTATGCCGGGCCCTTCGTTATGCGGAGCTGAGGCTGTCTGCCAGTTTGCACCCCGTAGGGACCACCAGAGTTTCATGACCATGGGACCGGGGGACGGTCCGACGACACTGGGCTGAGCATGCCGTCTGATGGCCACCGTGTCACGCCCGGAGGAGCCGGAGGCGACGACGTGCCGCGCTAGCGGCGCTTGCGCCGGATGGGGCGGTCGGGCTTCTCGATGGGCACGTCGGGCGGGTTCTCTGTGCCGGTGACCTTGGGCTTCAGCCGGTGACGGTAGGACTCACCCTCGACGACGAGGTCGTAGGCGTTGTTGATGAATCGGTCGACGGCACTCTGTGCGAGCAGGATGTCGTCGAAGGTCGCGATCCACTCCGCCGTGTCGCGGTTGCTGGTCACGATCGTGGGGACACGTCCGTTGCGCTCGACGAAGAGCTGGTAGATGTCGCGCCCCTCGTCGCGGGTCATGGGCTCGAGCGCGAAGTCGTCGATGATGAGCAAGTCGATCGTTGTCAGCTCCACCATCAGCGCGTCGCGCGAGTTGTCGAGACGGCTCTGCTTGAGACGTCGCAACATGTCGTCGGCGCGCGTGAGCATCACCTGGAAGCGATGCCTGCATGCGATGTGTCCGAGGGCCGTGGCGAGGAAGGTCTTGCCGACGCCGACAGGGCCGAGGATCACAACGTTGCGCGCGCTCTCGACGAAGCGGAGGCACACGAGCTCGTCGAGCACACGTCGGTCGAAGTGGACCTTGGTGGTCTTGTCCCAGCGCTCGAGCACCATGTCTGGGTCGAGCCCGGCGGTGTGTGCGCGCCGCGCCGTGGCGGTGCTGTCGCGCCGATCGATCTCGTCCCGCAGGAGCAGGAGCAGCAAGTCCTCGTGCGAGAGGTTGTTCTGCCGGGCGAGCAGGAGCCGCTCGGGAAGCGTGGGGATCATCTTCCCGAGGCGCAGCTTCTTCAGTGCGACTCGGAGCTCGGTGTCGATCGTGGCGGTGGAGTTGGCCATCACTTCTCCTCCTTCTTCGTCTCGACCGTGCTGTAGGTGCCCGCGTCACGGGCGAAGCGCGGCGTCTGCGGCAGCCGCCGCAGCTTGCCTCGCTCCTCGGCGTCGCTCTCGACGACACGGGCCTCTTTGAGCATGCGTGCGATGCGGGGCACATCGACGACGTCGAAGCTCAAGGAGCGCTCGCAGACGGCATTGACCTTGTCCGCCCCGAACGTGTCGCAGAGTCGAAGGAGCTGGTAGCCCTGGCGCATCATCGTCCAAGGGAGCTGGCGGTCGAAGAGCCTCTCGGCGAGTTGGCCGACGCTCTCACCACACTTGTGCGCCCGCTCGACGATGTTCGTGAAGCTGCGTGTGGCGTACGCCGCGGTGCCTGCGGGGTAGTCGTTCGTGTCGGTCGCGCGCTTGCCTGGTGCCTGTCGCGGATGAGTCTTGATCAACTCACCCCCAAGGTAGATGCGCACGATGGATCGGTCCGAACGTACGCGCACCTCCTTGCCGATGTAGCGCGTGGGGACCGAGTAGAGCGCGCGCTGGACGTTGATGTGGTGGTCGGGGTGCACCTGCGCGGTCGTCCACAGCGGCACGTCGAAGGGTGCTGTCGGAGCCTCCTTCATGCACGACTTCTCCTCGGACTCGTAGTGCTCGCGGACCACACGCTGAGTGGTGCCGTGAATCCTCTCGGCCGCGTCGTGACACCACTTGAGGGACGCCCGCCGAGCGTCGTCGAGATCCACGAAGGTCTCACCGTCCCACCAGCTCTCGCGCGCGAACGGCACCTGATTCTCTACGCGCGCCTTGTCCTTCGGGCGCCTCACCCGCGTGGTGTCCACGAAGAAGTCGCGCGCTTGCGCGTAGTCTGCGAAGGCATCGTTGATGCGCGGCGATGTCGAGCTGGCCGACGTCACCATCGCGCTGGCGTTGTCGACGAGCACGCGCGCGGGAACACCTCCGAAGAAGGCCCACGCCGCGTCCAGGCCTTCGCATACCGCTTCGGTCGTCTGCTCGAACGTGGGCCACACGAACTGCATCCGGCTGAACGTCAGCGTGACGACCAGGCACCACAGCTGCCGCATCCGCCCCTGCGCGGGGTCGAACAGCATGCCCATCTTGCCGAAGTCGGCCTGCGCCTCCTGACCAGGCTCAGGATCGTCGACGCGGATGGTGGGCTTGCGCTCGCGCCAGCCCAGCTCGTCATGCGCCCAGCGGCACAGCGTGGCGTACGTCACGTCGACGCCACGACGCTGGAGCAGCGCGTGCACCTTGGTGAGGCGCAGCGCGCGTGTCTTCTTGTCGGCGGGATTCAGCCAACCCGAGATCAACTCTCGGTGCGTCTCGAGGCGCTCACGCGCCTCGCTTCGCGGCTGTGGCGCCCGAACCTGAACCGCCTGGACCGCCTGCTGGACGCGCACCTCTGGCGCGGCGTCCGCGGGGACCTCGGCGGCCGCGTCGACGTAACGACGCACCGTCTTCCGATCCAGCCCCGTCTCGCGGGCGATCTCCCTCAACGCCTGCCCCGCCTCCCGGCGGCGCAGGACTTCCTTCACTTCGATCATGCTCAGCTCCCGGTAACTCATGCGGCTCTCCTCGGACGCCCGCGACGTCCAACTCGAACCGTGGTTGATGTTCCGGTCGCCGGCCCAGGGCCTCCTCACCGCAGCCCTCAGGTGGTCCCTTCTGGCTGCAAATCAGGTGGTCCCATGCCCCTGCAAAACCCAGGGGCACCCCCCCGCGGGTGGTCCCATGATCATGAAAATCCGGTGGTCCCATGGGCCTGCAAATTCAGCCCATCAGGTGGTCCCATGAGCCTGCAAACT
>JACKEJ010000026.1 GCA_020633055.1 Sandaracinaceae bacterium | reverse complement strand
GACACCTTGGCCGCGGGCCGGGCCCCCAACCTGAGCGCGCTCTTGCCTAGCAGTGGGTTCGAGCGACGCCACACGCCAGCCACGTTCACCTTCGCAGCGCACCAGGCGTTCTTCGCGGGCTTCTTCCCCACGCCGGTGGATGGCGCGGCGCATGCACGTCCCTTGGCGCTGCGTTTCCCCGGCTCGCGCACAGTGAACCAGAGCACGCTGGTCCTAGACGGCCCGTGCATCGTGAGCGCGCTGCGGGCAGCGGGCTATCACACGCTCTCCATCGGTGGCACGGGCTTCTTCAACCCTGCGTCCGCGCTCGGCGGCGTGCTGCCAGCCCGCTTCGACGAGGCCCACTGGACCCACGAGATGGGCGTCACCAGCCCGCACGCTTCGCGCCTGGAGTTTCAGCTGGCGGCCGAGCGCCTGCGCGCGCTCCCAGCCGAGCAGCGCGCGTTCGTGTTCGTGAACGTGGCCGCCACGCATCCACCCACACGCATGTACCTGCGCGGCGCGGCGGGCGAGAGCACCGAGACGCAGGGCGCGGCACTTGCGAACGTGGACAAGCATCTGCCGCTGCTGCTTGACGCCCTCCGCGCGCGTGGAGGCGCGGTGGGCATCGTCTGCAGCGACCACGGCACTTGCTTTGGCGAAGACGGGCTGGTGGGGCATCGCGTCGCGCACGAGTCCGTGTGGTCCGTGCCGTACGCCGAAGTGGAGCTCGAGGCCGCATGAAGGCACGCCTCCGAGAGCTGCTTGAGAGCGGCGAGTACCTCTCCTACGCGTACTCCTACCCGCACAAGACGGCCTACCGCCCGCTCGAACCTGCGGTGGACCTGCCCACGCTCTGGTCGCACGAGGACCGGCGAGCGCTGTTCCTGTACGTGCACGTCCCGTTCTGCGAGCAGCGCTGCGGCTTCTGCAACCTGTTCACCCAGGTGCAGCCCGGGCCGGGCCTCGAGCTGCGCTACATCGAGGCGCTCGAGCGCCAAGCGCAGGTGACCCGTGAGTTCCTGGGAGACTTCCAGGTGGCTCAGGTGGCCGTTGGAGGAGGCACTCCCTCCTTCTTGGAGGCACCGCTGCTGGCCCGCGCGCTCGGCGTGGTGCGCTCGCTGGCCGGGGCCACGAAGCCCACGTCCATCGAGGTGTCGCCGGCCACGCTCACTGGCGAGAAGCTCGCGGTGCTGCGTGAGCACGGCGTCACCCGCGTGAGCATGGGCGTGCAGAGCGTGCTCCCGAGCGAGACCAGTGCCGTGCAGCGCCGGCAGCAGCCCGCGCACGTCGAGTGGGCCGTGCGGGCCACGGCCGACCTCGGTGTGACCTGCAACGTGGACCTCATCTACGGCCTGCCAGGTCAGACCGCGGACACGCTGCGCGAGTCTGTCGACCGGGTGATCGGGTTGGGGGCCAACCAACTCTATCTCTACCCGCTGTACGTGCGGCCGCTGACCATCCTCGGGCGCCGTGACGGACGGCGCGCTTGGGACGACCAGCGCCTCTCGCTCTACCGCGCGGGGCGCGACCACCTGCTGCGTCTCGGCTGGGTGCAGTCGTCCATGCGCATGTTCAGCGCGCCCGGGCGGCCTGGCGCCGAGCTCGCGCACGCGGCCTACCGCTGCCAGGACGACGGCATGATCGGGCTCGGGCCCGGTGCGCGTTCGTACGCCAGCCAGCTGCACTACTCCACGTCGTTTGCCGTGGCGCAGGCCGCGGTGCGGGAGCGCATCGAAGACTGGGTGGCCACGCCTCCCGAGCAGCACGCGCTGGCGCGGCATGGCATCTGGCTCAGCGAGTGCGAGCGGCAGCGGCGCTATCTGGTGCTCTCGCTGCTGGACCGCGGCGTGGTGCGGGCCGAGTACCGCGCGCGCTTCGGGGAGGACGTGGTCACCCACTTCCCGGAGCTGGAGGAGGCCGTGGAGTGCGGGCTGGTGAGCGTGAGCGACGCTGCGCTGCAGCTCACCGAGCGCGGCACCGAGCGGGCCGACGTGCTGGGACACTGGCTGCAGTCCGACGACATCGTGCGCGCCCGAGCGGCGTGGGAGGCCGCGTGAGCCCCCGCTTGGCGATCCTGTATCGAGGGCCGCTCGACAGCTGCAACTACGCGTGCGCGTACTGTCCGTTCGCCAAGCGGCCGCCCAAGAAGGACGTCTTGTCCCGCGACCGCGCGGCGCTCGAGAGGTTCGTGGCGTGGGCGCTCGGGGCGCGCGATTGGAGCCTCGAGGTCCTCTTCACGCCCTATGGCGAGGGCTTGGTGTGGCCCTGGTACCGCGAGGCGCTGGTGCTGCTGTCGCACGCGCCTCACGTGAAGCAGGCGGCCATCCAGACCAACGCGTCCGGGCCCATGGGCTTCCTCGACGAGGCGGACAGGCAGCGGGTGTCGCTGTGGATCTCCTGGCACCCCACGGAGATCTCGGGCGAAGCCTTCGCCGCCAAGATCCAGGACCTGCACGCACGCGGTACCCGCATGAGCGTGGGCGCGGTGGCCGTCCCTCAGCACCTCGAGCAGGTGGAGGAGCTCCGGAGGCTCCTGCCGGCTGGCGTGCCCATGTGGATCAACGCGCAGAAGCCTGGCGTCCGCTACACCGAGCTCGAGCGCGAGCGATGGCGCGCGCTGGATCCCATGTTCGACCTGGACGCCAAGCGCCATCTCACGCGGGGCCAAGAGTGCATGACGGGCGAAGACACCATCAGCGTGGACGGCAGCGGCACGATTCGGCGCTGCCACTTCGTGGATGACGTGCTCGGCAACCTGTATGTGGATGACCTGCGCGACGTGCTCCAGCCGCGGGTGTGCTCGCGCCTGAGCTGCGACTGCTGGATTGGCTACTCCAACGTGCCGCGCTTGGACCTGCGCCGTGGGTTCGTGGATGACGGCCTGTTGGCCCGCATGCGCATCTGAAGCGGGGCAGCGTCGGCCGCTGCACGTCGGCCACGCTGCCGAGGAATAGTCACCTGGCTCCCAGGAGTAGGCACCATGTTCGCGCGCTGGTCCCCTTCCATGTCCCTGCTCTGTCACCCCGGGCGCCCCTTGGCGTGCTTGCTCCTCCTGTGCGTCTCGGCGTGCGGTGCCACCGCGCCCGCCGCCCAACCCCCTGCACCGCTCGCCGCGCCTCCCGAGCCACCACCGCCCACCCCAGCGCCAGAGCCCATGCCTCTCACCAGCATCGGCCACGGCCTCCGCGCTGGCGAGCGGTTCGGCTGCTTCACCATCGCCGCCGACTTCCGCCTGGTGGGCGAGCTCCCCGCGGAGCCCGGCCCGGCGCTGGACGACCTCTGGGCCCGCACGCGCGCTGCCCTCACGCACACCGCGGGCATCGTCTGTGCGCCGCAACCAGGGGTCACATGCGATGACTCGACGCCCACTCCAGGATGCGTGCCGACATGGGCCGTGCCCGAGAGCGTGCTCTCTGTGACGTGGGAGGGGGCCGTGGCCGAGATGCTCTTTCAGGTGGCCACGCCAGGCGGACCGGTGAGCGGCGCCTTTTCCAGCGGGGCGCGGGGGCCCGCGCTGGGCTGGGACGTTCGCAACTACATCGGGGAAGTGGCGGTCACGCGCATCGCGAAGTGGCTCGAGCATGCGGGCGGTCAGGTCACGGGTCTCGCGCACACCCGTCGCCCGGGGCGCATTCGCGTGCGGCGGGCCGAGCCACGCGGCGACGGCGCCGCGGCACCCGACCCTGCGCTCACGTGGAACGCGCTGGTGGTGCACACGGTAGACGCCGCCGACGGGGCCAGCCTGGTGTCCATGAGCGCGCAGGACTGGGAGGACGACAGCGCCGCAGAGACCAGCGCATGCTTGCGCGAAGCGGGGGTGTGGACGTGCACGCCGCGCGACGCTCTCCGGGCCGCTCGGCTGAGGGCCTCTGCTCCCACTCGATTCTTGGGGCGCGACGACGCGGGCTCCTGGATCACGGAGTGGCGCTGGGACCAGAGTGGCGGCCTTGCGGACGAGACTTATGTGAGCGAGGTGGTGTTGGTGAGACTCGGGCGGTACCGTGGTCTCACCGCGCATCGCATCGCTCGCGTGGGTGTTGGCGCGCGCTGGCGCGAGCCCGGTGTGCGCGGCGACCAGGTCGAGCATCGCCAACGCGCCTACCTCACGCCCACGCTGCAGGGCGAGGTATGCATCCGTCTCGAGTGGGGAGCGCGCGAGCGCACGGTGCACCTCCTGCAGCGGGGCTGGCCGCTGGCGCCAGGCTATCCCCGCGAGTCCATCAGCGAGCTGGACGCAGCCGCCAGCATTGGCGCAGCTCCGGGCGTGTTCTTGATTCCCCAATCCGAGGGGGCAGGGTGGGTGGCCTGCCCGGAGGGGTACCGCTGATGACGCGAAGCAAGCCAGCGCAGGACGCAGCCCGAGCGCGCTACCGGCACGCGTGGCACCAAGTCGAGTAGCCTCATGAGCGATGTTGCCCGTTGCCCCATACCTCGAACAGCGCGCGAGCTGGCCCAGCACGGGCCGGCACATTCTCGCGCACTACGATGACGAGAGCGTCGTGGTCTATCAGGCCTACAACGCTGCCATCGCGGACTGGGCGGTGGCGCACCAGCGCTTCGGTGGCCCTTGGTCGTTCTCCCGGATGAGCTGGATCAAGCCGAACTTCCTCTGGATGATGTACCGCTGCGGGTGGGCCACGAAGGTAGACCAAGAGCGCGTGCTCGCCGTGCGCGTTGCTCGCGTGGGCTTCGACGCCGTCCTTGGCGGCGCGCTGGAGAGCAGCTTCCAGCCGGACGTGCACGGGCCCGACCGGGCTGCGTG
>JACKEJ010000025.1 GCA_020633055.1 Sandaracinaceae bacterium | reverse complement strand
AGCCGTGAGCCATGGAAGGCCAGAGACATGGTGGCGCAGCCTCGACTGTGCCGGAAGGAACGTGGACTCGACCGTGGGGCCACGGTTGCGACACGGCGACCATCGCCTGGGTCCTGCCAACCCATCGAGCTCCCACTCCGCCTAGAGCGCAGATCAGGATCGCCGCAAGATGCTGGCGCCGGACGAAGGTTCGCAGGCAAGGCGCGACGACGAGTCGATGCGTGCATCGGCGAGGAGGAGCAACGCCGCCTGCGGGCCTTCGGACAAGCCAGGGCTTGCGCCGAACCTGCATCGCGCTCTAGAGCAGCACGCCCGCCACGCTGGCCGTCATGCACGCCGCCAACGCACCGCCGATCATCGCCCGCAGACCGAGCCGCGCCACGTCCGCGCGCCTGCTCGGCGCGATGCTCCCGATGCCGCCCACCTGGATGGCGATCGAGCTGAAGTTCGCGAAGCCGCAGAGCGCATACGTGACCAGCACGACCGAGCGTGGGGAGAGCGCCTCGGGCGTGGTGCGCAGGGTCTCCCCCAGGTGCAGGTAGGACACGAACTCGTTCAGGACGATCTTCTCGCCCAAGAACCCCGCGACGAGACCGCACTCCCCGACGTCGACACCCATCAGGAACGCGACCGGCCAGAACACGACGCCCAGGATCTGCTCGAGCGTCACTGCCGTGGCGCTCGCCCCCGTGAGATGGTTGTAGGCGTCGAAGGGGACGGCCAGCAGCGCGTTGGCGAGCGCCACCAGCGCCACGAAGGCGAGCAGCATGGCGCCCACGTTGAGCGCCAACATGAGCCCCTCCGACGCCCCCCGTGCCGCGGCCTCGATGACGTTCGCGTCGACCTTCTCGAGAGTCAGGTCCACGCCAGATGCCGTGGCGGAGGTCTCGGTCTCGGGCTGCATGACCTTCGCGATCACCAAGGCAGCCGGCGCGCTCATCACGCTGGCTGCGATGAGGTGGCCCGCGATGTCGGGGAAGTACGCCTGCAGCATGCCGACGTAGGCGGCCAGCACGCCGCCAGCCACCGTCGCGAACCCGCCCACCATGATGGCCATCAGCTCGGAGCGGGTCATCGCGTCGAGGTACGGACGGACCACCAACGGCGCCTCGGTCTGTCCCACGAAGATGTTGGCGGCCGCAGACAGGGTCTCCGAGCCGCTGGTGCGCATGGTGCGCTGCATGACCCAGGCGATGGCCGCGACCATGCGCTGCATCACACCCACGTGGTAGAGCACCGCCATCAGCGCAGAGAAGAAGATGATGGTGGGCAGCACTTTGAGCGCCAGCGGCGCGCGCGCCAGGAAGGTCCCAGCCTCCCCCGGCTGAGCCCCCACCCAGAGGTCCGTGGTGTACGCGCCGAACAGGAAGCTCGTGCCGCGGTCGGTGTAACCGAGCAGCGCGACCACGCCGTCGTTCAGGAACGAGAAGAGCGCCAGGCCCACCCGCGTCTTCAGCGCGAACAGACCGAACAGGAGCTGCAGGCCGAGGCCCCACGCAATGATGCGCCTCGGGATGCGGCGCCGATCGCTGGACATCAGCCACGCGAGGCCCACGAACGCAAACAGACCGAACGCGCTGGTGAGGCGCTGCGTGACGGTGGACTCGGGCGCGCCACGCTGCGCCGTGAGCGAGATGGGCTCGGGCGTCGCGTCCGCCTGGGCCGCCGCCGGCGCGTCGTCTTGGGCACTCGCAACAACGGGGCGCAGCGTGAGCGCGAGGCTGGCGAGGAGGGCGAGCACGACCAGCGGGCGAGCGACGGGCATCAGGCTTGCTGGCGTATCACAGCCGGCCACTCGGGTGGCGCAGGAATGCGCTGCGCCACCATCCGCGCTGCCGCGCCAGGCTCTGCGCGGGCCGCTCCCCAGGCGACAGTGTGGTCGGCGGACGGAAGCCCGTGCTGCTTGGACGGGAGGGACGCGCGGTGCAGCCGAAGGCAGGCGAGCGCGTCAGATCCGAAGCCCCACGCCGACGTATGGCCCCACGCCGAACGCGCGCTGCTCGAACGCCTTGCCGGGCATGTGGACATCGAAGTCGGCGCCCGCGTGGATCATCCAGTCGCGGCTGCCGCGCAGGTGGATCTCGATGCCCAGCTGCGACACCAGGGTGGGCGAGAAGCGCAGCGTGCGGTCCAGCTCGTTGCCCCACCAGCTCAGCCGGAGACCGCCCATCAGGTAGGGCACCAGCGTCTCGTTCACCTCGAAGCGCAGGCGCGCGCCGAAGCCGACGAACGGACCGTACGCCGTGACGCGCCCGGAGCCCAAGGGGTCTCGGGCGCCGAACTGCTGGAAGCCGGCGTGCCCCTCGATGACCAGGATGTCGATGGCGTACCCGGCGCGCACCGTGAGCTTGGTCCCGAGCGACGGGTCGTAGGCGTCCTCGCTGTCCAACATCACCGGCAGGCCCAGCGAGACGTTGAGGTGCCGGCGACCGGCCACCTCCTCCTGAGCCTGAGCGCGCGCGGCCAGTGGCAGCGAGGCCCACGTCAGGAGCGCGAGCGCGAGGGCCCCGGCCCCGGCGGCGAAGCCGAGGCGACGCGGGTGCCGAGCAGACCGATGCCGGGTGGGGCTCACGGGTGTCGCGTGTCTCACGGAGGAGTGGGTCATGAGCGAGCTTCTGGGGGCCACGCCGGCCGAAGGTCAATCGCGGAAGTTCTTGTACTGGAGCGACATCTCGAGGTCTTGCCCGCGCAGGTAGGCGATGGCCTCTTGGAGGTCGTCGCGCTTCTTGCCGCTGACGCGGACGACGTCGCCCTGGATGCTGGGTTGCACCTTGAGCTTGCTGTCCTTGAGGGCCTTCACGACCTTCTTGGCGCCGTCCTTGTCGATGCCCTGCTTCAGGTTGATGACCTGCTGGCTGGCACCTCCGCCCACCGCCTTGATGGGCTGCGCGTCCAGCGCCAGCAGCGACACGCCGCGCTTCACCAGCTTGCCGTGCAGCACCTCGAGCACGGCGGCCACACGGTTCTCGCTGTTGGCGCGGATGACGATGGTCTGGTCCTTGAGCTCCACCGACGCGTCCGTGCCCTTGAAGTCGAAGCGCTGCGCCACCTCCTTCTGGGCCTGGTCCAGGGCGTTCTTCACTTCTTGCAGATCCAGCTCGGACACGACGTCGAATGTCGGCACGCAACAGCTCCTTCGAAAGGGTCGAGAGCGTCGCCGGGAGCGCGCTCGCGCATGCACCCGAGCACACGCGGGGCTCACCGTATCGGTGACCGTGCGGGTCCGCAAGCGGCGGACGTGCGGTGTCGCCATGGACCGCTCGTGTCCCGCGTCACGCGGCGTCGTTGGACGTCTCGGTCTCAGGGGAGCGCGAGCAGTCGCCCGTGCTGTCCTTCGTACGAAGGGAGCCCGGCCCGCATCGCGCCGACGTGCGGGCGCCGGGGCGGGTCGTTCCAGGCGTAGTCCAGCTGGCGCAGGAGCTCACCGCGCACCTGCTGATAGAACGACGAGGCTTCTCGCACGGCGGAGACGAAACGCAGACTCTCGAACTCGAGAGGCGCGAGCTCGGACGGATGGACGCAGCGCAGCGTGCCCGCCCCGTCGCGCCAGGTGAGCAGCAGGTGCGCGCCGTGGATGTGGAGCGTGCGCTCGCCCGAAGCACACTCTCCCATCTCGGCGGCCGCCTCGAACCACAGCCCGGCGTAGCTGACGTAGTCGAGGGTCACCGGCAGAAAGTCCGCCTGGTCCTCGGCGAAACCCCACGGACCGACGGTGGACCAGAAGAGCAGACCGCCACAGAGGTCGTAGGGCGTGGGTGACCGAACGCGCCACCACGCGTCCAGGAGCCGCCGGACACGCACGCGGCCATCGGCTCGGACGAGCGCGTCGGCCGGGATGAAGTGCGCCTCGAAGTCTCGACGCGACGGGTCGATGGGCGAGACCTTGAAGCAGAAGCGCGCGCGCATGCGGAGCGCCCACAGCGTAGCAGCCCCACTCGCGCCCCGCCCTCTGCCTGGTGCGCATCCGGAGCGTGCGCCCGGATGGTCGGTGGGGCAGCCCCAACGGCAAGGCGAAGCACCTGAAATGCAACGCGTTTCACCATTCGTCCGGCGTCGCCGCGAATTGACAGGCCCTCCCCTGCGCACTAGCGTTCGACTCATGACGCGCAGCGGCATCCGCTGTCGCCGTGCGTCACGTCCCTCCCCTGGCCGCGACCCCACGCCACGTGACACGCTCCGTGGAACAAGGCGCGGACCCACCCGCAGCCCCGGAAGCGAGCAGATCATGAGCCCGAAGGCCCACCAATTGGTCACCAAGGCCGGCGACGTCCTCGACCGCGAGACGCCCTGGATCTTCCGTACGTACGCCGGTCACAGCAGCCCGCGCGCGTCCAACGAGCTCTACCGCAAGAACCTGGAGGCGGGCCAGACCGGCCTCTCCATCGCGTTCGACCTGCCCACCCAGTGTGGCTACAGCTCGGACCACAGCCTGGCGCGGCCCGAGGTGGGCAAGGTGGGCGTGCCCATCAACTCGCTCGACGACTTCCACGTGCTCTTCGATCAGATCCCCCTCGATCGGATGAACACGTCGATGACCATCAACGGCACGAGCATGTGGTTGCTGGCGCTGTACGTGGCGCTGGCGCGCGAGCGCGGCACGGACGAGAAGCTGCTGCGCGGCACCACGCAGAACGACATCGTCAAGGAGTACCTGGCACGCGGGACCTACATCTTCCCGCCCCAGGCCAGCCTGCGCATCATCGCCGAGATGTACGAGTGGTGCCTGGAGCGGGTGCCCAACTGGAACGCCAGCAACATCTGCTCGTACCACCTGCAAGAGGCTGGCGCGACGCCAGGACAGGAGCTGGCCTTCGCGCTGGTCAACGCCATCGGCACGCTGGACACGCTCAAGGAGCGCGGGCACTTCACGCCCGAGCAGTTCGAGCAGGCCGTGGGGCGCATCAGCTTCTTCGTGAACAGCGGCATCCGCTTCGTCGAAGAGATGTGCAAGATGCGCGCGTTCGCGGAGATGTGGGAGGAGATCACCACCGAGCGCTACAAGGTCGCGGACAAGCGCATGCGGCGCTTCCGCTACGGCGTGCAGGTGAACTCGCTGGGCCTGACCGAGAACCAACCGGAGAACAACGCCTGGCGCATCCTGATCGAGACGCTGGGTGTGACCCTCAGCCGCAACGCCCGCTGCCGCGCGCTGCAGCTCCCCGCCTGGAACGAGGCGCTCTCGCTGCCGCGCCCGTGGGACCAGCAGTGGTCGCTGCGCCTGC
>JACKEJ010000024.1 GCA_020633055.1 Sandaracinaceae bacterium | reverse complement strand
CGAGCGTGGCCCCGAGCGACGAGGAGACGCAGCTGGCCCGCCAGTACCTGAGCAACTCCTTCCCGCTGACCATCGACACCTCCGGCAAGATCGCCGGCCTGGTGGCGGGGCTGCGCGGCTTCGGGCTGCCCGACGACTACTGGGAGACCTTCCGAACGCGCATCCGCTCGGTGACGCCCGAGGAGGCGCTGGCCGCGGCGCGCGCCAACGTGCGCCCCGAGCAGATGGTCATCGTGCTGGTGGGCGAGGCGTCGCAGTTCGCGGAGGCCATGCGCGCCTACGGGCCGGTCACCATCACCAACACGGCGGGTGAGGTGGTGCGCCGCCTGACGGCGACCCGGCCCGCGCCGACCGCCCGCTGAGGGCGACCCTACCCGAGAGCGCCGAGCTCGATCGACCACGAACGCCAGCGCAGGCGCAACGAGTGGGCGCGCCGCGGCCCTTCACCGAGCACCAGACCGAGCGCGGCCAGCGCGAGGACCGAGGGCCAACCGGTCATGACTACGCACCTCCAGGACTCATAGGGGCCCCGCGACGGGTGGGACGCTGCGTAGATATAGAAAGAGGGCGTGCAGCTCCGCGTCCTGCATATGCCGCGAGATGCGCCAGGGCATGATGGGATTGACCGCGCTCCCGTCTGGGCGCTTGCCCTCCTTCAGCAGACGGACGAAGTCGTCCTGGGTCCACGCCGCGAGCCCCTCCGCGTGCGACGTGAGGTTCGCAGCCACCGGCCACGACGGGTCGCCCCCCGGGATGGGTCCCCCTCCGAGGTCGGACCCGTGACAGGGTCGGCAGGTGTGCGCCAGATGCTCGCCGTAGGCGATAGGGTCCGCGAGAGACGGGGGGCGCACGAGCCGCGCCGCGCTGTGGCTCACCTCGTCGGCGCTGAACCGCATGACATCCAGGGCGAACAGCACCGCCCCGAGCACCCCGACGCCCGACTCAGGCTGCACCACTTCCCGCGCGGGGAGCGACCGCGCATAGACTATGACGTCCGCCACCTCTTGGTCGCTGATCATGGCGGATTCCATGACCGGCATCAGCGCGGCCAGCCCGTTGGGACGCACGCCGTGGCGAACGATGCGCTCCCAGTCCTCGGAGCTGTAGGCGCGGGTGACACCGCCGCGCGTAATGTTGGGGGCAAAGGCGCGCCCGATGAGGGGCACGTCCATGACCGGACCTCCGCTGAGGTCTTCGCCATGGCAGTCCACGCAGCCGAGACGCGCTCGCATGACGTGCCGCCCTCGCGCGACGCCGCGCTCGTGAGCGACAACGTCCGGGTCCTGGCCGGGCTCGAGCTCGGCACGCTCACTCTCGGAGAGGGGAAAGGGCACCGGGAGTGTGGACGCGGGAATGGGCCGCAGCATCGCCTGTAGCTGCGCAGCGCGAACGTTGGCCCACACCACGAAGGCGGCGAGCAGCACCAGCAGCACGAGCGCGGCCCTGACCCAGCGGCGCCTCTTGGTGTTAGGCATGAAAGGGCTCGTTGCGGTGGGCTCTGCCACGGGTTCGACAGGACGGGCAGGCTTCCCCAGACGCTCTCGATGCAGATTCCAGGCGGGCGTCACCTGCTCGAGCGCGTCGGCTCGCGCGACCTTGACCAGCGCACTCGCCTCGTTGCTGCTGAGACCGAAGAAGCCGCTGACCTCGACACGGGGCCGCACAAAGATGACGTTCGGACGCGCGGAGAGCGCGATGATGAGCTCCCGGTGGGCGTAGCTGCTGAGGCACATCGCGTGGGTGATGACCTCGTTGAGGCGGGGGTAGCGGCCCTTTGGACTGAAGGCCACACGCCACCCCGACAGGGTGTGACCGTACTCCTCCACGCCCTGAAATGCGCGGAACGTCTCGCTGCCGCTGATGTCGAGGTCGGACGCGATCATGAGCCCCGACGCGCAAGAGGGCTCGAGCGCCTCGACGGGCAGGTTCGCCATGACCCCGCCGTCCACCAGCACTTGCCCGTCTTGACAGACGGGCGGCCAGTACGCTGGGAGTGACGCGCTAGCCCGCAGCCCCAGCCAAAGCGGGCCACGGTCGATGGCCACGCGCTGGCCGCGAGCAAGATCCGTGGCGGACATGATCACCGGGATGAACTGGTCCTCCATACGCGCGTCGCCGAAGACCTCCCGCAACGCGCTAGCGGTGCCGCGGCCGCTCATGAGCGACACGAAGGGCGGGCCCAGGTTGGTCCAGCGCGGACCGATCGCGTCGAGGCAGTAGCGATAGCGCTGAAGCGTGACGGCGGCCGACGCGCCTTGAGCGACGCTGGCTGCAATGGAAGCCCCCGAGCTGTTCCCGGCTACGATATCGATGGGCAGCCCCAGCTCCTCGAACGCGAACAACACGCCGACGTGTGCCGCGCCCCGAGCCGCTGCGCCGCTGAAAGCGACGCCAATGCCATACCCCGTCAGGAGGCGCGCGACGCGCTGCATGTCGTTGGGCACGCCCAGCCGGACGTGGTGATGGCTGACCACCGCGTGCGCGGACAGCCACGCAGCCGTACCGGACGCCTCGCGGGCCTCGTCCGGCTGGAGCAACAGCAGGTGGTGGGTGGCGGCGTCCTCGACCTGTGGTGGCGGCGGCGCAACGACCCCAGTGCCAACACCCACCAGAAGCACCCGGTCAGCCTGCCGCGCGCAGCGCGCAGACCAGTGGGCATCACCGTCATCCACGTACACGACGAAGTCGCTCTCGTCCTCGAAGGCGTTGAGCAAGTGGGTCACAGGCCCCGCGCCGCGCTCGGCCTCGCGATTCCAGTCGGCATCCACAAGCGCCACACTCCCGAGCGGCGCGAGCGCATCCCTGAAGGCGACGGCCACCTGGGGCAGGTTCACGTCTGGGCTGAGCGCTCGCAACGCGAAGACGTTCGCGGTGGCGCGCAGCTCGGGTGTCACGGTGTCAGCGTCCATCGCCCTGCGCGCGGCGATGCGCCCCAGCTTGAGCAACAAGGCGGGCACCTCGAGCGCGTGCGCGGTGAACCAGTCTGCGCGGAGCTTCGCAAAGACCGTGTCCCGCAGCGTCGTAACAGAGACCGTGCGAATGGTCGACGCCAAGAGCGACATCTCGCCCAACACCTCGCCGGCCCGGACCTCGGCCAACACGCGCTCACGCTCGCCGTCGTGGGTCTTCACCTGGCAGCGGCCACTGACCACCACGTAGAGGCCATCAGCCGGGGTGCCCACCCGCATCACCTCCGACTGCGCGGGTGCCCAGACGCGCTCAAGTGCGCCCTCCAGAAGCGACCAGTCACTGTCGCTGACGCCAGCGAAGACGTCCACACCACGCAACAGAGTGATCTCGGCGGCTGTGAGCGCTTGGTGCCCGTGCTGCGCGTCGAACCGCGAGAGACGGTCCCCTTCATCGGCCGGCGCGCGTGTGTCCACCCGGTCGTTCACGGACCACCCTCTCCCGCCGCGACGGCCGCAGCGCCGCGCTGCACGCTCCGGCTCACCCACGGTGCTTGTGCAAGGATTGCGCCCCCCAACAAGGCACAGCACGCGACGGTGCCCAGCGCGTGGAACCCGTGCAGCAAGCCCGCGAGCACCGGACCGACGATGTACGCGAGGCCGAGCGCTGCGCTGGACCCGCTGCTGGCCCGCCCATGGCTGCGCGGCGGCACCACCGCGAGCAGGGCTGTCTGCAACGCGGGCATCGCGAGCCCGTGCGCCACGCCCGCGACCGCGTAGCCGAGCCAGGCAAGCGGGGCGGTCCGCGCGGCCAAGAGCAGCAGCATGCCGACCAACAGGGCGGCACCCGAGACCGCGACCGTCGCGCCTACGCGCCAGCCAGAGCGACCGCCGAGGACCGCTTGGGCGCCGCCGCTGGCGACCGCGGCCACCGTGAGGCCCACCCCGGAGGTCCACGCCGCATCGGCGCCAACGAGACCTAGGACGTCCACCGCGTAGTAGCTGGAACCGAAGTCCACCAGGGCGAGGCCCAGGTTCACGACGAAGAGCCCGAGGAGCATTGCGCCGAGGTAGCGCCACGGCAGCGGCTCGACCGCAGACGCGCCGTGATCCGGGTGTGCGGTCGGACGCGGCAGGCGCATCGCCGCGAGCCCCGACGCCGCCGTGAGTGCTCCGAGCAGCTCTAGCCGCGTGGTGGACGCGAGACCCGGAGCCAAGGCCACGAAGGCGGGCCCGCCCACGAGGCCCACCGACGACATCGCACCGAAGCGCGCGATGGCCTGCGCAGGGGCGCTGCGGCCAAGCGCCGCCACCAGCGGCAGCGACGCCACGGCGGCGCCCCCCACGGCAAAGCTGGCGACCGCTCGGAGGCCGGCGGTCAGCGCGAAGTTGAGCTGCGGAGAAGCGCCAGCGTGGGCGAGCCAGGCGATCGCAGCGCCCCAGACGGCGAAGGCCACGCCCGCCATGACCTGGCCCGCGATCAGAACGGCGCGCGCATCGAAGCGGTCCGTCAGGCGGCCCCAGAGAGGCATCGAGAGCAGCATCGCGAGCCCGCCCACGCCGCCAACCGCTCCCATCGCCGTCTCATCGAGCCGCAGCAGCTCACCGAGTTCATGCCAGAGTGGGGCAACAACACTCAGGTTGGCCCATGTCAGCGCCAAAGCGGCGCCAACGAGACTCACGTCTCTCTTCTCGGTCGAATTCATTGCGTGGGGCACGCGACGCGACCGTCACGTGTTGCGACGACGTTCCACGCGGGAAAAAAGGGGGGGGGTTACGAGTACCACACGGTCTGCGGGATGGTCATCGGAAAGTTCCAGAGCCTGCCCCAGCAGCGGCGGGCAGCTCAGCCTTCCGGTGCTGGGGGGAGCGGCGCGCTGTCCGTGCTGCCAGCGATCAAGGTGCGAAATGGATACGCGAGCTGCACCACGTAGTTCTCGCGGATGCCTTCGAAACCGTAGCTCGCCGGAAGCTCGCCCTGAGGACGGTGGAACGTGCCGAAGACCCTGTCCCACAGCACCAACGCGCCGCCGAAATTGGTGTTCGAGAGGTCGTAGTCGCGGTGGTGGTGGAAGTGGTGCACCGCGGGAGTCACGAGCAGGCCGTCCAGCCACCGCGTCTCGAGGCGCACGTCGCAGTGCTGCAGCCACGAGTTGGCGAGGATCATGCCGCTCAGCGGCGCGGTGACCTCCGAGGGCACCCCTAGTAGGCCCAGCGCACAAAACTGGGCGGCCCGGTTGATGGTCACGCTCACCAGGTGGTGCCGCGACGACGCGAAGAGATACAGCTCGGTGGCGCTATGGTGCACGGCGTGGAAGTGCCAGAACGCGTCCACACGATGCAGCAACCGATGCATCACGTAGTAGACGAGCTCCACGAGCAGCAGGGCCAGCGCGAACTGCAGCACCCAGGGCTGGTCCGTTGGCCACGGCGCAGTACCGAGCAACGCCGTGATGCGTGTGGACGCCGCGAAGAGGCCACCTACGAGCAGCGCCTCCATGGCGGAGCCGGGCAGCATGTTGGACAGGAAGGTGTGGACGATGTCGTTGGGGGCCTTGCGCCACCACGCACCCGCCGGCATGCGATACGGCAGGGCCAGCTGCACCACGAGGGCTAGCAGCAGGCCCGCTGCGGCCATCGCCGCGAACACCTCCTTGGGAGGCCAGGCGCTAGCCGACGCGTACATGCCCGCAGCGGCCGTGAGCGCGAGCGCGCCTGGGTAGACGATGGCCGTGGCAGGGTGCACCGGAGCGGGCACACTGATTGGGTCGTTGGGGGGAGACGACACACTGGCACCATACACGTCCGTCGCGCCGACGAGAGGGCTCTTCACGGGCCCGCGAGCGTGGGCGAGTCCCACGCTACGGGGAGCAGGTGCCGCTCGTGGTGTAGAGGGTGGCGACCTCCGCGTCGGAGAGCGCCCTCGAGTACAGGCGGAACTCGTCCATCACCCCGCCCGCGGGCAAGCCGAAGTTGGCACCGTAGGCGCCGACCTTCAGCGACCCCGTGCCGCTGAGCGACGGGGTCCCCTGGGCGACCGTGGTGACGAGCACTCCGTCGAGGTAGCCCCGGACGACGTTGGCGGTCGCGTCGTAGACGAACGTGGTCATGTGCGG
>JACKEJ010000023.1 GCA_020633055.1 Sandaracinaceae bacterium | reverse complement strand
GCCGGTCAGGGGGCGCGCTTCGACCAGCGCGTAGTGCTCGAGCTGGTGCACCACCCGGTAGAGGGTCTGCGCGGGTACGCGCTCGCCGTCCTCGGTGCGCGGGATGGCGTAGTCCACCAACCCCTCCGCGGGGTCCGGGCGTCCTCTCACCAAGGCGAGGTAGCGCTTCTCCACACCCCCGCTCTCGAACTCGGTGTTGAGCGTGCGCAGGGCGGCTGGGTGCAGGCCGAAGAGCAGCGCGCCGCTCGTGCCCCGATCGAGCCGGTGGGCGGGGTACACGTCGCGTCCCAGCTGGTTGCGCACCAGGGACATGACAACGACGCGATCCTGGGCCCAGCCGCGGTGCACGATGAGGCCGGAGGGCTTGTTGACGACCACGACGTCGTCGTCTCTGTACAGGACCGCGATGGGCGCGGGCGCGCTCGGAGCGGGTGGGGCGCTCATGCCGCTGACATGCGCCACACGGCGCCCGCTGTCGAGGCGTGGGCGAGCCGGGGCCTCTCTGTGTCGAGCTGCTAGACTCGCCACCACATGGGCAGCGCCAACGAGAACGAAGCGTTTGTGATCGCGGTGGCGCGGGCGCTGCACGCCTACGGTCAGCCCGCCCACCGGCTCGAGGCGCTGCTGGAGGCGCTGAGCGAGCCCCTCGGGACGCGCGGGCAGTACTTCTGTACGCCCACGGCGGTGTTCGTCGCCTTCGGGGACCCGCCCTCGCAGCGGACGTACCTGGTGCGCAGCGAGGCTGGCGAGCAGGACCTCTCCAAGCTCGCGGATCTCGACGCGCTGGTGAGCGCGGTCGGGCGCGGAGAGCTGGACGCGACCGCCGGCACCGAGAAGCTCGCTGCCATCGTCGGGCGCGCGTCGCAGGGGTCCGTGCTGATGCGCGTGCTGGTGCATCCGCTGGTCGCCGCACCCGCCGCGCTCTTGCTGGGCGGGGGGCCGCTCGAGGCGGCCGTCGCGGGGGGCATCGGGCTCCTGGTGGGTCTCCTGGAGTGGGCGGCAGGTCGCGCGGAGCCCATCGCGCGCCTCTACCTGCTCCTCGGCAGCGTCGTGGCCTCGGTCACGGCCGCGCTGGCCGGCATGTTCATGCCGGACCTGGCCATTCAGCTCGCCACCGTGGCGGGCATCTACATGCTCATGCCCGGCCTCTCCTTGACCACGGCCATGAACGAGGTGGCCACCGGGCACCTCGTGTCCGGCACGGCGCGCTTCGCCGGCGCGCTGGTGTCGTTCCTGTCCATCGCGGTCGGGGTCAGCCTCGGAGGCGCGCTGATCGCCAGCTTGAGCCGCAGCGCCGCGCTGCCCGGCACGCTGCCGCCCCGCGCCGCGTTCTGGCCCTTCATCGGGCTGCTCGTGGCGCTGCCTGCGGTGATGGTCTTGCTGCGCGCGCAGCTGCGGGACGCGCTGCCCACCTTCCTGGTGGCGACCTGCGCCTTCTCGGCCGGGCAGCTGAGCACGCCCCTCTTCGGCGACGCGCTCGGCCCCTCGCTCGCGGCTACGGTGTCCGCGCTGGTGCTCGGTCTGGGAAGCAACGCCTTCGCGCGCATCACCGACCGGCCTGCTGCGTTGGTGATGGTGCCCGGCATCTTGTTGCTGGTGCCCGGCACCATGGGCTTCCGCAGCGTGACCTCCTTCTTGCGGCGCGACGTGATCGCCGCCGTGGACACCGCCTTTGCCGTCGGGCTGGTGGCAGGCGCGTTGGTGACTGGCCTCCTCATCGCGAACCTGATCCTGCCTCCGCGGAAGGCCCTCTGAGGTGGGTGTGCTCGCTCGCGCCGAGGGAAGAGCGGGGTGCCAGCGCCCGTACACTCGCTCGACGGCCCCCCGCCGTTCGAAGACCATGCGCCACCTCTCGAGAACGCCTCTCGCCGTGCTGCTGTCCGTCAGCCTCGCGCTGACCACGGTGGGCTGCGGGGCAGGGCTCACCCGCGCGCAGCGGCAGCAGTGCGCCACGCTGCGCGGACAGACCGCGGGGCGCGCCGTGGCGGGCATCATCGGGTCGGTGGTCGTCTTGGGGGTGCTCGTCATCGCGTCTGCGGCGCTCGGCCGGGCGCCCAACTTCGGGAACCTCGGTCGCGGGGGGCGCACGCGCCGCGCCAACCAGAGGGCCGCGCGGCTCGCCGCTTGTCGCGCCCCTGCGACCCCAGAAGACCCTGAGGTGTTGCTCGCGTACGACCCCAACGGGCCCGCCCCGGGGGAGTTCGCCCCGACGGACATCCCCATCGGCCCCGAAGAGAGCGGACCGCCATCCGTCAGCGAGCTGGACGCGGTCTTCGCGCAGAACGAGGAGCGCGTGCGCGCCTGCGCGCCCTCCGCCGACCGCGTGCTGTACATCGACGCGCGCCTACGCGGAGACACCGGCGCCATCAGCGGCCTGGTGTTGGGCGGCGAGGGCTCCTACGGAGTCAGCGTGCGCTGCGTCACGGACGCTCTGTCGACGCTGCGTGTGCGGCCCTTCGACGGCGTCGTGGACGTGCGCTGGGCCGTGGATCTGCGTCGGAGCAGCCCGTGACGAACAGCCCGCGGAACGTGGTGTAGGGGCCACCTCGCTCCCAGGCGTCGAGCTGGGTCAGGTCCGGCCTCGCCGCGCTCGCCCCGGCGCGGCTCAGTCGTCGTCATGGGGCATGCTGGTCCCGCCCGAGCGCAGGTACTCGAAGGGCGTCACGTGCAGCAGGTTGGAAGCGCGAGAGGTGTAGACGTCGGCGCTCTGCTCGATCTGGCGCGCCAGCAGGCTGCGCGTGGTGCCGGTGCGCAGCAGAGGACCCCAGTGCGGGTTCACCAACTCGCCCGCGGCGCGGGCCAGCGGAGCGATGCGCTGGTCCAGGGCCACCAGCTGCTCACGCAGCGCCTGCACCTCGGCGCGGATCTCGCCGGGGCTGGCGGCGACCTGCGGACCGTAGCCCTTGGTCTTGCGCTGCAGCGCGAGCCGCATGCTGGAGTAGCGGTACTCGAGCGCGGTCTTCTCACTCATCAGCTTCACCAGCTCGCTCTCGCTACCCGCGAAGGTCCCGAGCGCGGCCAGCTCGCCTTCCAGTTCACGCAGCACCAGCATGGTGCGCCAGCGCTGCAGGGTCTTGCTGACCTCCACGTCGCTGAAGATGTGGTCGCCCACGTACAGGATCTGCGAGCCGGACAGCCCCAGGTGGGCCTCGATGCGCGAGGCGTTCCCGCCGAGGTACGCGCCCCCCGGTGTGAGCGCACCGTTCGCGGGTCGCAGCAGGCCGTCGTCGCTCACGATCTCGAAGATGTCGTTGCGCTGCTCGAAGAAGGCCGGCTTGCGCGCCGACACCACCACCAGGTCGAAGAGGTCGCGCCAGGTGCCGTCGTCCACGTACGGGTCGAAGACGTAGCGCATGATGGCGGACGTGTAGGACCACTCGGAGTTGGTGATCACGAGCAGCTTCTTGCCCGCCGCGCGCAGGTCCATGAGCGCCAGCGGCAGGTCCGGGTCCACGTCGATGTAGCGCTCGGGCGCCGCGATGATCTC
Source organism: Sandaracinaceae bacterium (assembly GCA_020633055.1). Taxonomy (NCBI): domain Bacteria; kingdom Pseudomonadati; phylum Myxococcota; order Polyangiales; family Sandaracinaceae; species Sandaracinaceae bacterium. Next base: position 2,551 of record JACKEJ010000023.1, on the reverse strand, counting down.
CGCCTTGAGGGTGCCTTCCATGTGCGTCGCGTCGAGCTCGCGGCGCACGAGCCGGTGCAGGTCCGCGTAGCCCATGGGGCGCGGCAGCTTGCCCGCGTCCAGCAGGTCCACCAGCTGCATGAAGAGGCACGCCTCCGAGAGGGCGAAGAGGGTGTGCAGGAAGTACCAGCGGTGGTGGTCGCTGACGTCCACCAGCACCCGCGAGTAGGTCTTGCGCTGCTCGGAGAACTCCAGGCGCTTGGTGCCGTGCGAGGCGCGCGTCACGTAGCCGAAGCGGTTGGCCTTCACCACGTTGCCGTGCTCGAGGTCCACCACCAGGCCCAGCTGTGCCTTCTGCGGGTCGAACTCGAGGTCCGCCACGGGCCAGCCCATGTCCAGCAGGCGCTGCCGCACGTGGTTGTACGCCGCGCGCTCCCAGGCCTCGTGCCGGTAGTGCACCAGCGTGTAGTCCATGTCGAAGCCGATGGCCTCGATGCTGCGGAGGTTCAGTGTGCGGTTGACGAAGATGCGGCGGGTGGCTGGAGTGGGAGGCAGCTCGAGGACCATGCCGCTGTCTACCACGATCAGAGGAAGCTGCGCCCTTGCCCGCGATAGGTCGGCACCTCGTCCACCACCTGCCCACGCTCGAGCAGCACCAGGTTGTTGAAGTGCTCGCACAGCTCACCGGCCTTGGCGTGCCGGAAGAACACGGGGTCGCCCGGCGACAGGGACACGCCCGCGTCCAGCTGCAGCGGCGTCTGCACCTCCCCGGCGCCCTCCGTGGGCAGGAGGCGCAGGCCCTCGGGATACATGGGCACAGGCAGCTTCTCCGGGCCCGCAGAGCCCGACGCGACGTAGCCGCCACCGTGGCAGGTCACGAAGCCCGGCGCGGGGCGGCGCACCACAGGGAGCACGAAGCCCGCCGCGGGCGCGTGCTGGAAGTGCGAGAAGTTGTCGAAGAGGGTGGGGCTGTAGAGGCCCGACCCCGCCGTCACCTCGCTCACGCTGCGGTCGCGTGCGGTGGCCTCCAAGCTGCCCGTGCCGCCGCCGTTCACGAAGCGCAGCGTGTGACCCGCCTGGTGCAGGGCTGCCACGGTGTCCGCGCGGCGCTTCTGGAGGTCCACGTTGGACGCGCGCTTGAGCACGCGGATGGCCGCGTTCATGGCCCGCTGGTTCGGGACGGCGTCCTGCAGCCCGGCTACCTGCGCCTCGTAGCCCATGACGCCATCCAGACGCAGGGCGTCGTGCTCGGCGATCAAGCTCGCCAGCTCCAGCGCGGCGCGCGGTGAGTGTAGGGGCGAGCGGCGCACGCCGAAGTGCAAGCCCGGCAGGCGCAGCGACATGTCCAGGTCGAGCGCGACCGAGAGGGTCTGCCCGTAGTCCTCGGCCAGGCGGCCCAGCAGCCGCACGTGGGCGGGGTCATCCACCATGAGCGTGATGTCGGCGCCCCCCTCGCACGCCTCGAGGCACGCGCGGATGTCGGCAGGCTCCAGCGTGGGATAGGCCACCAGCAGGTGGGTCGGCCGGCTGAGCGCGCGCGAGAGCCAGGCGGCCTCGGCGGCGCTGTAGCACATGAGCCCCGCGTAGCCGTCTCGCGCGAGGAGGCGCTCCATCAGGGTGACGCAGCGGATGGACTTGGTCGCCGGCCGGATGGGCAGCATCCGCCCGGTGCCCGCCCGCACCCGCTGCACCAGGTCCGCGGCGTTCTGGTCGAAGCGCGCGAGGTCGACGTACGCGAGCGGCAGGCGCAGGTTGCGGAGGGCAGCGGCGTAGGCGGGGAAGGGCGACATCGGGGCAGGGTACCCCACTTGCAGGCGCGCACGCGCGGTCCACACTCGGCCCATGCACGACCCCGACGACGACCTCCCCGAGGCCAGCCCCGCCGCTCTCGACACGCCGGACGCGCGCGATGCGGCGCGCTGGGAGGCCTGCGAAGAGGGGGTGGAGCTGCTGCACGAGGGCGAGATCGACGAAGCCATCGCGGCCTTCGAGGAGGTCGCGCTGCAAGACCCCCAGAACCCCTACGCCTTCCACTTCCTGGGGGCGGCGCACTTCGAGCGCGAGGCGTGGGACAAGGCCCTGGCCGGCTACCTGAGGGCGCTGCAGCTCGCGCCGCAGTACCTCGGGGCGCGCGTGGGTGCGGGGCAGACGCTGCGCATGATGGGCCAGCCAGAGCGGGCCATTCGAATGGGCAAGCAGGCGCTCGCGCTGCGGCGCGACGACCCGGACGCGCTCTTCCTGTTGGGCCTCTGCTACTACCAGCTGGGTGAGCGCAAGCCCGCCTACGGCTTCCTGCAGCGCTTCTTGGCCACCAGCCCCGAGGTGGAGGTGCGCCTGGAGGTGGAGGGGCTCCTGAACATCATCCGCGGCGAGGTCTTCCCCGGCGACGACGACTCGGACGGCGACTACGGGGACCCTGACGACGACAACTGAGAGCCTGCCGCGACGCCACCGTGCGCCGTTCCTCAGGGGGCGCGCGCTGCGTCTGTGCCAAGGGGGCTCGCGCAGCAGTGGTCGTCATTCCGTACAGTGAGAGTGCAGGTGTGGCGCACGCTTGCGCCTAGCGTGCTTT
>JACKEJ010000022.1 GCA_020633055.1 Sandaracinaceae bacterium | reverse complement strand
CTCGGTACACGAACGACAAGGATCCCGATCCACCGTGCGCCGGTCGTACCCCGGGGGGGGAGCCCGGGAATTCTTCCGCGAATCGCCGCGGTGAGCGTGCGCATGCGGGACGGTGGCCAGCGATTCGCGGAAGAAATCCCTGGCTCCGTGAAAGCGCCGTTGAACCGGTGAGGAGCAAGGAATGCAAGAGTCCTACGGCGAAGGGCTAGCCACCCACGCCGGCCCCGAGTCATGCGCCTCGACCCGCGAGGGTGGGGGTGAAGCGTTGACAGGGGTACGTGCAGGCCGGACGTCGAGCCGCGAAATGGGAATGAAGTTCGAGGGTGCCCACGCCGTACGGAGAGCGGAAGGCAACACGGGGCGGGCCGTCATGGCCAGGACCGCTCCGACCCCGCGCGGTCTGAGAACCCGAGCATGTACGGAAGCTCTTCACACGGGATGCGGGAGATCCCACGCCCGACCGGGTCGAGATGGTGACCCGGTCCGCGCCGTGAACCCGAGAGGGGTACTGCGGCGATGAACGGGCGTGGGAAGTCGGACGACCCCGTAGTACCGGGGAACCCTGCGAACAAGGGTGGCGGTGCGCCGCGACCTGCGGAGCGGGGGGAGGGAAGGGGGTCGGCCAAGAGGAATCCGCCCAGGCGTACCAGGGACCGGACGCAGCGACGGGCCTCCCTGCAACAGGCGCTGGACCGGATACGACAAGCAGCAGAACGGGACAAGACGCAACGGTTCACGACCCTCTGGCATCACGTCTACGACACCGACCGACTTCGGGAGGCCTACTTCAGCCTCAACCGCAAGAGCGCACCGGGCGTCGATCGGGTGACGTGGGAGGACTACGGGAAGGAGCTGGAGGCCAACCTCCAGGACCTCGCCGGACGCCTCCAGCGAGGGGGGTACCGGGCCCGCCCCGTGGAACGCACCTACATCCCGAAAGCGGACGGGCGTCAGCGCCCGATCGGCAAGCCCGTGTTGGAGGACAAGATCGTCCAACGCTCGGCGGCGGCGGTGGTAGGGGCGGTGTACGAGGTGGATTTCCTGGGATTCTCGTACGGGTTCCGACCGGGCCGCAAGCAGCACGACGCGCTGGACGCGGTGACGGTGGGCATCACGCGGCGGAAGGTGAACTGGGTGCTCGATGCCGACATCCGTGGGTTCTTCGATGCCATCGACCACGGCTGGCTGGTGAAGTTCCTCGAGCACCGCATCGCGGACGAGCGCGTCCTACGCCATGTCAAGAAGTGGCTGGCAGCGGGCGTGATGGAGGATGGCGAGTGGGTTCAAGCGGAGAAGGGCTCTCCGCAGGGTGGCAGCATCAGCCCCCTGCTGGCGAACATCTATCTCCACTACGTGTTCGATCTGTGGGCGCATCAATGGCGACAGCGGCACGCGCAGGGTGACGTGATCATCGTGCGGTACGCGGACGACATCGTGATGGGCTTCCAGTACGCGGCGGACGGCGAACGGTTTCGGGAAGCGCTGGTGGAACGCTTTCGCCAGTTCGGCCTGGAGCTGAACACCGACAAGACGCGGATGATCGAGTTCGGGCGGTTCGCCGCGACGAACCGGCAACGACACGGCCAAGGGAAGCCGGAGAGTTTCGACTTCCTGGGGTTCACCCACATCTGCGCGAGGACGCGAGAGGGCTGGTTCCATGTCCTGCGCCGCACCACACGCTCGCGGCTCCGGGCGTACGCCCGCAAGATCCACGACGAGCTCCGACGCCGCACGCACGACCCGATCCGGGACGTGGGTGCCTGGCTGATGGCCTCGTGGAGGGGCTACGAGCAGTACCACGCCGTACCGGGCAACCTGGCGACCCTCTGGGCCCTGCGCGACGACCTGATCCGCCGATGGCGGCTCCGGCTACGTCGCCGCAGCCAAAGGGGCTACGTGACCTGGGAACGCATGGACACCCTCGCAAAGCGCTTCCTCCCGTACCCCGAACAGCGACACCCCTACCCGTACGAACGCTTGTGCGTTACCACTCAAGGCAGGAGCCCGGTGCGGTAGTGCCGCACGCCGGGATCTGTGCGGGGGGCTCCGGGCAACCGGAGTCCCTACCGCGACACCCAGCCGCAGTCGTCAGACTCCAGAGAGCCGCTCCCGCTCGGCCCCCGCGCCCTGCTTGCCCCGTGAGGTGCTGCCGGGTGTGATGGGGGGATGGGAAAGGTGCCGACCGCTGTCGAGCTCTTTGGTCGTGGCGCGGAGCCGCGCGACACCCGCGAGCGCATCCTGCACGTAGCGCTCGACCTCTTCTACGGCAACGGGTTCCACGCTGTCGGCCTCGATCGCATCCTCGCGGAGGTCGGCGTCACCAAGACGACCTTCTACAACCACTTCCCGAGCCGCGAGGATCTCGTCCTCGAGTGCGTGAAGGTCCGGGACGTGTGGGAGCGCGAGGCCTTCGAGCGCGCCGTTCGCGCGCGTGCTGGCTACGACCCGCGCGCGCTGTTGCTCGCGATCTTCGACGTGATGGACGACTGGTTCAACGACCCTCGCTACCGCGGCTGTCTGTTCATCGCCGCGAGCGCCGAGTTCCCGTCGCGCCAGGATCCGGTCCACAAGGCCGCGGCCCAGCACTTCGCCTCCATGGAAGAGCAGATCCGGCTGATGGCGGAGGCGGCGGGCGTCGAGGACCCGGCCGCGCTGGCCACATCCTGGGTCCTGCTGCTGGAGGGCGCGGTCACGTACCGCCTCGTCACGGGCGACGACTCGGTGGCCAAGTCGGCCAAGGTCGTTGCCGAGCAGCTGCTCGCCGCCCAGCTGCCGGCCTGAACACGCACCTGGGACCGCGGTCCCTCGATCGCGTCAAGCGGCCCTCGGGCCCTGGCTTCCGGGCCCTGCGCCGCGCCACTTGACCCGAGGTGCGCGTGCACTTGACCACGAGTCCACCGCCGCGGAACCCCGAGTTTGTCCTCTTTCGACGTCGCTTCGCGTCTCTCCTTCGTGCGCGACATGCGCCGGCAGCCGGACGAGTCCGGCCCTTCGGAGACCCGACGATGATCGACCTTGCCAACGGGGTGGCCTTCTGGAGCCTCCCCGCCTTCCTTCTCCTCGACCTCGCGGTGCGCGGTCGTCGCTTCGAGACCACGCGGTGGTGGCGCCTGCGGGCGTCTCTCGTGACCGTGTTCACGTTCTTCTGGGCCACGGCCGTGGCCGTGTTCTGGGGCGAACGTCTCGCTGGCGTGGCGCTGCTCGACGGCAGCGTGCTCGGCACCTGGGGTGGAGCAGCCGCGGGCATCCTCGTGTACGAGCTGTTCCACTACGGCTACCACCGGCTGGTGCACCGGTCCGATCGCCTGTGGCGCATCCACCAGATGCACCACAGCGCCGAGGCCAACGATGCCTTCGGTGCCAACTACATCCACCCGCTCGATGCGGCGGCGTTCGTCACGATCGCCAGCATCGTGTTCTTCCCGCTGCTGGGCCTCACACCCGAGGCCGGTGCGATTGCGGGTGCGTTCGTGGCGTTCAACGCCGTGTTCCAGCACGCCAACATCCGTACCCCCCGCTGGCTGGGCTACATCATCCAGCGCCCCGAGAGCCACCAGGTCCACCACGGTGTGCATCGCTGGAACTACAGCGACCTGCCGCTCGTGGACATGCTCTTCGGCACGTTCCGCAACCCGGCGCGCTACGAGGGCACCGTGGGCTTCTACCGCGGCGCGTCGGCGCGCATCCCCGAGATGCTCGTGGGCCTGGACGTGACGCGCCCGGGCGCCGCGGCGGACGTCGAGGTGCGCACGCCCCGCCGTCGCGCGGTGGTCACGCGATCCATCCTGTGAGGCCGTGGACGAGGGGGCCGGCGCCGGACGCGGCGTCGGCTCCCGCTCACTGCGCGCGAAGGGCGGCGTCGAGACGCTCGAGGCCCGCGCGGAACGCGGCCAGCACGTCGCGCCCCGCGGCACGGTCCTTGGGGAGCGACACGTCGCCGATGGGCAACACCACGCTGGTGAGTCCGGTGGCCGCCTCGACAGCCGCCGTGGTTTCCGCGGATGGCGTCCACGGCCAGAGCAGCACCCACGCTGCGTGACCCGCGAGGCGTTCCTTCAGCTGGTCGAGTGCCGCGGCATCGGGTGCCTTCTCGGGGACCCAGGCGAGGTCCACGGTGGTCCAGCCCAGCCGTCGGGCGAGGTACCCGTAGACGGGGTGCGCCGTCACGATGACCTGGCCGGCGCTCAGCCTACGCACGGCGGCAGCGGCCTTCGCCGTGGCCGCGAGCTCGTCGTCGAGCGCCTTGGCGCGCGCGTCGATGCGCTCGGCAGCGTCCGGCCGCACGGCGCGCAGCGCGCGCCGCACGGCTTCAGCCTGCTCGCGCAGGAGCGACGGGTCCACGAACGTGTAGCCGTCCAGGCCCTCGTGGCTGTGCGCTCCGCCCGGGCCGTGGCTGTGGACGGTGGCGTCCTTGACCTTGCGCAGCGGCTCCTTGATCAGGGCCGTCGTCTTCACGAGACGTGCGCGCGGGAGGCTCACCTTGTCGAGCCAGCGCTCGTAGCCCGCGCCGTTGGCGAGCACCACGTCGGCCTGCTGCAGGGCGGACACGGCCTCCCCGGTGGGCCGCCACCACGCGGGATCCTCGTCACCCGGCAGCGGCGCGATGACGCGCACGTCGTCGCCGCCCAGGCGCGTCGCGATCACGCGCAGGAGCTCGAACGTGGCGGCAACCGTGGGGGGGCCGGAGCGTGCCGCGGGGCCGGGGGCCGACGTCTCGCCGCCGCAGCCGGCAAGCAGGAGGCCCAGGCCGAGCAGCACGATCGAAGCGAGGCGCATCGCAGTCTCCGGTGGCGTCAGGACGGCAGGCCCAGCGCGCGGGCCAGGACCCGCGCGAGCGCCCATCCTGCCACCGACGCGAGCGCGGCCGCAGCCACGAGCACCACACCCACCTCGATCCCGAGCAGCGCGGCCACACGCGCCCGCGACACGCCGAGGCGGCGCAACGTGAGCAGCTCGCGCTCGCGCGTCCGGATCGTGAGCGCCACCACGAGCACCAGCAGCAGTGCCGTGGCGATGCCGACGAGCCACGTCTGGGCATCGAAGAAGCGCTTGAGCGACGCCACGAAGCCGAGCAGCTCGTCCACGACTTCGGTGGGTTGGAGCATCTGGGCGTCCTTCGCCACGCCGTAGCGACCGAGCAGGATCGTGCGTCCACGCTCGTCGTTCGGCCACACGAGGATGCCCGTGAGCGGCATGTCGGCCAGCTCGCCGTGCAGGTGGAACGAGTCGAGGTTGTCCGCGGTGACCTCGGTGTACTGCACGATGCCGCTGTCGAGGCGCGGCGCGCCCTGGTCGTCGTGGCCGAGAACGCGCGCCGGATCCTGCTGCGCGGCGTCGGCGTGGCCGTGCAGGAGCCCTTCGACGAGCCACGTGGTCTGCAGGTCGGTGAACACGGCCTCGTCGTCGGCCGAGCCGCTCGGCGCGAGGACGCCCACGACGCGCAGGCGCACGGGGTACTCGATGCCCATCCCCAGCAGGCCGTCGGCGTCCGTGAGCACGTGACCATCCACGCCGACGCCGCTCCGCTCGGCCGCCGTGGCACCCAGCACCGCTTCGCCCAGGATGGCTGGCAGCCGCCCTTGGGCCGGGTGCAGCCCGCGCCGTTCGAAGTAGTCGTACGACGTGCCCACGAGCGGCAGGCCGCCCGCGCTGTGCCGCACGAGAAGCGGAACGGCCACGCCCCGGCCGTCCCCTTCGACGCGATCGATCTCGCGCATCGACGTGCTGCCCGGCGTGCGCCCGCGGAACCACAGGCTGGAGACGACCAGGTCATAGCGGCTGCCGGGCGCACCCACGACGTAGGGGGTGGCAACGGCGCGCGCGCGCATCCGATCACCCTGCGCCGCCATGAGACGGCTCACGGTGATCGGCAGCAGGAACGCCAGCGCCAGGCAGCCGACGAGCAGCAGCGTGCGCCCGCGGTGGAAGGCGAGCCAGCGCGCGGCCAGACGGACGAGGCCGCTCATCGCGCAGCCTCCGCGCCCTGGATCGCGCCGAGGTCGAGCACGTGGTCGAAGCGGTCCAGACGCGTGCGGTCGTGCGTGACGACGAGCAGGGTGGCTCCTCCTTGGCGCGCGGCGTCGAGCAACAGGTCCACGACGTGGGCTGCGCTGGTCGGGTCCAGGTTGCCGGTGGGCTCGTCGGCCAACAGCAAAGGAGGCCGTGTGGCCAGCGCGCGGCAGACGGCGCCGCGCTGCCGTTCCCCCTGGCTCAAGCGTGCGGGTCGGCGACCTAGGTGCGCG
>JACKEJ010000021.1 GCA_020633055.1 Sandaracinaceae bacterium | reverse complement strand
ATCACTTGCCGCAAGCTCGGCATCTCGCCCCGCGCCTACCTCCGCGACGCGCTCACGCGCCTCCTCCGCGGCGACAAGGATCTCGACGCCATGATGCCCGACGCCTTCGCGCAGCGGTTGCGTGCTGCCAAGCAGGACGTCCCCGAAGATCTCGCCGCGTAGCGCCGGGCGACTGCGGCCGGTCACGACATCAGCGCCCTGTCAACCGAGCGGGCGCCCCATTCGGACGTCGCTGACGGAGGGGATACGATGGAGCCGACGCGCTCGGCCGCCCAGTCTCGGCACTCTCCGCGAGTAACGCCGTCGACGTGCGGCGGCCAAAGGAACATCGACGCGCCCGTCCAGCACGGGGTCCAGACGAGGCGGCGGCGCCCCGAGGTGAGGGAGCGCCGCATGTGATGCTGCGAGCGGCGGAGGGCCGCCGCTCGCGGGCTCAGTCGAAGCCGCCGTCGTCGATGAAGTCCTTCAGCGCCTGGAGCGTCGCGGCGGGCACGCTGCCCACCCGCAGCGTCTCGTCCGCGATGGCGTCGGCGGTGCAGTCGGGGAAGCCGGGGACGCTGAAGGTGGCGCGCACGGTCGGATCCAACACGGCAACGATCAGGCTGGTGGCCGAGCTCTCACCCACGAGCGGGACCCCGTTGCAGCCCGCGAAGTTGCCCTCGAGGCCTGCGGCGTTGCCCTGCAGGCTGGTGAACGCGGTGGTGCGGCTGGTCCAGTCCTGGGTGGTCTCCGTGCCCTGCACGAAGCCGGGGGCCGTGGGGCTGTGGCAGTCGGCGCACATCTGGAACGTGGCGCTGCTGTAGAGGTCGCCGAAGGGGTCCGGCGGCGGCGGGTCGATGGGCTCTTCCTCGCATCCGCCCGCGGGAGCGAGCAGACCGATGAGCACCAAGGCGAAGGGGAGGGTCCGATGACGATGGCCCATGATGGCTTTCCTGTTCTTTTCGACTACGGCGCGCGCAGGCGCAGCAGGGAGAGGTACAACGAGAAGCGTAACCGGTCTTGGCGCCACCGGGGACTGGGGAAGCGCGTCATGAACGTGTACGACGCGAGCAGCAGCGGCTCCAGCTCGGTGCTGAGTCCGGCTTGCTCGACCCCGTGGAACAGCACGAGCTCGGCCAGCACCCGCTGCAGCCCCAGGCTGACGTCCGTGACGACGCTGCCCGTGCGCTCGTTGAACAGCGCGATGCGCGCGAGGCCCTCCTCGGCGTGCCGCGTGGCGCGGCGCAGGTCGCCCTCGACGCGGGCTACAATCGCGCGGCGCAGGGACACCTGGGCCAGCGGCATCAGATCGTCGTCCGAGTCGCTCTCGTCGAAGAAGCCGCTCAGCAGCCGCTCCCGGTGCTCCAGCGCGCGCTCGGCCTCGTCGTGACGGCCCAGCCCGGCGAGCGCCTCGGCGCGCAGACCCGCCAGCAGCGCCTCGTACCGTGCGTGCCCGTAGACGTAGCGATCCAGGAGCGAGCCCTCGGGGCGTGACTGCAGGTCGCGGTGGGCGCGCAGCAGCGCGTCTCCCTGGTCCAATGCCTCGAGGGCCGCGGCGTGCTGCCGGAGGGAGAGGCGCTCGGCGCTGAGGCCGATGAGCGCCTTGAGCCGGTTGACGGGCGTGCCGTCCTCGCCAGCGAGCGCGTCCAGGAGCTGCTCGTACCGCGAGGCCGCCTCGCGGTGTTGCCCCAGTCGAGCCAGCTGGAACGCGAGCTGGTCCAGGGCCAGCGCTCGGTACCGTCGCAGCCCCGGGTGAGCGTCCACGAACGCGAGGGCCGCCTGCGCTTCGGCGACGGCGCGCTCTTGCCGGCGCGCGTGGAACAGGCTGCGCGTGAAGGCCAGGTGGTGCGCCAGCTGGGACTCGGGTCGCGGGAACGGCAGGCGGGCGCGGCGCTCCATGTGCTCGATGGCGCGACGGTGGTTGCCGAGCGAGGCCTGCAGCGTGCCCAGGGCCTGCAGCAGGGCAGCGCGGGCGCGCGGGCGCGCGTGCGCGAGATCCAGCGCCAGCAGGTAGTGGTGGTTGGCCTCGGCTCCGGCCACGCGCGAGCGCTCGCGCAGCGCCTGTTCGTGGAAGACGTAGCCCCACAGCTGGTGCACGGTGACGTCGCGCGGGTGCGCCTCGTCCACGCGGGCGATGAGCGCCAAGCAGCGCGCGACGGCGGCGGCGAAGCGCTCCCGGCCTGCGTCTCCGCGGGGGATGCTGGGGAGCTCGCGCGCCTCGATGTACGCCTGCGCGAACAGGAACGCGGGGTCGTCCGGCGTCCTCGCGAAGCGGTCCGCGTAGAAGGCGCGCATGTCCTCGCCCTGCGCCACGCGCGCCTCGATGAACCCGGCGTGCGCGTCGAACATGCCGGCGTTGCGGCTGGCCTGGAAGAAGTAGCCCGCCGCCTCGCGCAGATCGTTCTCGTGCAGCTCGCCGTAGGCGCGCTCGAGCACGATGGCGCGGTAGAGCTCTTCTGCGTAGCGCCGCTCGGGCGCGTCCGGTCGGACACCGCTCGCCCACGTGGTGGCGAACTGGTACTGCAGGTACTCGCTGCCGTGCCGGGACGCGAACTGCACCGTGCGGAGCGCGATGGCGCGGCGCCGGTCGGGGTCCTGGTCGGCGGTGTAGAGCGTGAAGAGGCGCTCGCGCGCGGCTTCCTCCACGCGCCTCGTGGCGGCGGCGAGCTCGGCTTCCTCGCCCAGCTCGCGCGCGTCCGCATTCTCGGGCAGCGGGTCCAGCAGGGTGCGCAGCGCGAGCTCCACGTCCAGCATCAGCGCCAGCTCGCCGCCATCGGGAACGCTCGCGCGCAGGTTGGCCAGCGCGGCCGACCCCGCCGCACGGCCGCGGCCCCGCGTCAGCTCGGTGGTCACGTCGATGGCCTGCACCACGTGCTCTTGGACCGTGAGGGCGGGGTGGCCGGCGAGGGCGGCGCGCACGGCCACCAGCGCGTCCCGGTCGGCCAGGTGCCCGTACAGACGCGCCGCGTGCGCGCCGTAGAGCCGCAGCGTGTGCGCGTCGGTCAGGCCCGCTACGCGCTGGGTGCGGAGTTCTTCCAGGAGGCGCAGGGCCTCGGCCTTGTCCCCCAGGTCGTCCAGCAGCTCACTCGCCACCAGCACGGCGAGCCCGCACGTGTCCTGTGTGGGGGAGACCGCCGCGCCGGACGTGCCTGCCCCCACGCTCGCGAGGGCGGCGGGACACAGCTGCGCGACGGCGCTCAGGCGCTCGCGTTCGCTGTCCACGTAGGCGCGGCTCAGCTGCCCACGCGCCAGCGCCAAGTCCTCGCGGCGGTGACGGGCCAGGGCCTCCATCAGCTGCGCCCACGCGCCCTGCTCGCTCGCCCCAGCGCGCGCTTGCAGCAGCGACGCGTAGTACACCGAGGACTCGTACTCGCGCAGGTCGAGGTGCAGGGCGATGACCTCCTGCAGCGCCGCGCGTCGCTCGGCGCCCTCGGGCAGCAGCACCAGCAGGCGGCTCGCGACCAGCAGCTGCGCCCAGCGGTCGCGCGCGACGTGCAGCTCCGCGCGCAGGCGCGCCACGTCCCAGCTCTCCGGGACCACCCCGTCCAGCGGCAGCGCGTAGATGTCGAGCGAGCCGCCGTGTGAGCAGGTCATCAGCAAGCGGTGCTCGGTCGGGGAAGGGTAGTGGCAGTTCCAGCGCGAGCTGGTGAGCTGCTCCGCGGACTGACCGGCGAACGGGTCGGCGCGGGACGGGTCGAAGCCCACGCGCGCGATGACGCTGTTGTCGCGCCCGTCGATGACGCCGTCGCGGTTGGTGTCGTTGAGGTACTGCGAGAAGTAGATGTGGTGCCCATCGCGCGAGAACGCCGGGAAGCCCGACACCCCGGGGAGGTCCGGCACGAACACCGCCGCGCGACCGCCCGCGCTCCCGTCGGGCATGGCGATCACGTGGATGCCGCGGCCTACGCGGCTGGCGAAGCTCACGCCGATCTCCGGGCTGCGTGCTTCCACCGCGATGTACGCCAAGCGCGCCCCGTCCGGCGAACGCGAGAGCCCGATCACGTCGCGCTCCAGCAGCGTGCGCGGCGCGCCGCCGCGGGCCGAGATGGACTGGAACGTGAACCCCCCGTGCAGGTCGCGCCGCGACAGAACCCCCAGCGTGTCGCCGTCGTCCAGCCACATGACCTCGAGCTCGGCGGTCTCGTCGTCCGTGACGCAGCGCTCGGCGCCCGCCGGCAGCGTGCGCACGCACACGTCGCCCTTGGAGTCGTGCACGAACGACACGTAGGCCAGCCGGCGTCCGTCGGGGCTCACGCGCGGTAGCGCGTGGTCCCCCAGGGCTTCGAACACGCGCACCGGCGCTCCGCTCGGGGGAGACTGCACCAGCACCTCGGTGGTGCCCAGCTCGTCGCCCACGAAGTACAGCGCGTCGCCCACCTCGGCGTAGCTGGCCATCAGGTGGTTGTTGTGCCCCGCCGTCAGGCGCACTGGCATGCGCACGGCCAGCTCGTCCTCGAGGCCGTCCAGCCCGCTCGTCTGCGCCGTCGCGCGCGCCGTCCACGCGCCGCTCGGGCCCTGCACCAGGGGGAACACGAGGCCCAGCGCGAGCCCCGCGAGGGCGGCCGTCTGCGCGCGCCTCACCGCTCGCACACCTTCGCCTCCCAGCGGTCGGGGGCCGCCTCGATCATCGCGCCGCACGGCACGCGCATCAGGTGCAGCTCACGCCAGGTCTCACGCGCCCGCTCGGTGGAGGTCCCTTCGGCGCGCGTGCTGAGGAACTCCCACATCTGCCTGCGATGGAGGTTCTCGCGGGCCACCAGGCGCGCCAGCTCTTCGGCGTCCAGGTCCGCGCGACAGTCGTCGGGCCGCGCCACCAAGAGCCCGTTCACCGCCTCGCCGAGGCAGCGCGCGCCGAGCAGCGCCTCGATGCGCTCGTCGTCCGTCTCCGCGCGGGCCACCAGCTGCGCGACCACGCCCAGCTCGCCGCCCTCGCCGGTCTCCGCCAGCGCCTCGCGCGGGATGGCCTCGGGCCCCGGCTCGATGGCCGCGTCGTCCAGCTCGGTCTCGCGCTCCGGGTACTCGCCCGCCGCCTGGCGCTCGAGCGCGGTGTGCTGGCTCACGACGGCCACCTCGGCCCGCACGCAGCCCTGCGAGGCGAGCGTCATGAGCCCCGCCCCGACGGCGAGCACGAACAGGGGGCGGAGGCGCTCAGTCGTCGGCATCTGCAGTCTCGTCGTCATGGGGGTCTTCGTCGCTGGGGGGTCTCGCGGCGCTCGCCGGCCTCGTCGGTCTGGACGGTGTCATCGGCCTGGCCGGCCTCACCCGCACGGCCGTCTCGTGGCGCACGTCGGTCGCGGCCACTCGTGTTCGGACGCACCTGGACGTCGCGCTCGGGCTCACGGAACAGCGGGTCCACGATGGGCGCCACGTAGTCGTCCAGCAAGGGCGCGATGGGGATCGCGCGGATCGCCTCGATGCTCGCGATGCCGGCGATGCCGCCCAGCTGCAGGTCCAGGTCCATCAGGCCGTCTTGGATGCGCGCCTGGAGCGTGCGCGGATGTCCGAAGGGGAGCAGCGCGCGCACGGTGTTGACGTCCGTGTCCTCGCGGTACGGGTCGAGCACGTTCAGCAGGGCCTCGAGGTGCGTGCGGCTCATCCGCACCAGCTGGAGCGACCCGTCGAGCGCCAGGGACTCGGGCGCGAAGCGCAGCGCGAAATTGGCGTCCAGCACGTCCTCCGCGTCGCGCCCCTGCACGCCGGTCGCGTTGCCGCGCATCGTCACGTAGGCCGCGCCCCGGCGGATGTCCGCCTCGAGCTGCGCCGTGACCACGCCCCCGCGATAGCCGAGCTGCAGGCGGTCCAGCGCGAAGGTGGTCCCCTCGATGCGCAGGTTGCCCGCCAGGGGGCCCAGCACCTGGTCCGCCAGGATGACGCGCCGCGCCGACAGGAACGCGTCGCGATCCAAGAACGGCTGCACGTCGGGGAAGCGAGAGCGGCTCAGCGGGTTGGTGCGGGCGCTGGGCTGCAGCGTCACGCCCGCGGGCGTGACGGTCACGACCTCCTCGATGGGCACGTCGCACGACAGCTCTTCCACGACGAGGCCGACGCGCAGGTCCACCAGCGACACCGCCTGCGCCACCATGCGGGCGCTGATGCGGAAGGTCGCGAGGTCGCCCGACTCGATGCGCAGGGGCACGCGCAGGGTCCCCTCCGCGCGCTGGGCGAAGCTGGTCCCCGAGAGCGCCATCAGGTCCTGCTCGAAGGTGCCCAGCAGCGCCAGCGCCTCGCGCCCGTAGATGGCGGCGGCGGCGTGCGCTTGGCGACCGGCGCGCACCTCGCTCAGCTCGCCTTCGTAGGCACCCCGGAGCTCGAGGCGACTGCGTCCCGCGGGGTTCGAGAGCGTGAGGGACGTGAGCGTGACGCTGATGGGCGTCGTGTCCGCCTCGGCCACGAGGCGCAGGTTGGCGACGGGGTAACCCTGCTGGAACGTCTGCGCGATGTGACGGGCGCGCAGGTCGAGCGCGATGTGCGCCGTGCTCGGGTCGTCCAGGTCGGGCAGCGTGAGCGCGACCTGTCCCTCGAGGTCCGACACCTCGGCCGTGTCGCGGCCGCTCACGACCGACACGTGCGGCAGGCGCGACGTCACCGTGACGTCGGTCAGCCCGGCTCGCTCCTCGGCGTGCGCGGTCACCGTGGCGCTCGGGGCGGACACGGAGAGGCCATCGGGCGTGCCGTAGCGTAGCGCGCGCAGGGTGAGCGTGAGGTCTTGCTGGCCCCGCAGGGCGCGCCCGAGGTCCACCACCAGCGGCAGCACCTGTCCTGCGCGCGCAGGGCGGGAGAGCGCGTCCACGATGCTGCCCCCGCCCTCGAGGTGCAACTCGTCGAAGTCCAGCTCGACCCCCGGGGCGAGGTGCGGGCGCACGAGCGCGGCGAGGTGGTGAGCGCTGCCCTCCACGCGGTGCTCGAGGGTGCGCCCGTCGTCGGCGAGCCCAGCGCGCAGCGTCAGCGCGACGTCCGGACGGGGCACACCGTCCGCGCCCAGCTCGGCTTCCGGCTCACCCACGCGCGCGTCGAGCGAATACACGTGCGCGCGCAGGTCCGCGCTCGCGCGCGCCCGCAGCGGGTGCACACCCGGGAACGACTCGCCCCCGGTCTCGAGGTCTGCCACGCGGCCGTCCACGCTCGCGGTGTAGGCGCCGCCGCTGCCGACCACGTCCACGGCCAAGCGGGGGAGCGCGAGCTGCGTGTCGCCCGTCGCGACGTGCCCCACGCGCCCTTCGACGTGCAGGCGCCCACGAGCCCGCGGAGGCGCGAGCGCGTCCAAGTCGTCCGCGCGGACGGTCAGCGCCACCGCGCGCACGGTGAGCGGCGGTTCGCCCCGCTCACGCGTGGTGAGGGCGGCCACGGGCACGTCCCCGTCCACCTCGCCCGTGCCGAAGTCGATGTGCAGGCGCGGCGCGAGTCCACGCACGTCGCCCGAGGTGCCCCCCGCCGAGAAGCGCGCGTCGGTGTCGAGCGCGACGTCCAGCGCGCCTCCCAGGCCCAGCCAGCCGCCCCCGTCGAGCACCAGCCCGTGCAGCGACACGCGCGTCCGCAGCGCGTCGGTGCTCACGCGGTCGCGCCCGGCGCGCGCCGTAACGGCCTGCGCGTCCAGGCTCAGCTCGCCGCGCAGCGCAGCACCCGTGAGGGCCGCGCGCGCGAGTCCCGGGCCCTCGGCGCGCGCGGTGGGCGCCGTCAGCGCCACCTGGTCTCCGCCCGCGCCAAGCGAGAGCCGCGCCAGCGACACGGTCAGCACGTCGTTCGCGCGCGCGTCCGTGACGCCTCCCGCACCACTCGCCGTCCCGCGCGCCTCGCTCGGGGGCGCTCCGGCGGCGTCCGCGCCGTTCTCTCCACTCACCCAGCGCGTGTCCATCGTCGGGCCCGCGAGGTGCAGTGACAGCGCTTCGCCTTCCACCGACGCGCCCTCGGGGCCCTCACTCTCGCGGTACGCCAGTCCGCCCGCCGAGAGGTCGAGGGCATACGTGTCGAAGCGCTCGAGCGACGTCGCGCGCGTGGTCAGCGTGAGCTGTGCGTCCTGCACGCGACCCGCGGGCCAGCGCTCCTCCACCACGGCGCTGCCCAACGACGCGCGCAGGTCGATGTCCCCCGCGACCCCGTCGGGACCCAGCGTGGCGTCACTCAGCGCGAGCGTGGCGCGGAAGCCCTCGGCCGTGACGCCCGGGACAGTCACGGGGAGCGCCTCGAACCCCACCTCGAGGCGGCCGCTCGCGTGGCGCAGGGTGGTCGGGGTGTCGTCGCGGATCTCCCCGGTCACGCGCCCCTGCGCGAGCCCGCCCAGCACCGACGGTACCGTGAGGTCGAGCGAGGTGCGCCCTTCGTCCTCGTGGAAGGTGAGCCCGAGCGTGAGCGCGGCCTGCAGCGGCAGCTCGGTCTCCGGCACCAACCCCGGCTGCGGCCAGGCCTCGAGGGCGACGCTCAAGCTGGCGTCGTCACGCACCGCCAGCTCCACCCCCACGGCGAGCTCGGTCCACAGGTCGAGCGCCGCGCGCAGCGGCTGTCCCTCCGCGTCCAGCTCGGTGCTGGCGGTCTGCATCAACGAAAGGCGTGAGCGCGCGCCCTCGGGTGAGCGCAGGGCCAGCGCCACGTCCAGCTGCGACGGCCCTGCGTCCGCAGGCGTCGACTCGTGCAGGTGCCCCGTCAGCGTCAGCCCGTCCAGCGTCGCCCGCGAGACGACGACGGGCCCGCTGACCTCGGTGATGGTCGCCTGCCGCAGCTCCACGGTCGCGCCGTCCACCGCGACGCCCAGCCCGCGCAGCAGGCCCAGCAGCTTGGATGGTTCGAGGGGCGCTGCCACCTCGTCCGGGTCGCTCGGGAACAGCAGGTCGAACGTGCTGGTCTCGGCGTCGCGCACCAGGTGCAGCTCGACGCCACCCGCGCGGACGTCGGTAACGTGCACGCGCCCGTCCAACAGCGCGTCCACGTCGAGGGAACCGTCCAGCGCGTCGACGGACAGCCAGTTGGGCGCGTGCTCGGCGAAGCGCTCCGGCTGCTGGAGCACCAGCCCCTCCGCGTGGATCGTCCCGTCCCGGAGCGACACCGCCAGTACGCGGTAGTCCAGCGCGAGCCCGCCGTGCTCGAGCGCGGCCGCCACGACGTGCGGCTTGATGCGCGGGTGGTGCAGCGCGCCCAGCGCCACCACCACGAGCCCGGCGGCGGCCACCACGAGGAGCAGGCCCAGCACCAACAGCCGCAGCGCCCACGAAAGGACGCGGCGCGCGCGCCTCGGCTTCGCCTTTTCCGTACCCGTGGTCCCCGCGCCGAGCGCAGCTGGCCCGGGGGCCGTCGGACTCCCCGCGGCGTCGACCTCGTGCTCTTCGGGTGGCGTGGGCAAAGCAGCCCTACGATAGCGCGTCCGCGGGCGTCGGCCCGAGGTTCCTCAGCACTTCGGCGGGGGTCGCGTCCAGCGTCCACACGCCGACCCGCGTCGGGTGCGCCACCGCCTCGCGCAGCACCGCGAGGAAGCGCGCACGCGGCCACTCGACCGCACCGAAGCTGGCCAGATGCGCGGTGGGCACCTGGCAGTCCACCAGCTCGATGCCCCAGCGCACGAAGTGCGCGAGCGCGGTCACGAACGCCACCTTCGAGGCGTCTGGCCGCAGCGCGAACATGGACTCACCGAAGAACGCCCGCCCGAGGCTGACCCCGTAGAGCCCGCCGACCAGCTCGTCCCCCTCGTAGGCCTCGATGCTGTGCGCGAAGCCGAGCCGATGCAGGCGCGCGTACCCCTCGAGCAGCTCGTCGGTGATCCACGTGCCGCGCTGCCCCGGCCGGGGGACCGTCGCGCAGGCGCGCATCACGTCCTCGAAGCGCGTGTCGGCGCGGACGCTGTAGCGCCCCCGCTGCACCTGCTTGCGCAGCGTGCGCCCGATGACCGCGTCCCGAGGCCGCAGCACGAAGCGCG
>JACKEJ010000020.1 GCA_020633055.1 Sandaracinaceae bacterium | reverse complement strand
TCCCCGACGGCTCTACCGATGGCCACGATCTCCTCGTCGTCCGGGACGAGCTTGTCCATCGTCTGGTAGTGGGCTTGCGCCAGAGGCATCTCGACCCACGACTGCGGCGTGAACGTGCGGATGGCTTCGTGGAACTCAGGGTCGAGCGTGGCGAAGTACGCGTCGTTCAGGTCGCGCTCGCGCATGGCCTGGAGCGAAGACCCGATGAGCGTACCGCGGATGGCCGGAGTGACCGACGTGTCCACCGCGAGGTTGGCGACTTCCTTCGGGATCATGCGCTCTCAGGCAGCGCGAGCAGCGTGGTGAACCAAACCATGCGTCGACGATACACCATTCCGCCGATGGGTGCGGCGGTGAGCGTCTCGCCGCCGCACCGCTTGGAGGGAGGCTCGGTATGTGCCCCGCGCGGGGTCGCCGGCGCAAGCCGACGCCAGTGCGTGGAATCAAAGGGCAGCGTGAGCGCGCTCGTGGCCCACGCGTCGCTACGTCGTCTTCCAGTCATCGCGCTTCGGGCCGCCCCCATGGTACGTAGTCGTGGACATGTGGTCCGAGTACGACGTGCGCTTGGTGGGGGCGAAGGGCGAGCGCATCGCCGCCCTCAAGGCGTTGCGTGCGATCACGGGACTGACGCTGTCGGAGCTGAGTGCCTGGCTGGCTGACGGCGTGGCATTCGTTCCGCGCTTCGTCTTCACGGGAACACTGGAGGAGGCGCAGGCCTTTGCGCGCCAGCACGGCGGCGTGCTGGAGCTGGAGCTCTGGTCCAACGCGCAGCGCGACCGCGCGGTCGAGCCTTCTCCGCCCGGACCGTACCGTGCAGAGCGGGACGTCGCGGCCACGCCCACTTCGACTGGGGGTGTTCGCTTCGCGGTAGACGATGTGGTGCCCGCCACGACGCCCCTGCCCACCGAGGACGCGAGCGTCACGTGGCGGCGAATCATCGACGGTGAGCTCGTTCACTTCGAGACCCCTCACCCGCTCGTGGTCTCGAGGACACCGCACTTGCATCCGCTCGCGTGCTCGGTCCAGTGCGCCTTCGATGAGCATCGCCCGCTGCGAGTCTCCCCGGACGCGGTGTGGCTCACAATCACCACCGGCTTTGCGTTGCATGTGGAACACAACGCCGAGGCGCTCCGCGGGCGCTTCGTGTCGCATCAGGGGCGTAGGACGCTGCCCGTTCTCAACCAGGGCACATGGCCCGAAAGGGTCGAAGCGTTCACGGCCCTCCTAGCGAATGAGCTGGGTGAGGGGCGCAGGCGGGTCTTCACGTGCGACTTCTCCACCAGCACGGCGGTGGACCGGACGGCCAGCCAGGTCGTGATGATGGGCGCGTTCAAGCGCTACTTCGACTTCTTGCTCGTCGGCGTCTGCGGCATTCCCGAGGTGGAGCTGCTCGGGACGGTGGACGACTGGCGCGCCATCCGGGCGCGCATCGAGATCCTCGCGGAGTACGGTGTCCAGGCGTGGGTCGCTGCGCTGCGGCCCCTGGCGGACGAGTGGATCGAGACGGCGGCCGGTCGGCCCGACGTGCGGTTCTGGCGGGCCATCTACAAGCCAGAGCAGGTCTACGCTGCCAGCCTGGTTCGCGGCTGGCTGACGCAGCTCTTCCCGTATCTCGCGGAGGGGCTCCCCAACCCGTCCATCGGCAGCGGTGGGCCCCACACCGACTACACCTACGAAGGCATCACGCTGGATTCACTCCCCAGCGGTCGCACGCTTGCGCCGGTGCGCACCACGGAAGGCTGCAGCTACGAGCTGCTTGGTGGGCTCGCGGGCATCGCGCAGGACGAGGCGGGCTGGCTGCAGGCCGTCTCGGGGTGGGCCGTGGTCGAGCGCCCGCTGAGCTTGCTGATCGACCGCCTGAAGCAGCGACGGGACCCGGAGCCCGAACGGGAGGGCGGCATCATGGAGTCCACCGACGGCGAGTCGGTGGGGCGCGAACCACTCCCCGTGCCCTGCCCTGCGGAGCTCTTGGAGGTGAGCGACCGGCTCGGCTCGTGCTCCTTGCACGAAGGCCGCTGGCGACTTCGGGGCGAGTCCGAACTGGCCCGGCACCCCCGCCCCCAGCGAGCGGGTGACACGATCAGCCTCTTGTCGGAGGCCACGGTGTTCGCAGACCTCAACGATCACCGTCGAGCCTGCTACCTGAGCGTGCGCCCGTTGCGCGCCTTCGGCGCCGAGCCCGACTGGTGGGTGGTCATCCTGAGAGACGATGAGGAGGCGTCGCGTGATACCCCCGTCGTGGCGAAGGGCATCCGCCAGTTCCTGGAGCGCGTCCTCGACGAGGGTGACCAGCCCTTTTGCGACGCACCTGGCTTCGTGCCCGAGAGCACGCTCGCCGAGACCGAGCGGTGGTAGCCCACGCGCAACGCTGACGCGGTGACTTCCCTGACGACGCCGCGCTCGATGGCCCAGACTATGAGCGCGTGGACGCGCGAGACGAAACGAGCGCAGGCGGCCTCCTCGACTGCGGACGCCCTGAGATTGCGTGGTAGAAGGGGACGCCCGATTTCGGCTGGACCGCTCCCGAGGCAGCATGCCCACCGTCACCCTCCCCTCGGTCCCCATCGCGTTTCGCACCATCGGCGAGGGGCCGCCTTGCGTGCTTCCTGGGTGTCGTCGGCGCAGGGCGGCGGGCCCGCATCGGCTCCTCCGGTGTCTCCGCCTCCGCCGTCAGCGGGCTGACCACCATCCACGGCGGCGTCGCTACCTGGCATGGTGTCGTCGCCGCAGCCGGGGGTGCCCAAGAGGCTCAGCGCGAGCGGGCCAGACATGAGAGGAGAGAGCCGAGGTGAGTTGAACATGGTGTTTGCTCCACGGGAACGAAGCGCGCATGTGCGTATTCTCGGGATACTCGAAGACTGGTCTCGCCATCCCCCGCACGGGAGCCGGAAAAAATCCGGCGTTCCCGAAGCACCAGGCCAGCGGTCGCGCACGGACCCTCTCGCGCTCGAGCTGCGTGGTTCCGCTCCGCGCTCCGCCCGGGCTGCCGTTTGTGAATCAGCACGTGGTCGTGCAATACTCATCGCATGAGGGACTATCGCTTGATCCTACTTGTATGCGGTTCGTTGGGCGCGTGTTCGGTCGAGGGGCACTCCGCCCGGGAGGAGTCGTCGAGCGAGGGCGACGTCGATGCTGGCGTCGGACTCGCAGACGCTGAGCCGGGGAGCCCCGACTTGGATACACCACCGAGCGACACGACGACCCCCGGTCCCGCCTTCGACCCCAAGAACCCTCTCGCGTGCGAGCAAGCATCCACTCTCCCCCGGGGTGTCGATACGTCGGTGCCGACGGTCGGTGGATATGGCGTGGACGCCCCCAATGCGGAGCTGAGGGCGCTCGCTGCGGGAATGGTCGGCGCGTGGGTGGGCACCCAGACGAGCCCCTGGGAGCCTGTGCGTCAAGTTGTCATCGAGCTGCACGCGGACGGTTCGTACTCGGCCTCGTGTGAGGGCGGTGGATGCATGCCGTTCTACTACGGCGAGTTCTGCCCCCGAGATCGCGGCTACTGGCGCCTGAGTGCGGGGAATGCGCTCGCTGCGTTCGGAGAGATCCGGATCTTCTATGAGATCGCAGGGACGTCGACGACGGAAGGGCTGCGCCAGATTCGTCTCGATGGCGAGGCGCTCACGTTCGAGCAGTGGCACTTCGAGCGACACGGTCCGATCGTCTTCGAACTCGAGCGACTCCGCTGAACACGAGCGACGCCGGCGCACGGCGCAGAACCCTGTCTATCTAGACATTCGACGTAGGTGGATGACCACGCCCACGCCAACCATGGGCTGCGGCGGAGGCCGACACCTGCATCGCGGAAGGGGCGTACTCGTGATCCTCCAACATCGCATACTGCAGACAAGACGCCCCATCTCCCGGCTGGACGAAGGCGATGAGGTGGGTCGGGAGGGCGGACCCGAACACGCAACGAGAACGCACGTGCCTTCTACGAGGGCGAGGCCCTGCACGGAGGTTGGACCGTTCGCCAACTCGACAGGCAGGTCCAGGCGCAGTTCTGCGAGCGCACGGACAGGCGCTGGGCGGAGGCGGCTGGCAGTCAGCAGGCGTGGCCCGCGGCATGATGGGTCGCGGCTCGAGCGGTGGGCGCTCCTCGAGCTCGACCTCGAACTGCACGCGGCGGTTGGCCTGCTGTGCGGCGGGGCTGCGTCCGGGCTCGCGTGGCTCGAAGCTACCATGGCCGTACACGCTCAGGCGCTCTGGCGAGACGCCTTGCCGGATCAGCTCGTCGCGCACCACCTGGGCGCGCCGCTCGGACAGCGCCTGCGCCTGGGACTCGCCTCGATCGGCGTGGCCGTGCAGACCCACGCGCGCGTCGGGGTGGGCCTCCAGCGCTGCAACGACGGCGCTCATGATGGGAGCCTCCGCACCCGAGAGCGCGGCGTTGCGTGCTCGGAAGGAGACGACCTCGCGAATGACCAGCGGCGCCGGCGGGATCTCTACCGGACCTTGGTCGGGACAGCCGTCGGGCTCGTATTCCGCGCTGTAGGTCTCGGGCAGGAACGGACACAGGTCGCAGGCGTCGTGCACCCCATCGTCGTCGTTGTCGTAGTCGGGGCAGCCGTCGTCATCGGCAAAGCCGTCCACGTCTTCGGCGTCGCACGGGCACGCATCGTTGGCGTTGAGCACACCATCGGCGTCTGGGTCGCCGTTGGGGTCTTGGGTGGGGTCCGCTGGCGCGCGGGTGGGCGCCAGAGCGGTCTCGGCGGCAGGCGCGCTGACCGGCCCACAGGCCACGGCAAGCAGGACGGTCCACAGCGCGAGCAGGGGGGTACGCGGACGCGCGGTCATAGCCGGACGATACACGCGCGTCTATGCTCGGGTCCATGAGCGCTGACGACGCATGCACCGGGTGTGCCTACCCACCCGATCTGGTCCGCTGGGTGCTGACCCACTGGCCGTCAGAGGCGGCCTGCCCCGTTTCCCCCGAGTTCCTGTTGGAGGTGCTCTCGACCGCGTTTCAGGCTTCGATGATGGCAGAGGAGGCGCGCCCCACGCGCTTTCGCTTACTGCTCAGCAGCCCTGACGCGCTGCCCGAGAGCGGCGGCCCCAACGGCGGCGTGCTCCGCTTGCGCTTCGATCAGAGCCGCCCTCTGTCCACCAACGAGCTGCGGCGACTGGCGCCGTCGACCCCCTTCGAGACGTCGCTCATCGGCGTCCACGAAGAGAACGGGCAGCTGCGCATCTGGGGCATCGCGCACTCGGGCCCCGCGTGGCTCGCGCCGGCGTGGGGTGGCCGTGGGCCAGGGTCGAACTGGACGTTTTCGCCCATCGTCCACGTCAACGCGCCGGGTCAGCTCGCCGTGCGGCGCGCTGGCGTCCTCATCGGCGCGCTCGAACACGGCGAGCTCGTGGACGCGGGCATCGACGTGTTCAACTCAGCCTGGTTGCCCGCGCGTTTCGGGGCCGAACGCGAAGAGATCCGCGCACACCACAGCAAGAGGCAGGCGCCCAAGGGCGTCCCTACCGCGGTCGAGCACTCGCTGGTGGGCCCCATCTCCAAGCACATGCTGCGCCGGCTCATCCAGTTGGTGCGCAGCGCCAAGCACGGCGGGCTGCTCCTGATTCAGGATGACGCGGAAGGGCGCAGCGGCCCGAGCGGCCTGCACGTCAAGTATCGCTTCGACCAAGACGAGCCCACGCGACGGTATCGCAGCCTGCTCCTGCAGCTGCTGGAGGCGCTCGCAGACGCCAGCGACAAGCCCTCCATCGGCTGGGAAGACTTCGTGACCAGCTCGAGCGTGGAGCTGGAGCGGCTGGAGCGAGCCGTGTTCGAGTGGAGCCGCGTCGTCGCCAACCTGGCCGGCACGGACGGGGCCGTGGTGTTGGACAAGCACTTCGCCCTTGTTGGGTTCGGCGCAGAGGTGTCCGCCGAGCTGCCCTCACCGTCACGCGTGTGGTGCGCGCTCGACAACGAAGGCACGCGTCGGCGCGCGGAGGACATCGAGTCCGTCGGCACGCGCCATCGCGCCGCGTACCGCTTCGTCAACGACCACCCAGGCGGGCTCGCCATCGCGGTGTCGCACGACGGCGTGGTCACGTTCGTGATCAACCAGGGCGGCGAGGTGGTCTTCTGGGAGCAGTCGAACCTGCTGTAGGCTCGGAGCCGAGCCACAACGTATCCTAGGGCCCGTGACCAACTACCGCGAACAGAACAAGCGAATGTGGGACGAGCGCGTCCCCATCCATGTGGCTGGCGAGTTCTACGACGTCGCCGGCTGGAAGGCAGGGCGCTGCTCGCTGCAACCCTTCGAGGCCGCCGAGCTGGGTTCCGTCGACGGAAAGCGGCTGGTGCACCTGCAGTGCCACTTCGGGATGGACACTCTGTCGTGGGCACGCCGCGGCGCGCACGTCACCGGCCTCGACTTCTCCGAGCCAGCGGTAGCAGCTGCGCGCACGCTGGCCCGTGAAGCGTCGCTCGACGCCCGCTTCGTCTGCGCCGACGTGTTCGACGCGCCAGCTGCTCTCGGAGAGCGCTACGACATCGTCTACACCGGCATCGGCGCGCTGATCTGGCTGCACGACATCCGTCGTTGGGCGAGCGTGGTGAGTCAGCTGCTAGAGCCCGGCGGCTGCCTCTACCTGGTGGAGTGCCACCCGGTCACCGAGGTGTTCGAAGCGGGGAGCCTGGTGGTCCAGCACGACTACTTCCACGACCCCTCGGGCGCCGTCTGGGACGAGCCCGGCACGTACGCAGATCCGAGCGCCGTGACGCAGGCGAACAGCTCGGTGGAGTTTCGCCACCCGATCAGCGACGTCCTCGGCGCGCTGCTCGAGCATGGCTTGACGCTCGAGCTGTTTCACGAGCACGACCACTCGGCCCACGCCCGCTGGCCGTTCATGGAGCGCGGCGCGGACGGCTGCTTCCGGTTGCCCAGCGGCATGCCACGGCTGCCCCTGCTGTACTCACTGCGCGCGCGGCGGAACGCGTAGCGCGGCCCCCATGGCCGCGCCCGACTCGCACCGGCGATGCACGTTGGGAGGTCAGCGTAGCGGTCGCCAGGACCCTCGTCGGGGTCCAGCTCCTCGAGCCCTTGCGTACACGACGGCAACACCTCCTCGAAGGCGGGGTGCACGAACGCGTTCGACACCGGAGCGAGCGCGTACGGCCGTCAGAGATTCCCGGCCTGCGAGGGATACGAGCGCCCTGTGCCCCAGATGATGCGTACGCCGCCGTGTTGGCCGTTCTGCGGCCTGTTGTTGTATGTGGTGCCGCCACCGCCCGCGACGGGGACATCGGGGCTGGCTTGTGAGCCATGGCCACCTTCCGCGATGCCGTTCGCGCCCATGCCCTCGAGGCCGACGCCACCGCCGGGGGTCCCGAAGGCACCCCCTGCACCACCACCCCCCGCGCCGTTCTGAGCGGGCACTCCCATGCGGGCGTTGCCACCGACTCCAGCGTAGCCAGCGGCTCCCCCGGAAGACGAGTTGTAGGAGCCGCTCCCGCCAGCGAAGCACGTGCCGACCGTTCCGCCCATGCCGCCGGGCACCACCCAGCCGTCGGGGCTGCCGAAGGCATCGCGGCCGCCGTGTGCCACGAGCTCGCCGTCGAAGCTCGAGTCGTGGCCACCCGCCGCCTCGGAGAAGAGGTCACCGACCACCACGTCGATGGTCTCACCGGGTGTGACGGGGATGTCGTTCTGGTAGCACAGCTCGCCACCCCCGCCGCCGCGGTTGCCCGAGCCACGGCCGCCGGAGCCCACCGCCACCACCGACACCGCAGTCACGCCCGCAGGGACGACCCACGCGTGCGTCCCCGGGTCCGTGAAGACCGCCTGTCGACCGCACGAGATGAAGACACTCGTGATGTCGTCCACCACTCTGCCGGTGAGCCCCATTCCTCGACACGAGACGCCTTGCACATCGCCCTGAGGCTCGAACGTCACGGCGTAGTTGCTGCTGAGCGCGACTCGGCTTGGGAACGTGAACGGGCCGCTCTCGGTGAGCGCGAGGGTGCCGCCGACAGAGTCCGTCACCACGACAGTGAGCCCATCGGCGATGTCTGCGGTGCCGCCGAGCGTCTGGCCGATGTAGCAAGCGCGCCAGAGCTGGTGGAAGCCTTCGTCGTCTAGGTACGTGTCGAGGGTGGTGCAGAAGTAGTCGGCTCGTGTGCAGTTGGCGTGGGACTCGCAGCGCGCGTAGCAGTAGCCCGTGAGGCAGCGGTTGCCCTCACCGCAGTCCGAGTGGTCCGTGCAGACGGAGCTGCAGTAGCCGCCCGGCAGGCCCAGGCAGACATCCCGCGAGCAGTCGCCGTTCCCGCTGCAGGCTGCACCAGGGTCCGTGGCGGGCCCGGGCGATGAGCCCGCGTCATGGCCCGCGTCGGCGTTGCCGCCTTGGTCGTTGCTGCTCCCTTGGTCAGCTCCTCCGCCATCGCGCGATGTCATCATGGCGTCGGTGGACCCTGCGTCATCCAACGAGCTGCCACCGGAACCGCAGCCGCTCGTGCACGCGAGCACGAGGGCAGACGCGAGCCACAGGGCGAGGGGCTTCGCTCGACTCGAGCGCGAAGAAGAGGACGCCATCGGGATCTCCACGAGAGGTGGCCAACGCACACCGAGCCAGCAGCAGGGCTGACGCAGGAGACGCAGGCGGGGGGAAGTGCGCTCTACGGCCCTCACGCAGCCAGCGCTATCCAGATTGCGCAGTCATGTTGGGTCGCGAGCCCAGGGCGGCCGCGCACGGCGCAGCGCTACCGCAGCTTCACACGCGTGCTGTCCGAGCGAGCCAGCGTGGCGGTCGGGCTCTCGCCGAAGTGCTGCCGGTAGTAGCCGCTGAACCGACCGAGGTGCGGGATGCCCACGCGCTGCGCGACCTCGCTCACGGTCAGCGCGTCATCGTGGGTCAGGAACAGCACGCGAGCACGCTCGAGCCTGCGCGCGCGCGCGAAGGCGAGCGGCGAGCATCCATGCGTCTTCTGGAACCCGCTCTGCAGCGAACGCGCGCTCACGCCCGTGACCTGCGTGAGCTCCGCCATCGTGACGTCGCGGTCTCCTGCCGCGTCCAGGTACGCGGCCGCGCGGCGCACGTAGCGTGGCTCCGCGGACTGCGACCTGACAGCGAACAGCGCAGACCGAGAGTTCGGCTGGCCGAGCAGCAGGCGAAAGATCAGCGCCTCCGCCCAGCGCTCCGCCGCACCCGGTGCCGTGAAGCCTGGCTGCTCGAGGTCGGCCTCCTTCACCACTCTGCCGAGCAAGCGGGCGAACGAAGCCGTCTCGGGCGCGTCGAGCGCGAGCCGCGTGTGGAATTGGATGTCGCGCGGCTCACGCCCCGTGAGCGTGGTCATGGCGTCGAGCATGGCCTGCCGCGGCACGGAGACCTGCAAGGTCCGGCTGCCTGAGCGCACCACCACCTTGGAGCGCTGCCGGGGCGTGACGATCACCCCCGACCTCCCACGCACCAGCGGCGTCACCACCTGACCGACGCTCGACTCGGCCGCGTTGTCCCCCAGCGGCAACGACACCAGGTACGCATCGTCCGCGCCCTCGCAGTCGGCCCACACGCTGGACGTGGTCTCGTTCGCCACGAGCGTCACTGGCCCCAGCTCGAGGTGGTTCACCCGCCACGCGAAGGGCTCCTTGCTCGGCATGCCGTGGAGGTGCACCGGCGCCACCATCCGGCTGTAGATGTCCGCCGCCACTTCGAGTGAGGCGATGTCGAGGCTCGGGTAGCGCGACAAGGGCAACCGAGAGCCTGCGGACGCGTGCGGCATGGGTGCGTCTTGGCTGGTCTGGTGCGCATGTGTCAACCGGGCCACTGGCCAGCGCGACGCGTCTGTCCGGATGCGACTGACCGGGTTCGGGGGCTCTACTGGGCCATTCCGGGTAGGCTACGTCCATGGACCTGCGCGTACAGACCTCACTGATCGCCGCGATGCTCAGCTTCGCGCTGGCGGTGAACGTGCTGCTCCGCCCTCGCAAGCGGCGGGCGCACTGGGTCTTCGCCACCTTCGGTCTGAGCGTGGCCCTGTGGTACGCGGTGACGGCCGTCCGCGCGGCCTTCCAGGGGGAGCTGTGGGAGCGGCTACACCTCGTCGCGGGCGTGGTCGTCCCCTTGGCCGCGCTGCAGTTCTTCCGCGCGTTCGTGGAGGACAGCGACGAGCGCATGCGCGCGCTGAACCGCTTCGCCTGGTTCGGCGCCA
>JACKEJ010000019.1 GCA_020633055.1 Sandaracinaceae bacterium | reverse complement strand
GCGGTGCGCGGCGCTGAGCTGCGCGACCAGAGGGTGGTCGTCGTTGCGCACGACATCGCGCCATACCACGCCGACGATTCGCTTCATGATCATGAGTGGACGACCATCGGGGGTGTGCTCGAGCGAGTAGAGTGGGACCACGTTGGGGTGTTCGACCACACTGGTGATGCACGCCTCGGAGATCAGGCTGGCGCTGCCGTGGTTCGCGCCGGGGAGGACGGTCTTGACCGCTACGTCGCGTCCGAGGTCGACCTGCACTGCCCTGCGAACCTCGCCCATGCCCCCGCTCGCGAGGACCCCCCCGAGCTGGAGGGTTCGCGACCCGGGGGAGATTTGCGCGTCAGCGTGCCACGGAGCTGCGTCCAAGCACTCACACGGCACTTCGGTCCAGTCCGCGTCGCCAAGTTGGTAGCGAGTCTCCGTCAGTTCGCACCAGTCACTCTGCTGCGACGAGAGTTGGTCGAGCGACTGCGGCTCGTTGGGCTGGCTCATGATCACTCCGTGGGTGCGCAACGAACGTGGCTGCGTTCGACTCGTGGTCAGTGCCGCTTGGGCACCAAAGTGTCATTGACATTTGTGTTGATTCGCGCTAAACACAAATACACATGATATTCATAGTGGTACTGTAATGGTCAAACCTACTCTAGGCGGCTCGTCATGGGCGTTGGACCGCGACGCATCGCTAGCGCTGAACGTCGGGGATGCCGAGCAGTCCACGTCGCTCGGCAGAGCAGACTCTCTCGCCCACGACCTCGCGCTACGGATACTCCGGGGTGAAAACCAACCCGATGCGTTGCTCCCGAGCGTGCGCAGCCTCGCGGAGCAGCACTCGATGACACCGCCTACGGTGCAACGTGCCCTCTGCACGCTCCATGGCATGGGGCTCGTGCGAGCCACCCATGGACGTGGCGTCGAGGTGCAGAATCCGAACTCGTGCTGCTCTCCTCGCTTGGCACCTCTCCGGTTCGAGGCCGTGGCTGACGATGCGGACGCGAGCGTCAAGCTCCTCGAGCGGCACCTGGACATGCGTTTGGACCTCGCCGGGCTACTGGTGGCGCGCTTCGACGCGGCCGAGGCGATTCGCAACTTTGCCCTGCCACTGGCTCGAGTCACCACCGCGGACACGGAGGTGGCTCGGATGGAGGCGGACCTTGGCCTGAACGACACCGCCGTCCAGATGGTGGACAACTTTCTGGCGGGGGCCGCGTTGCGTTGCTTGGAGGCCGTGGTCCGGGAGGTTCCGGGTGTTGCGGTCGCGTTGTACGGCGACGGGGACATGTACACGCAATCGATGAACGAAGCTGTCCGAGGGATTGCGATGGGAGGCGATGGGGGCTGGCATCGCGCTCGAGCCGCAGTGCTGCGCTGGCACGCGCACAGTATCGAACGGTACAAGCACCTGATGGCGTTATAGCCCATTCTCGCCCCCTTCCCGCTCTCGGTGCGTGTCGCGGACGTTGAACAGCAGCAGCGCTTCCGTCAGGCGCACCGTTTCGGGCGGGCCGCCCCACAGCGCGACGCCGAACTCGCCGAGCGCGGAGTGAAAGAGCTGGTTCGTAATTATGCTCAGGATGGCCTGTCGAACAGGAAAGTCAGGGGTCAGACGATCTCCAGCGTTGCTTCGCACGAAGGTCTCCATGCGCTCCAGCAGCGGCATGAACGCGGTCTGGATCGCGTTGCGCGCCACGTCGTCGTCATCGCGCAACATGCCTCGAAAGATGGTCGCCACCATGGCTCCGTGCGTGTCGTCGAACTTCATGAGCGCCCTCAGCAGACTGCCCACTCGGTCGTCGTAGCTGCCGGTGCGTAGCAAGGCGGGGCCCACCTCCCGCTCCAGCGCGGAGAACGCGGCTGCGAGGGTGGCTTCGTACAAGCCGCGCTTCGAGTCGAAGTGATGCAGAAGCGACGGACGCGTGATGCCTGCCTCGCGGGCGATGTCTTCGAGGCGCGCGCGCTCGAACCCCATAGCTCCGAACGCTCGCGCTGCGGCTTCCAGCAAGACAGCCTCCGTCGCGGGCTCGTCCACCCGCACGCGGCGACGCCCCGGCCGGCGTTTGGTGCGCGTGTCGGGCGCGGCGGACGGCGTTGCGCTCGCGCGCGCCCTCGGCTTTGCGCGCACGCTAGGCATCGAGGTCCACCGCCGAGAGAGGGAACGTGTTGCAGAGCGTGATCCGTTCGGGCCCCCGGTGGCGTTCTGGGTGGACGGTGTCGGCGGTGTCGCCCCCCAGCTTGGGGCACACGCACGCGCGACATAGCCCTCGCTCGCAGCCCGATGGTAGCTGGATGCCCGCAGTCCGACCCGCGCTCAGCAGGGTGGTGGCCTCGTCGACCTGCAGCGTCAGGGCCGAGCGCAAGAACCGCACGGTGTGGGTGCGCCCGGTCAGCGGTCTTGGATCGTTCGGTGGTGCGCTGAAGTGTTCGACGTGGAAGCGCGCTGGGTCGAGCCCTAGTGCTGCGACGTGCTTCGCGGCGGCGGCGAGGAAGCCGGGGGGGGCGCACGCGAACACCTCGCGGTCGGCGAGGTCCGGCACCTCACGGGCCAGCAGCTCTTGGCTGAGCTGAGCCTGTCCTGGCGCCCCAGCAGGGCGGTCCGTGAAGCACGCGACGCGGACGCCCGTGCCGAGCGTCAGTTCGCGGAGCTCGTCGAGGAACAGCGCACTCCCAGCGTCACGGTTGAAGTACAGCAGCGTCGCGTCGCGCCCTGGGGCGATGCGACGCTGCCGCCGTAGCATGGCTAGGATGGGCGTGATGCCCACCCCGCCCGCGAGGTACAGCGCCTTGCTGGGAAGGTTGGGCTGGGCCAGTCCGCCCGTGTTCTCCGGTGGCCCCACTAGTGTCAGCCACTGGCCCTCGCGCAGCGTGTCGTTGAGGTGGTTTGACACGCGTCCACCGGCCACGCGCTTGACCGTGAACTCGAGGGGCTCGTGAGAGCTTCCTTCTGGGCTCTCCCGCATCAGGCTGTATTGCCGGATGAGCTCCTCGCCGTGGACGTTCACACGTAGCGACACGAACGCGCCGGGCGCCCAGCTGATTTGTTCCCAGCCGAACGGCCGACATAGCTGGACGCGCAACGCGCTCCCGCGCGCGAGCGACTCGATGCGGAGCACACGCGCTCGTGCATTGAAGTACCTAGGCTTCCGCAGGTACGGGGAGGGGCCGTCCGTGGGTCTGGGTGTGGTGTAGCCGACGCCATCGCGCAATCGTTGGACGAGCGCGCGCGGCCGCCGAACCAGATCGCGGGCCCGTTCGTGCTCAGCCAGGGGTGCGGTGTGTCGTGCGAGGCTCACGACTACCTTGGGCAGCATGTCTTCGATGGGGTGCGTGTTGTACGGTAGGCCGTAGCGCGCGCATATGGCCCGCACCGCCGGGGCTATCTCACGCTGCTGCTTGCACGGTAGATCTGGGAAGAGATGGTGCTCCACGTGGGTGTCCAGCCCGCCGTAGAACACCTCGAACCCAGGCGGGTTCGCGAACGCGACCTCTTCGTGCAGCAACCGTGTGCAGTAGGCTTCCACCGCGCGGTTGGGTACGAAGTTGGTCGTCGCGCGCAGTTGCCGCTCGAAGTAGGCGTCGCGGGTCTCGTCGGGTCCCGGGTCGACAAACACCTCGACGCTTGGCGCATGGTGCTCGATCAGCAGCATGCTGAGGGTCAGGTCGTACCCCAGCGTGGTGCCAAGATAGTTGCCCACGAGCGTGCGCAGCGCGTTCCGACCGGCCTGCCGAGGCTCGTTCAGGTAGTTGCGGCGCGCGTGTCGTGCGATGCGCGCTCGAGCGGCTGCGAACGTATCCCTCGTGAACACCGGGCGACCCGCGACGCGAGCCGCCGAGGTCGCGGTGTACAGAGCGAAGGGGTACAGGTGCGCTACGAAGAGGCCTAGTACGGCGGACTGCAGCAGGTGATGCCCGCGCCACTCCTGTCCCGGGAAGAGACGCGCCACCGTGTAGCCGAGGTCGTGGTCCTTGCCCACGATGTTCGTGAACGGGTGGTGATTGCGGTGGTGCATCACCTTCCACTCGCTCGGGTCCGCGACGAAGTCCCAGTCCCAGCGGTCGGAGTGGAACGGCCCGTCCGGGTTCAGGTGGTCGTAGCCTCCGTGCAGGATGTTGTGCCCGAGCTCGCTGAACTCGAGGACGACGTGCAGCGCGCGCAGGAGCGTCCCGCGCCAGAGTTCCTCCGCAGCGTGTCCGTTCATGATCAGCTGTCGCGCGCGCTCATCGATCGCGCGCGAGTAGGCTGCGACGTTCTCGATGTGCTGGATGTCCGCCTCGTCCATGCGCGACCGCGTAGTGCGATGGAGGGCGTCGAGCTCCGCCGAGAGAGACGCTCTCGGTGGGGGTGCGTTTTCCTGCGCCATGGCACCAATATACTCATGAGTAGACAGTTATCAACTCGTGAGTAGATAAATAACGGGGCGCACCCACACGCTCGGGCTGGCTTCGCCGTTACGACGAGCGACTTCATCGAAGGGGCATGGGGTCGCCTACGGGCTGCCACGGCAATCGCGGCACTCGACAGCCCTCATCCACGTTCTGGAGCGGAAGTCGGCTAACCTCGACGTTCTGACGCTCGGGTGGCAGCGGGCCAGCAGTGAGCGTCCCACCCCCGCTTGTCGCGCCCTCAGCGCTGACCCTTCACGAACGGCTGGTACTCGGCCTTCCACGAGCGCTCGGCCACGAAGCCCTTCACGTCCTCGGGGATGTCCTCGCGCATCGCGACACCGTCCGTGATGGCCTGGCGGATGACCGCCTCGGCGACGATGAGCGACGTCTGCCGCAGGTCGCTGATGGGCGGGTAGATGAGGCCTCCCTCGACGTAGCGCGCGATGGTGTAGTTCGCGAGCGCCTCCGCCGCGGCCATCACCATGTTGTCCGTGATCTGCTTGGCGTCGCTGAGGATGGCGCCGAAGCCGAGGCCGGGGAAGATGAAGGCGTTGTTGCCCTGGCCGATGGGGTGCGTGACGCCGTCCATGGGGACCGGGTCGAACGGGCTGCCGGTCGCGACCAGCGAGCGCCCCTCGGTCCAGTGGAAGATGTCGACGGGCTCTGCCTCACACGAGCTGGTGGGGTTGCTGAGCGGGAAGATGATGGGGCGCTCGTGGTTCTGGCCCACGGCGCGCACGATGGCCTCGTCGAACGCCTTCGGGCGACCGGACAGTCCGAGCAGCACGGTGGCCTTCGACTCGCGGATGGTCTCCAGCAGGTCCGGCGCGTCGCCCGCGAACGTCCAGCTCGCGATGTCGGCCTTGCGCTGGGCGTAGTCCAGCTTGTAGTCCTCCATGCGCGAGCGGCCCTCCACGAGGAGCCCGCCGCTGTCCAGCACGAGCACGCGCCGGCGCGCCTCGTCCACGCTCAGGCCCGCGCGC
Source organism: Sandaracinaceae bacterium (assembly GCA_020633055.1). Lineage (NCBI taxonomy): Bacteria > Pseudomonadati > Myxococcota > Polyangiales > Sandaracinaceae > Sandaracinaceae bacterium. The sequence goes on along the minus strand of JACKEJ010000019.1, from coordinate 14,509 downwards.
TCGAGGCCGCGGCGGATGGCCCAGGCCACTCCGACGCCGCCCGCGCCCGCGCCGTGGATGACCACGGTCTGCTCGGCGATGGACTCCTTCTTCAGGCTGCACGCGCTGAGCACGCCGGCCAGCGCCACGGCGCCTGTGCCCTGGATGTCGTCGTTGAAGGACGGCACCACGTCGCGGTAGCGCTCCAGGACCATGAAGGCCGAGTCCTTCGCGAGGTCTTCCCACTGGATGACCGCGTTCGGCCAGCGCGACTTCACGGCGGCCACGAACTGGTCGAAGAACTTGAGGTACTCCTCGCCGCGCAGGCGCTTCTGGCGCACGCCCAGGTAGTCTGGGTCGTTGATGAGGTCGAGGCGCTCGGTGCCCACGTCGAGACACACCGGCATGGTGTGGAAGGGGCTCACACCTCCGCCCACCGTGTACAGCGCGAGCTTGCCGATGGGGATGGCGAGGCCGCCGTAGCCCTGGTCGCCGATGCCGAGGATGGCCGACGCGTCGGTCGCCACGATCATACGCACGTCTTCCATCGGGTAGCAGTTGAGCGCCGGGATGGCGCGGTCGATGTTGAGCGGCGAGAGCGAGATGCCGCGCGGGTTCTGGTACAGCGCGCTGAACTGCTGCACGGCCATGCCCACGGTCGGCGTGTACACGATGGGCAGCATCTCCTCGAGGTGCTGCTCCATCAGGCGGTAGAAGAGGATCTCCTGCCGCTCCTGCAGCGAGCGCAGGTACTGGTACTTCTCGATGTCGTCTTCGATCTGCTGGTAGCCCTTGTAGACGCGGGCGACCTGCTGCTCGATGGTGTTCACCTGCGGTGGGAGGAGCCCGTCGAGGCGGAGCGCCACCCGCTCCTCGTGGCTGAAGGCCGTGCCCTTGTTGCAGAGCACGAGGCGCAAGAGGGAGATGCCGTCTTGGTACACCTCCATGTAGTTGCGTCCCTGGTCGTCCTTCTTGAGATCAAAGAGCGGGCTGATGCGCTTGCGTGCCATGCGGAAGGGTCTTTCTGTGCGGCCGCGCGCGATGCGGCCGGGTGACGAGCGGAGCGGTCAGTTCTTCTTGATGCGGGCGCAGATGGCCTCGCCCATGGCGGTGGTGCCGAGCGACTTGTCGCCGCCGCCGAGGTCACCCGTGCGCAGACCGTCGTCGAGCGCCTGCTGCACGGCGGCCTCCACGGCCAGCGCCTCGGCGTCCAGATCCAGGCTGTGGCGCAGCAGCATGGCCGCGCTGAGGATGGTGCCGAGGGGGTTGGCGATGCCCTTGCCCGCGATGTCCGGCGCGGACCCGTGGATGGGCTCGTACACGCCCAGCTTGGTCTCGCCCAGTGAAGCGCTCGGGAGCAGGCCCAACGAGCCCGTGAGCACGGCGCCCTCGTCGCTGAGGATGTCGCCGAACATGTTGCCCGCCACGATGACGTCGAAGTCGCCGGGGTTGGTGACGAGGCGCATGGCGGCGCTGTCGACCAGCTGGTGCACCAGCGTGATGTCCGGGTTCTCGGCGCCCACCTCGGTCGCCACCTGCCGCCAGACCTGCATGGTGGCCAGGACGTTGGCCTTGTCGATGCTGGTCACGTGCTTGCGCTCGCGCTTGCGGGCGATGTCCATGGCCAGCGCGACGATGCGGCGGATCTCGCTCTCGCGATACACCATCGTGTCGAAGCCACGGCGCTCACCGTCCACGGTGTCCTTGCCCTTGGGCTGACCGAAGTAGATGCCGCCCGTCAGCTCGCGCACGAACACGAGGTCCACGTTCTTCAGGCGCTCGGCCTTGAGCGGGGAGGCCGCTTCGAGCCCGCGGAAGAGCTTCACGGGGCGGATGTTCGCGAACAAGCCCAGGGCCTTGCGCATGGCCAAGAGGCCGCGCTCGGGGCGGTCGGCGGCGTTGGGGTCGTCCCACTTGGGGCCACCCACGGCGCCCAGCAGGATGGCGTCCGCCTGCTGACAGGCCTCGAGGGTGTCGTCGGGGAACGCGTTGCCGGTCTCGTCGATGGCGATGCCGCCCAGCAGGGCCTCGCGGTACGTGAACTCGTGGCCGAAGGTGGACGCCACGGTGTCGAGGACGAGGCGCGTGGCGCCGACGATCTCGGGGCCGATTCCGTCGCCGGGGAGGGTGGTGATCTTGGCTTGCATAGGTCTCTGTTGCTCTTCGCGATGTCACGCCCGACCACGCGGCCGAGTCAGGGCGCGAGTGATAGCAGCGAATCGCGCAGAGGGCGACCTCCCGCGAGGGATGTTCACCGCCCCATCGGACGCGGCTCGACCGTCTGGAGGTAGGCCCACAGCGCTTGCAGCTCGACGTCGGTCATGGCCTCTGCGTACGGCGTGATCAGGGTCATCGGCGCACGGAGCGCGGACCCGTCCGGGCGCTGGCCTTGGCGCATGGCGCGCACGAAGTCCTCGTACGTCCAGCCCGCGAGGCCATCCGCGTGCGGCGTCAGGTTGCCCGCCGGGATCCAGTCCGGCGGGCCGGCAGCGATGGGTCCCGTGCGCCAGGCCAAGCCTGGAGGAGAAGAAGATGAGCTGACGGATCACCAACACATCGAAACTCCAATGGAGCCCAGCGGGTGAGAGTCCCGCCCGGCAAGGCGGGCAGCCAGCCGGAAGCGAGTCTTGCGTGGTGGTCGGGCAACCGGCGCTGCGAAGCGTAGACAGCGAGCGTGTGGGCTGTGTGACAGAGCCTCGAAATATTGCTTAGTGGTGCCGGCCGACGTTGTGGGTCCAGCGGAAGGCAACACCGCCGCTCGGAGTGCCAGCCGAGTGGAGGCGGCATCGGGGTCGAAGAGCAGGGCACGCACGCAAGGGCTCCCCAGGAACCTGGGAGATCCTCGGGTCTCCTCGCGCAATCACCGGTCACGGGGGACCGGAGACCAAACCCCAGGCCTCGGACAGTCCGCGCGCTGCAGTGTCCGAGGAGCGAACGAGTGGCGCGCCGCGAGGTACCGCCGAGCGAGGCAAACGAGCGAGGCGGGATGGGTCCGAGGAAGTCGGAGTCGCCCGTAGTACCGGAGAAGCCAGCGAACGAAAGCCCGGAGGAGCTGGTGGAGGGAAGGGGCGGCCAGGGCGTGGAATCGAAAGAAGGAAAGATGGCTGAGACACTGAACTCAGGGAACATCTCAACGAGACTCGATCGAATAGCGGAAATGGCGAGGACACACCGGGGTCAAGCACTCCGGTCGATCCACCACGCCATCGATCTGGAATGGCTGAAGGAGGCGCACCAACGGACCCGCAAAGACGGGGCTGTTGGCGTAGATTCCCAGACGGCGGCGGACTACGCGCAGGACCTGGAGGCGAACCTCCAGAGTCTGCTCGACCGCCTCAAGTCGGGAGCCTACCGGGCGCCACCGGTGCGACGGACCTACATCCCGAAGGATGGAGGGAAGAGCCGGCCACTCGGCATCCCGACGTTCGAAGACAAGGTGCTTCAGACGGCGGTCAAGATGCTGCTGGAGGCCGTGTACGAGGAGGACTTCTTGGACTGCTCGTACGGCTTCCGGCCGGGGCGCTCTACCCACGATGCCCTGCAGGTCACGTGGCAGAGCGCGATGTCGATGCGTGGTGCGTGGATCGTCGAGGTGGACATCGAGTCGTTCTTCGACTCGATCGACCACGGTCATCTGCGCGACATCCTCGACCAACGGGTGAGCGACGGGACTGTCCGTCGCGTGCTCCACAAGTGGCTGAACGCCGGCGTGATGGAGGACGGGCAGCACAGCCGCACGGACTCTGGCACGCCGCAGGGGGGAGTGATCTCACCCCTGCTCGCGAACGTGTTCCTGCACAACGTCCTCGACACGTGGTTCGTCGCGGAGGTGCAACCGCGCCTCCGCGGGCGCACCGAGCTCATTCGCTTCGCGGATGACTTCGTCGTGGTTTGCGAGCATGAGCTCGACGCGAGGCGGGTGCTCGCCGTGCTCCCGAAGCGATTCGGGAAGTACGGCCTGCGGCTTCATCCCGACAAGACGCGCCTGGTCCGCTTCGAGCGGCCCGACGGGCGTGGCGGCGGGGAACGACCGGAGACCTTCGATTTCCTCGGCTTCACCCACTACTGGGGGAAGTCGCGGAAGGGGTACCCGCTCGTGAAGCGAAAGACGATGGCGACTCGGATGCGGAGGGCAATCCGCGCGATCTGGGAATGGTGTCGGGACAACCGGCACGAACCGGTCGACGAGCAACGCGTCACCCTCGCTTCGAAGCTGCGCGGGCACTACGCCTACTACGGGATCACGAACAACAGCCGAGCGCTCGCGACCTACTTCTTTGAGGTCACGCGAGCATGGCGCCGATGGCTCGACCGGCGTGGCGGCAGAAGGGAGATGACCTGGGAGCGCTTCGCGGCGCTCCTAAAGCACCACCCCCTGCCACCGCCCCGCATCGTGCACTCAGCGCTTGGTCGCCCAGCGAATCCACGCCGCTGAAGAGCCGGATGCAGTAGTCCTGCACGTCCGGATCTGTGGGAGCCCCGGGAGAGTGATCTCCCGGGGCCACCCGACCCCTCGAGGCTCGGACGGTGACAGCCGGTACACACCGCGATCAGGTGCTGCCCGAACGCGGCGTCCGGCTGGGCGGCAGGAGGCTCCACCACGTGGGCGCTCTGGTCGTCCATGATGGTGTCCGCCGACAGCGGTAGCTTGCCGAGGGCGGCCAAGAGCGTCCCGATGGGCCCCAGCGCGCTGTCCCCGACCTCGTTGCTCACGGCGGGTTGCGCGCGCAGGTACGCGACGATGTCGGACAGCTCGCGGTCGGACATGCGCACGAAGTCTTCCGACGGCATGACCGCGGGCCGCCCGTCGGCGAGGATGCCGTGGCGCACGATGTGGTCCCAGTCGGTCATGGTGAACTCGTGTGTGGGGCCGGCGGGCGTCAGGTTGGGTCCGAGCAGCGACCCCATGGCGGGGTCGTCGACCATCACGCCACCGCTGAAGTCCTGGCCGTGGCACTCGCCGCACGCGTAGCGCGCGCGCACCAGGTGCTCGCCCCGCGCAATCGCCCGCTCGAGCGCCAGCGCTTCGAGGTCCACGCCCGCGAGCAGGTCGACGTCGACCGGGGGCGCGAGGGGCGCAACGTCTCCCGCGGGCTGCGGGGCTTCTGCGCCCTCGGCGTCCGACCCAGCAGCCGCTTGGGGCCCGGCGTCGGGCGCGGGGCCCTCACCGTCCGCGTCGTCACTCGTGTCCGCTTCCGGAGCCTCGGCGGCGAGTGCCGCGCGGCGCTCCTCACGCAGCGCGGCGAGCTCCTCCTCCGTCAGCGGGAACGGCACGGGGATGTCCACCTCGTGCGCGGTCAGCGTTCGGGACAGCGAGGCGCGTACGGTCAGCGTCGCCCACCCATAGAAACCCACCATCGCCAGCGCCAACACCAGGGTGGCGACACCCACACCCTTCACCACACGCTTCATCGCCATACCTCCGAGGTGGCTGATCCTATGTCAGTTGGCCCTCCGACCGCCAGACTCACGGCGCCACCATCTGAAGACGCCCCACGACGGGATTCCACCCAGAACGCGCCACTCGCTGTATCATCCGAACATCACTTGCCCTTGACCTAAGGAGCTCCCATGCGCTTCGGCTCTCTCCCCGCGCCCACGTCGCGTTTCGCCGTTGCTTCCGCGCTGGCCGCGTGCTGCGCCACCTTCGCTCCCCGCCTCGCGCGTGCCGAGGGGTCGTTGGGTGTTGGCGCAGAGCTCGCACCCTCCCAAGCGCTGCGCGTCTCCACGGACATCTTCGTGGACGTCATCAACCCCGCCGTCGAGACGATCGTCTGGACGGGGACGGGCAGCGTCACGGTCATGGATCCGCTCGGCGCGACGGTGGGCACGTTCGCGAGCGGCGCCACCATCACGCCCAGCATGAGCGGCTCCTACCGCCTGGACCTGCTCGAGAACCAGTTCGACGTGGACGGCAACGGCGGGCTCGTGGCAGGCACCCAGGTGCCCTGGGACGTGACGCTCTTCGTGTCGGGCGTGCCGCGCGACGGACGCGTGTACTCGTTCGCGTGGGGCTTCAACACGGGTGGGTTCAACATGGCCTCGGCCACCAACGCCAGCTTCTATGCGCGCGTCCCGGGCGGTGACACCGAGAGCTTCGCGGTCATGGAGCTGCGCACGGACGGACTCGCGGGCTTCATCTTCGAGGTGCAGGGCAACAGCACGGGCGTGCGCGGCCCGAACGCGGGGCGCAGCGTGCCCGAGGTGGGCAACAGCGCGGCCAACGAGTACCAGATGTACCTGAACCCCCCGGACGACGCGACGTACAGCTTCCTCGGGCCGCAGGTGCGCGACTTCAGCTTCCGCGGGGGCACCGAGGTGACCGGCGGCGTGCCCGCCTGCGACGAGTTCGTGGGCGGCGCGAGCATGGGCGAGTTCGTCTTCACGTCGAACGTGGTCGGGTCGTTCCACCTCGTGTGCGACCTCAACCGCGACGGGCGCTTCGACATCGTCGATGCGGGCGACTTTCTGTTCCTGGGCGCGGCGGTGGCGGGCACCAACCGCGTGCCCTTCGACGGACGGGACAACAGCGGCAATCCCTTCCCCGTGGGCGACCACCAGTGCAGCGTGCGCCTCACGGTGGGCGAGTTCCACTACGTGGGGCGCGACATCGAGACCAGCTTTCGCGGCCTGCGCATGTTCCAGGTGGGGGCCAACGGCTCGCTCACGCCGCTGAACATGTTCTGGAACGACGCGCTCGTGCAGGCGAACGCGACGACCATGCCCGCGCCGTACGCGTTCATCTCGGCGTCCACCTCGGGTCCGCTGGGGCTCAACTCGGGCGACCCGATGGACCCGCCGGTGCCCTTGGGGGAGACCGTGACGCCTCCGGGAGCGAACGCGCGCGCCTGGGGCGACTTCGTGGCCATGGGCGGCTCGGGCACCGGCAAGGGCAACGAGGCCTACCTCGACACCTACACGTGGCTGTCCGAGGACGTCAGCGCGCCCATCACCATCCGCTCGGTGGACGGGTCGATCGACTCGGACATGGACGGCCTCACGGACTACACCGAGCGCTGCATCACGGGCACCCTCACAAACAACGCGGACTCGGACGGCGACACCGTGAACGACTTCGTCGAGACGCGCGGCGGGATGCCCAACGTGAACACGGACATGGACCTGCTGGTGGACGCGCTGGACGCGGACGACGACGGCGACTGCGTGCCCACGGCGGACGAAGACCCGGACGACGACGGTGACCCGACGAACGACGACAGCGATGGCGACACGCGGCCCGACTACCGTGACGCGGACGACGACGGCGACGGCATCGGCCCGTGTGACGAGGACGCCAACATGAACGGCGACCCGCTGGACGACGACGCCGACATGGACGGCGTGCCCGACTACCTCGAGCGGGACAGCGACGGCGACTGCGCGCTGCGCGCGACGGTGCCCACCATCCTCTGTGAGGACAACCTCGACCGGTGCCCGCTCGTCGCGGAAGACGCGAACGCGTTCATGGACGACGACGGCTGCCCCGAGCCCGACGCCGACGCCGACGGCGTGCCCGACGCCATCGACAACTGCCCCGCCATTCCCAACACCGACCAAGCGGACCTGGACGACGACGACGACGGCGACGTGTGCGACGAGGACGTCGACGGAGATGGCCTACGCAACGTGTGCGAGATCCCGATCACCGACACGTGCCCGGCGGCGTGCGCGGACGTGTGCGCCGACCTGCCCAGCTGCAGCGGGTGCGCGGCGACCGACCCGCGCGACGCGGACAGCGACGACGGGGGCCTCGGGGATGGCGCCGAGGTCGCGCGCGGGGGTGACCCGCTGAACGACGAGGACGACCAGCTCCCCGGGCTGCTCTCGGGCGGCGGGGTCTACACCTGCGGGGCCGGCCATGCAGGGTCGCCCTTCGCACCGCTGCTCGCGCTGCTGGCGCTGGGCGCTGCGCTCGTCGTCCGCCGGGGGGCGCGCTCGTGAATCGCGCTTGGTTCGCGCGGGCCCTCGCGGCCCTGTTTTCCATGGCGCTCATGGCGGCGGCGGGGAGGGCGTCCGCACAGCGGCGCTTCGATCCGCAGCTGTTCCATCCCTCCCTCTCGCAGCGCAGCAACGCCGCCGGGGTCTCGTCCGCCGACCTGCTCGAGAACGGCTCGTTCGAGCTCGGGCTGCTCGCGCACTACGACGCGCGCCCGCTCGTCATGCGCAGCGTCGACGGGTCGCGCCTGTACGCCATCATCGACCAGCAGGCGAGCTTGCACCTGCTCGGCGCGGTGGGGATCGCGGGTCGGCTCGAGCTCGGGCTCGACATCCCCGTCATCGTCATGCAGCGCGGCGACACCATCCCGACGTTGCCCAACTTCGACGTCGGCGCACCCGGCGCGGGGGCGGGGCCGGGCGACGCGCGCCTGGGGCTCAAGCTGCGCCTGTTCAACACGCACACCGATGCCTCACCAGGAGGCGCCGCCATGGCGCTGGTGGTGGAGGGCTTCTTCCCGACCGGCGAGCAGGACGACTACCAGGGCGAGGGCTTCCGCGTCTCGTCGCGCTTGGTCGTGGATGGCGTGACGACCACGGGTCACCGCGTGTCGCTCAGCGCGGGCTACACCTACCGCAGCGACCTCGAGACCGCTGGGCTGAGCGTGGGCGGCACGGTGGACTGGGGCCTCGCCATCCAGTTCCGCAGCCGCTACGTGCACGTCGTGCCGGAGGTGCGCGGCAGCATCGTGGTGGCGGCCGACGACTTCAGCTACGAGGAGGCGCCCACCGAGGCGATGCTCAACTTCCGCTTCCTGCCCATCGAGCAGGTGATGATCCAAGCAGGCGGCGGCGTGGGCTTGTTTCAGGGCTTCGGCGCCCCGGACTACCGCATCCTGTTCAGCCTGAGCTACATGCGCGTGCCCGACCGCGACCGCGACGGCGACGGCATCCTCAACCGCGTCGACGCGTGCCCCGAGGTGCCCGAGGACGCAGACGGCTTCGAGGACGAGGACGGCTGCCCCGACCTCGATAACGACCAGGACGGCATCGAAGACGAGCCCGACGAGTGCCCGAACGACCCGGAGGACGCGGACGGCTTCGAGGACGAGGACGGCTGCGCCGACCCCGACAACGACCAGGACGGAGTGCCGGACCCCGACGACGGCTGCCCGCTCGAGCGGGAGGACCGCGACAGCTTCCAGGACGAAGACGGGTGCCCCGACCGCGACAACGACGGCGACGGCATCCAGGACATCTCCGACCAGTGCGCCAACGAGCCGGAGGACCAGGACGGGTTCCAGGACACCGACGGCTGCCCCGACCCGGACAACGACCAGGACCGCATCCTCGACGGCGTTGATCGCTGCCCGAACGAGGCGGAAGACTACAACGGGGTCGAGGACGAGGATGGCTGCCCCGAGGTCGACACGGACGGGGACGGCCTGCTCGACCCCCACGACGCGTGCCCGCACGAGCCCGAGGACCGCGACCGCTTCCAGGACGAAGACGGCTGTCCCGACCTCGACAACGACGGGGACGGCATCCCGGACACGGCCGACCGCTGCCCCATGCAGCCCGAGGTGGTGAACGGCTTCGAGGACACGGACGGCTGCCCAGACCAGACGGTCATCCACGTGACGTGTGCGTCGATCGAGATCCGCGACCACATCCACTTCGAGAGCAACCGCGCGGTCATTCAGCACCGCTCCTTCGACCTGCTGAACCAGCTGGCCGGGGTGATCGTGTCTCGGCCCGACCTGCGCCGGGTGAGCATCGAGGGGCACACTGACTCGCGCGGGCGTGACCGCCACAACCTCGTGCTGTCGCAGCAGCGCGCCGCGTCGGTGCGGGAGTACCTCATCCAGCACGGCGTGGCCCCCGAGCGGCTGCAGTCCGAGGGCTACGGCGAGACGCGACCCATCGACGACAACAACACCCCGGTAGGGCGCGCGGCCAACCGCCGCGTGGAGTTCGTCATCCTCGAGCAGGATGGCTGCCGGGACAACTGATGCGGCTCCGTTGGACATGCGCCAGCTGCTCGCGTTGGACTATCTTCAGCCTAGCCTCCGGAGGACTCCGAGTCGGCTCGGCTCCCGGCCGGCGTCCTCCTCGTGGTGGTCGCGTAGATCGCCGGACGATCATGCCTCGAGGAGCGTCTGCAACTCGGCCAGGCGGGCCTTGTGCCCATCGCTCCGCTGCCGCGGCGCCTTCTTGAAAGCAGCGAGAACGCGCTTCCGCTGCTTGTCCGTCAGCGTCGCCGTGCGGGCTATCGTAAGCAGCGCGTCTTGCGTCGGTGGGGGACGTCGCTGTTCGTAGCCGCTGGCGAACGTGTGGAAGCTGCTCGGATGACTGGCGAGTTCCAAGGCGTCGTCGACGCGCCCCACCCGTGCAACCTCCTCGCACACGCGGTAGAGCAACTCGGGCGGTGGCTCACCGTAGCGGGCTCTGAGCTCGTCGCGGTTCCCCGCGACGCGCGAGACGAGGGCCCATCCGAGCCAGGCGGGAAGTGCGGAACGCATCTCGAGGTCGATGTGAACCGGGGTGGGCGCGACGATGGCGAGCGCGTCAAAGAGCCGGTGGAAGACTCCCGGTCGCGTCGAATCGGATGCCGCCGCGAGAAGCCGCGGCACGAACCCGTCGATCGCATGACGGCTAGCGAGCAGCATGAGTTGGGCTGCGATACTTCGAGGGCGGCGCCAGTCGCCTTTGAAGGGATACGCGCGCGTTACGAAGTCACGCTCGAAGGCGAGTTCGAGAACCGCGGTTGCCAGCTCGTGGTCCTCGAGGTTGCCCAAGGCCTCCCAAGGCTCGTGAGTACCCTGTACGCACCACCCCTCCACGACCAAGTCGTCGTGGCGCAGGATGTCGAGAAGCCGTGCTCCACGGCTCGACGGCTCTGCTGTCTGCCACGCGCGCAGCCGGTCCGCGAGTGTCGGTCCGACGGGAGCGATCGCGATCGCAAGCGCCTCGAAGAACGCGTCAGCATCATCCATGTCGAGGGCTCGCACCATCGCCCGATTGGCCTCGCGAATGCGTCGTCTCGGTTCGTCGTGGTGCTTCCACGGGGACGTGGGCTCGGCTGGGGTCTCGGGCCACGACGGCTCAATCGCGACAAAGGACGACGCCGTTCCCGCCACGAGACGCGCGCGGGCCTCGTCGAGCGTCGGCGCAACCGTCGCGCGGATGTCCTCGAACGCGATCGCCGCACTTAGCTGCTCCGTCGCCTCGACGAGATGGGCTGTGCCGGCCCCTGCTTGCTCTGCACACACACGGCATCCGCGCGCGAGGAGGTTCGCGAACCCTGTCGGTCGAGTCGTGCGCTGCCCACGAGCGCCGAGCCCGATAGCGGCCTCCACGAGCGCCCAGACAGCCTCCTGCGGCAACCACGTACCTCCGCACGCAAGCACGTCCACAAGCGCATCCAGCTCGTCTCCGCCCCGCGCATGGCCGGTCTGGACAAAAGGGGCCCCGGTTACGACCGCGAGGACATCGTCGATGGTAGCGATACCCGCGCGTACGACTTCCAGCACGGCCTGCGCGCGCACCCCCTTGGCCATCCAATGGGTTGCCTCAATCTCGGCGCGGGCGTTGGCGACCAAACCTTTCGCGAGAAGCCCCCGAACGACAACCGGCAGCAGGGTGGCGGCGTCCCGATGACGGCGAAGTGCTCTCAGCACTGAGTCGGTGTTGCCCTCGTCGAAAGAACGCTCGGCCCACCGCGCGAGCAGCTCGATGGAGACCGTATCCTCCAAGGGCGGTAGCTCGTCCTCTGGCGACAACTCCACTGGCCGCCCCGTCCAGGTCGAGACACCAAAGAGGATGATCGCTCGGGCCGGCGGCTCTGCGTCGACCAGCCCTTGGCGCCATGCAAGGAACGACCCTTGGAGGGCCTCGGTCAGCCATGCGTGGGCGCGAGCCCCTTCGAGGCGTTGGACGGCGGCCCGTGCTCGTTCCACGACGTCGGTCAACACTGCTCCATCGACTGAAGTCCCTTCGACCATGACTCGAGTGTGGATCGGGTAGGTGCGCTTGCCAATAATCGTCGCGGGAGATCGAGGCCCGTCTTGCTGCCCCTCCGCGTGCGTGACCGTCGGGAGCCGGTGCGCTCCGTCGCACGCTTAGCGCGTGGTCTCGCGCCGCAAGTCCTCCCGCACCCGGAGGTCCCCTTCGCCAGAACGCCAGAAGCGCCGCGTCCACGGGCGCCCCATTCAGTTCTCAACGAAGCCCGCTACTCCACGCGACCGGCGGCATGGACACCCATCCGCAACATGCGCCCCTACACTCTACTCGACGGCGTGGGACCATGTGCGCGTCCCGACCGTGTAGTCGATGCGCCGGACCATGTCGCCGTAGGTGTCTTCGAGGACGCTGAAGAGCAGGCTACGCTCGACCAGGTACTCGACCGCGAGGGGAGAGGCGAAGGCACTTATCACCTCCGGGTGCACGTGCATCACGCGCCGGGCCAGCACGGGCTCCGGGATGCGGATCAGGCAATCCACGGGCTCAAACGCTGCGTCAGCGGACCACACTTGCGCGAACTCGGCGCTATCGAAGAGGGCCACCCGCAAGCGCCGTCCCGGCCCGCTGAGAGCGTCGGTGACGAGTTCGCGCAACGCAGGCAGCAGCGCGCTCTTGTCTCCGTGTTGAGGGCGCACCACCTGGCTGAGCCACCGCGCGTTGTCTCCCGCTCTCAGCTGTGGCGACGCATAGGAGCCCGTCCGCAGCTCGTCGAAGAGGGCCATCATCGCCACGAACGCCTCCACGTCCCGTGCCGCCAAGTAGCGGAACCCTGCGCGCGCGACAGCGACTACTCCGGAGACGGTTTCGGAAGTTGCGAGCCCACCCTCGCCGGCAGCGACCACCGCCGCGAGCACCGGCGCACGTTCATTCTCCGCGAACCCAGGCTCCATCACACACCACGCGACGGTCCGTGCCACCACCTGCAGCGCGTGGTCCGGGTCTGCCAGCAGCAGTGTGCCGAGTCTGCGAGCCTCGTCGGCTGGAAACGTCCCCTGATGGAACACCGCGAACTCCGGCTCCTGGTCCATTGCTCGCTCCCAATCGAAGTACTCGAGCAAATCGCCGACGAGAGCCGCCCATGGAGCCGCGTCGCTCATGGCGCGAGGACCTCCAGCGACGCCTCGACTCCCTGCTTCGCAAACGCCTCTCGCCATGCGCGCGCGTCGGCCGGCTCTCGCTCGTACTCGGTGTCTCGCAGCGTGATGACGTATCCCCCCTCGTGGTCCACACGCGCCACCTCGCGCTCGTAGTTCTCGATCTCCAAGAACCCATCTTCCTCCGCCAGAAGCTCAAACACTCGAACGACCTCGGTCCAGCGGCCAACGCCACGGCTCTTGCCGGCCCCGCCAGCTCGGATCTTCGACTTCTTCCTGAGTGAACGCGTCTTTGTGAACGGTGTAACGTCGCGCGTTAGGTCCGTCATGTCCCACACTTTTGAGCGCGCTTCTACCTCATCAGGAGACTCGTCTAAACCTACTTCGCATCGACCTGCGACGAAAACACGCCAAGTCTGACCGGCCGCCCAATCGTGTTCCTTGTTCAGGGGAGAAGACTTTGCGATTGAGGGGTGACGTATCGCAACGCCTCCGAGACGCGATGCATCGCACGCCATCCATGTAGATGGTTGATCAGGCGAGACGGACACAGTCCATGAAACAGTCCCTGCTTGAGCGATGCGGACGAGTTCATCTGTTGAACCGCCTTCCTTCTTGCATCGAAGAGCCATGACACGGTCATCTGAAAAACGTAGAACGGTAGTCCATGGGAATCTATCAAACGGACTCCAGGACCATATATCCTCGCAAATGTTGATGAAGTGCGTGTTGTCTGAACTGCTGACGAACTTCTCCATGAATGAATTCACAGGTCGCTCCTAGGTCGAATCGTTGCTGTAGTTCGGTCCAGGCTGAGCAGTGTAGCGTGGACGCTCCGTGTGGCCGTCAGGGCGAGTGATCTGTGATCCGCGTGAGGAGTTGTCGCTCCACGTTGCAGGCACAAGATTCGCTGGATCGTTGTAGAAAGTCGCGCGGGTGGCACGGCTTGTGTCGTGTCCCGGCGGGTAAGTCGTATCGCCCACTGTCACGCTTTCGTTCCACATTTGGGCACAGGGCGCTTGGTGGTCGAACGTCAGGTCACCCATGTGCCGTGCGGGGGTCGGTGGGGGGCCGGCGGATGCAGGTCGTGGTGTCGTGTCGATGCGCTCGCCGCTTCCATCACGCCACGTTAGCTCGTGGTATGGCGTAGGCACCTCGACCCCGTTCGCGTCGGTGTGCATGGGGCGTCGACCCTGCATACGGCCCTCATCGGTGTGGAGCATAGCCAACGCCTCCCAAGTGGAGGCGCGATATCCGCTCGGAAAGTCGGTCTCGCGCCGGGAAGGGGTTCGCGTGCCCTCGACGAGCGTCCAGCGTGGTGGGCCTGTACCGTCCAGCGAGGGACGCAACACCATTGGTTGACCGTTGGGACTGAGTCGAACCTCCTCGGCCGCGGGCCCCTCCTCAGGCGCGGCCTGCGGCGGACAATCGTCCGGGCAACCACTGAGCCCGCGCAAGTCGACATCCCGCAGCGGGTT
>JACKEJ010000018.1 GCA_020633055.1 Sandaracinaceae bacterium | reverse complement strand
ATGCTGGTCATGACCTCCGCGCCCACCGACACGGGGGCGGTGCTCGAAGGGGACAAGGACGCGTTCGACGAGCTCGTGGCTCACATTAGCGAGGACCTCGGCGAGGGCATGCTCACCGGCGGCGCAGCAAAGGCGCTTACCGCGATGTGCCTGAAGATCGACCCGCGCTGCCGGGCCTGGCTCGGCCAGTAGCCCCCGGCGCAGCCGACCTCCTCCTCGAGAACAAGCCATGACCCGCAAGCAGACCACTCCCCGCGGCCGGACCGGCCCGAAGAAGACCGCCAGCATCGAATGGATCGGCGGCACCATCACGTTGCCCAGCTACGTCGCGGATCCCGGCGGGGAGCCGTATCGACCCGAAGCGCTGTTCTGGATGGGCGCCGAGGGCGCGCTGCTGGGCTCGCAGCTCACCAAGCCGGACGAGCTCCTGCGCATGGCCAGCGACAGCTTGGCGAGCACCATCGAAAACACGATGTTCGGCGAGCCGCACGCTCCGACGCGCGTGCGGGTGGCTTCACCCGAGCTGGCGGACGCCCTGCGCGCAGGCCATCCGGGGCTCGACGTGGTGTGCGCGCCGACCCCCGAGCTGGACGACGTGCTGGCGGCGATGCGCGAGTCGCTGGGCCAGGCAACGGGCGACCCAGGCGCACAGGAGCCGTCCTTCCTCGCGTGGGACATCACGGCGGAGGCGATGGGGGCGTTCTTCACGGCCGCTGCCGCGCTCTATCGCGCCAAGCCGTGGAAGGTGGTGCCCGACGACCAGACCTTGTTCGCGGTCACCATCGAGCGCTTCGACGTGCGCGACGGAGCCCTGTCGGTCATCGGCCAGGCGGGCCAGAGCTTTGGGCTCATCCTGTTCTCCAGCTTGGACGACTTCGAGGCCTACCTCGACGGGGCGGACGCCATGGAGCGCGGCGAAGCGCCGGAGCTGCCGGAGCACTTGGTCCTGAGCTACGAGCGCCGCGCCGTGCTGCAGCCCGCGCTGGTGAAGGAGGCCACCGCGCACGGCTGGGAGGTCGCTACCAGCAGCGCCTACCCGCTGCTGATGTCGCTCGACGAGGAGCTGATCGCGGGGCCGCCCGAGAGCGAACAGGTCACCATGGTCGAGGCCCTCGCGCTGGCGCTCACCCAGGTGCTCGCCGAGAAGAAGGCGCTGAAGAAGGCCTGGGCGGGGGGTGAGCCCTTTGCCCGCACGTTGACGGTGAGCACCGCCGAGGGCGAGGTCGAGGTCACGCTGCGCACGCCCTACGCGCGGACGCCGCTCGTGTTCGACGCATCGCACGACCTGCTCGCGGACTTGGCCGCGCTCGCCCGACACGAGCCCATGGACGACCACAGGCGGCAGGCGCTGGAAGACGCGCTGATGGAGCGCTTCGCCGCCGCCCCCGAGGCGCAGGACGTCGAGGACCCGCACGCGTGCCGCTTCCTGATGGACTTCGCGGCCAACTACCTGGGCCACACGGTCGCCTCCTTGGGCGCCGCGGACCTGCGCCGCGTGGTGTTCCAGCTCTTCCCACGCAAGGTCAGCATCGAGCCGTCGGAGGCGAGCTGGGTCGTGGACACGCTGCGTGCGTTCTACACGTTCCTCAAGCGCGAGCTCGGGCTGAAGCAGGCCGACGCGTGCCTGGCCGTGCTGGGCGGCGACGCGGTGAAGAAGCTGGAGGCGGCGCTCTCGAACCCCGGCAACTTCGGCATGGCCAAGTCCATGGTCATGGCTGGCGCCGAGGCGGGCTTCGACGTGCAGTCCCAGGAAGGCCTCGAAGCGTTCATGCAGTCCATGAGCAGCATGCCGCTCCCGGCGTCGTTCCCCGTTCCGGGCCTCCCGCAGCCGACGTCCAAGACGGCCACGCAAGGCAAGGCGGCCAGCCAGGAAAAGAAGGGCAAGCGCAAGGCCGCCCGCAGCGCGCGGCGGAAAAACCGGTAGGCCGTGCGCGTGCGCGTGACGACGGCCCGAGCGAGCAGGACCGATGCCCCGCAAGAAGACTGACGAAGAGCAACACGAAGGCGCCCCCATGCGCGCGTTCGCCACCGTGCGAGACTGGCGCGCCTGGCTATCGCGCCACCACGAAGCGGGTGAGACCCTGTGGGTGAAGTTCGCCAAGAAGGGCAGCGGCCTGCCGTCCATCACGTACGAGGAGGCGCGCGACCACGCGATCGCGTTCGGCTGGATAGACGGCCTCAAGCACGGGCTGGACGAGCAGTACTACACCATTCGCTTCACGCCCCGCCGGGCGCGCAGCAAGTGGTCGCAGATCAACCGCGACGTGGTGGAGAAGCTCATCGCGGCGGGCGAGATGGCGCCGGCCGGGCTGGCCCAGGTGGAGGCGGCGAAGCGCGATGGGCGCTGGGACGCGGCCTACGCCGGCCCCGCCAAGATGGAGGTGCACCCCGACCTCGCGCGCGCCCTCGAGGCCAACCGCGCCGCGCGGGAGTTCTTCGCCACCGTGAGCAGCGCCAACCGCTTCGCCATCCTGTACCGCGTGCAGGACGCCAAGCGCCCCGAGACGCGCGCGCGGCGCATCGCCCAGTTCGTCGACATGCTGGCGCGCGGCGAGGTGCCGCACCCCGACCGCTAGCTGAGCAGAACGGGACGTGACGAAGCACATCGTGTTGGAGCCGGTACGCAGCCGCGCGCATGTTCCTTTGATCTCGGTGTCGACGCCCGGCCCTTGCGCTGGCTATGGTCGCGCCACAGGGGATGCACCCATGGACGACAAGCACCGCACCGCCATCAGCAAGTTCCTCAGCTACGTGCTGCGCCACGAGCCCGGCGCGGTGGGCATCACGCTCGACGCAGCGGGCTGGGTCGAGGTCGACGTCCTGCTCGACGCGTCCGCTCGGCACGGCCGCCACCTGACGCGCGCCGAGCTTGACGACGTGGTGGCCACGAGCCCCAAGCAGCGCTTCGCCCTGTCGGAGGATGGTCAGCGCATCCGCGCGAGCCAGGGGCACACCACCGCCGTGGACCTCGGCTACGAGCCCGCCGAGCCGCCCGACGTGCTCTTCCACGGCACGGCGTCGCGCTTCCTGCCGGCCATCCGCGAGACAGGCCTGCTGCGCATGGAGCGCCACCACGTGCACCTCTCGAAGGACGAAGCCACCGCGCGCGCCGTGGGCGGCCGGCGGGGCAAGCCCGTCATCTTGTCCGTCAATGCCCGCGCGATGCGCGCCGCGGGGCACGTGTTCTTCGTCACGCCCAACGAGGTCTGGCTGACCGAGACGGTGCCCCCGTCGTTCATCTCCGGTTGGGACGCGGAGTAGGCGCGGGCCGCCGCGACACGACGTCGTGCTGGACAGTGAACGGTCCTCGACGCATGGCGCTGGACCCACGGTGGGCGCCAGGCAGTATCCGATGTGCAAGGGAACACGCGGGGCCATGCGCTTCGTTCGGCGCACCATGAAGGTCTCCCCACCGCTTGCGCTCCTGGCCTGCCTCCTGAGCGCGTCGTGCTCGAGGGGCTCGCAAGCCACGCCATCGACGGTCGCCGTCACGCCCTCAGCCGCGCGCGCGCACGTCCCCGAACGCTACGCGCTGGAGTGGCCGCCGATGAGCGCGTACGAGGACAGCCTCGTGTTCGTGCCGGAGGGGCTCTCGGCCGAGCACGGAAACGGCGCGCTGTGTCACACCAACGACGTGCAGGACGCGGAGACCCTGCCTGACGGCTCGGCGCGCTGCGTGTTGCCCGTGACGTCGCAGCTCATCGTGGGCGGCGAGGTGCTGCTGCTCGGCCTGGTGACACGTGGTTTCGAGCACGACGGCATGTACGGCCGGTACCGCGGCGTGGTCGCGGGCGTCGACGCGGGCCAAACGGACGATGGCCGCTGTTGCCGCGTGCGGCCCGTCGCGCTGTTCACGCAGTGGGACCACGAGGTCTACGACGCCGGCACGCAGGTCGTCGTGCAGGGCCATGTGGTGCTGGACCTCGACGGCGATGGCCGCACCGAGCTGTGCGTGGAAGAGCGGCAGGAGCGGGGCCCGGGCTTGTTCGAGCTCATGGACCTCGAGGAGCGCGGCGAGCGCTGGACACCGACCACGGAGCACAGGGCACGCTTCGCCTACACCTTCGATGGCGAGCGCCTGCGGCTCTTGGATGCGCTCAGCCCGCGTTGCCCAGTCGCCGGATACCAGCCGTTCATCCCACAGCCCGACTACCCCGACGGCGTCGGGTGGCGCGCGAGCGTGGGCGCGCGCTGAGGTCCGCTACGCAGCCCAGACGCCGCGACGCAAAGAATGGTCGTGCGACGGTCGGGGCCAGTTGCCAGAGCCACTCCCCTCTCGCTAGTGTGTCCCCATGCAACGGAGGGTCTCATCCCCTTGCGGCCGCAAAGCCCGAAGCGCAGTCAGCGTGTTGGTTGGTCTCGCGTTCGTCTCCGCGCCCGGGTGCTATTTGTCTCACCGGAACGCCGACGACGCGCCGAGCGGGACCGACGATGGCGGACTGCACCTCGACGCGAACGCTCCCTTGGACGCTGCAAGCGACGCACCTGACCCCTTGGACGCGGAGATCCCCACCGACGCCTCTGAGTCGTGCGCCCCGCCCGGTAGCTACGACACACCCTTGCGAGTGCTCCTCGAGGAGCCGGAGGGCTGCGCGGGGGTGAGCCCTGACACTCAGCTTGTGACCTTCCCGTTCGAGAACAACTTCGCCGTCGACACCTGGTGCGAGGGCGGTCTCACCCTTCTTGGCCCGTGTGAGTGGCGCGTATCGTACGTGTGCTCGAGCCCACTCCCAGGCTACGGCTCGACGGTGACAGGGGTGATTGGGATGCGCGACCGGCAGGTGGTTGGCCGACTCGAGCTGGAGGTGAGCTCCGACCCTGGCGGGGTATGCCGCGTCACGACGTTGTTGGGCGATGCGATGGAGCCCTTCTGAGTGCCGTCGCACCTACCCGCGATGGCGCACGCCCGCATGTACGGACTAGCGCTGGGCCACGGCCCCATGGGCAGTCGGCGCTCTCCTCGGAGCGCTCCTTCTCGTGCGCAGGCTCGCCGCGCGCGCAAGAGCACGGCGCCGCTGAAACACACGCGAGGACTCACGTCCTCAGCTGCGCGCCGAGGTTGTCCAGCGCCGCGTTCATTCCGACGCGAGTTCCGGCGACCATGTCCTCGCCGACGAAGGACGCCAGCTGAACCGTCACCTCGAGCCGCGTGCCGTTCGCCCGCGAGGCAAAGGTCCACGTCACGAGCGACGCGGAGAGGGGCGCCCCAGCCGCACGGATGATCTCGGAGTAGACGATCCGCGCATCTGGGACGATGTCCACGTAGCGGACCTCGCCGTCGTACTGCGGCTCCTGCTTGTCGCCGCAGCGAAACGTGTCCACACCGCCCGCGCGGAAGTCGTGTGCGGTGTACGTCACCACGGCAGTGTCCGAAGGCGCGCTCCAGCGCGCTCGCGAGTCGATGTCCTCGTAGGCCGAGAACACCACGTCGGGTGTCGCTGCGTACTCGCGCACGAACGTGAGCGTCTCGTGCCGTAGGGTCGTTCCGTTCATCGTCATCCTCCTCGCCTAGTCTCTTCCCGCTCCGGACCGCGTCTCGCGTCGACGCGCTGGCCCCTCGCCTACCCCGCGTGCTCCGCGCTCCCAAAGCGCTCGTCCAGCTTGGTGAGCTGACTGCTCATCCCCTCCAGCTGGCGCTGCGTCCACTCCGCGTCGTGCAGCGCGTCGAGGGTGAGCACCATGCGCACGGCCTCGCCCTCTTCCGTGAACACGGCTTCGATGCGGCTCTCGTACGTGGCCACGCCCGGCAGGAAGTCGATGACGTTGGTGAGCACCAGGCGCGTGCGGGGCTCCACTACGGTGAAGCGCGAGTGCGTCGGGTGCGAGGTGGGCTGCCCCATCTCGTTCATGGCGGCCACCATCTCCGGCGTGTCCGCGATCATGTCGTAGTGGAGCGCGCCGCCCGCGCGCGCGTCCAGCTCGTGCACCTCGGTGCGGAACCCCTGCGGCCCCCACCACGACTCGAAGCCGTCCTTGGTGGTCCACAGGTCCCACACGTCCGCGAGGCTCGCGCGGTAGCGGCGCTCGATGACGGTCTGGGCTCCTCGTCGTGCGTCTTCTCGGCTCATGGCTGCTTGCTCCTGTTGCTCTTGCGGTCGGCCGCTCGTTGCTTCGCCTCGACCGCCGCGCCGAAGCGGTCGAGCCGGGCCTCCCAGAGGTCCCGGTAGGGCGCGAGCCACGCATCCAGCTCGCGGAAGCGCTCGGGCCGGAGCGCGTAGAGGCGCCGCTGCCCGTCGGGCCGCATCGAGACGAAGCCCGACTCCGAGAGGATGCGCAGGTGCCGCGACACGCCGGACTGGTGGATGCCCGCCTTTGCGACGACGTCGCCCACTTGCTGCTCGCCACTGCGAAGGACCTCGACGATGCGACGACGCGTCGGGTCGGCAAGGGTCTGGAAGGCATCTGCGTGCATGATCATGTATATGCATGCTCATGCATTCATCGTCAACCTCGACGGGCCTGGCCGGGACGCGCGGATGGAAATCGGCCTTGACCGAAGGCGCTCTACGTGTGATTAACCGATGCGATAATTAACCAATCAGAAAACTACGAGAGAGCACGACATGAGCCACACGACCACCGCACACGACTGGGCCATGGACCGAGAGATCGTCATCACACGCGTGTTCGATGCGCCCCGCGAGCTCGTCTTCGAGGCGTGGACAAACCCCGAGCACCTCCCCCGCTGGTTCGGGCCGAGCGGCTTCACGGTGACCACGGAGGAGCTCGACGTGCGCGTGGGCGGGCGCTGGCGCTTCATGTTCGAAGGCCCCGACGGCACCCGCTACGACAACCGCATGGTGTTCCTCGAGATCACGCCACCCGAGCGCCTCGTGTTCGACCACGGCACCGACCAGGACGAAGACCCCGGCCGCTTCCGCACCACCATCACCTTCGACGCGCAGAGCAACGGCAAGACCGTGCTCACCCTGCGCCAGCTGCACCCCACGAAGGCGCAGCGCGACCAGAAGATCGGGTTCGGCGCGGTGGAGTACGGCTTCCAGACGCTCGACAAGCTGGCCGCGCACTTGCGGGGGATGTGAGCGTGCACGCCGACCCGCTGAGCACCACCTTCGCAGCCCTCGCAGACCCCACGCGCCGCGCCATATTGGCGCGCTTGGCGGAGGGCTCGGCCACGGTGAAGGAGCTGTCCGCGCCGTTCAGCATGAGCGCCCCCGCCATCTCCAAGCACCTGCGCGTGCTGGAGCGCGCGGGGCTCATCCATCAAGGCCGCGAGGCGCAGTGGCGCCCATGCACGCTCACGCCCGAGCCGCTCGAGGCCGTCGCGAACTGGACCGACACCTACCGCCGCTTCTGGGAAGGCAGCTTCGACCGCTTGGGCGACTACCTCGACGAGCTGCAAGGCCGCGCGCCCGGGCCTACGCAGGCCGCGCCGCCCCCACCCACACGTCCCAGCCGCAAGCCGCGCAAGTGAGCGCGTTCGGCTACGGGATCATCACGTCGCCCACCGGGAACGGGTTGTGCGCCACCTCCCAGCGGAAGCCGTCCGGGTCCACGAAGTAGCCGCTGTAGCCGCCCCAAGCGCGCTGCTGCGCGTCGTGTACCTCGGCGCCGGCGGCCCGCGCGCTGTCGAGCGCCGCATCCACCTCGGCGGGCGCACTCACGTTGTGCGACAGCGTGAAGGGCAGCGTCCCAGCGCGGGTGACCTCGCCGATCTCCTCGCGGGCGCCGGCCTCAGTCCACAACGAGAGCACCAGCTTGGCGCCCACATGGATCATGAGCACATCGTCGCCCGCGAACGCGGCGGGCCAGCCGAGGCCCTCGACGTAGAAGCGCCGCGCGCGGTCGAGGTCGGCCACCACCAAGGTCACGAAGTTGAGTCGGGGTTCCATGCCCTTGGGTACACCGTTCGGCGCGGCACCGCCACGGGCTCGGGCGGGGTGCAGCCGCGCGCGCGCACTCCATGGCGACACGCACGCGCCCGCCCCACGAAGCGCTCCCCAGGCGGGGACATGAGTGCGCTATGCTGGCGCCATGGCGCACTGGCTCGACATCCGACGAGCGCCCTTCGTCACGTTCACCTTCCCGTCGACTTACACCTACGAGCAGCTCGACGCGGAGTTCTGCTACCTGGAGGCGTACTACGCCGAGGTGGCCGCCAAGACCACGGGCCCCGTGGGCCTCTTGGTGGACGCGACGGCCGTGTCCAAGAGCTCGGCGCGCAACCGCAAGCGCATCGTGGACTCCCTCGCAAGCGTGGAGCCGCTGCTCAAGGCACGCGCCGTGGGGCAGGCCTACGCCATCAGCAACCCCATCGCGCGCGGCGGGCTCACCGCCGTCCTGTGGCTACGGCAGTCCCCGTGGCCCGTGAAGCTCTTCGCCACGCGCGCCGAAGCCGAGGCGTGGCTGAGCGAGCGCTTCGCCGAAGCGGCCGGCTAGAGTCGATCATGGCGCACTGGCTCGACACACGACGCGCCCCCTTCGTCACGCTGACGTTCCCAGCCGCGTACACCTACGAAGAGCTGGACGCGGAGTTCGCGCACCTCGAGGCGTACTATCGCGACGTGGCGGCGAACACGACGGGGCCGGTGGCGCTGCTGGTCGACGTCACCGCCGTGGTCTCGTCGTTCGCGCGCAACCGGCGACGCATCGCGCACTCACTGCAGACGGTGGCGCCGCTGCTGACCGGACGGGCCGTGGGTCAAGCGTATGTCGCGCCCGACCCCATCGCGCGAGCGAGCCTCACCGTGATCCTCTGGCTGCGACAGTCGCCGTGGCCCGTGAAGCTCTTCGCGACGCGTCCCGAGGCCGACGCCTGGCTGGCGGAGCGCTTCGCCGAGGCGGGTCACCCGTTGAGCGACGACGGCGCAACCTGACGGTCCGGCGCGCCCTTCACGCGTGCTCTCGCGCCGCCGGGGTGATGGCGGGAGCTCGGACGGAATCCCCGGCCGAGATCGTAGAACGGGTGTTACACCTACGCGCATGACCGAGACCACACACCCCGCGGTGCTAGCCAGCATGAACTCCGCCAAGTTCGCGATGGCGGGCGACAAGCAGTCCTGGCTGAGCCTCTTCGACGACGACGCGTTCCTGGCCGACCCGGTGGGCCCCTCGCCCTTCGACCCCTCCGGCAACGGGCAACGCGGCAAGGCCGCGATCGAGGGCTTCTGGGACAAGGCTATCGGGCGCAGCAAGCTCACCATCGTCGCGTCGCAGCGCATCCCGTGCGCCAACACCTGCGCGGCCGTGCTGCAGGTCACCAACGACCTCGGCGGTGGCAAGCAGACCGTGGTGGACATGGTGGGCATCTACGAGGTCAACGACGCGGGCAAGCTGGTGTCGCTGCGTGTGCACTGGAGCTGGGACCAGCTGGTCGCGCAGCTCAAAGCCATGGGGATGATGTAGCCCGTGCAGTTCTGGCTGAACCTGGGCTTCATCCGCGAAGTGGAGCAGCTGCCCGCGCTGGCCGTCGCTGCCGAGGCGGCGGGCTTCGAGGGGATCTGCGTGCCGGACCGCATGGTCATGCCGACGCAGCTGCAGACGGACTACCCGTACACGCCCGACGGGAAGATGTTCTGGCCCAAGGACATCCCCTTCCCGGACCCGTGGGTGAGCATCGCCGCCATGGCCGCGCGCACGGAGCGCATCCGCTTCGCCACCAACATCTACCTCGCCCCCCTGCACGACCCGTTCAGCGCGGCCAAGGCCGTGGCCACCGCGTCGCTGCTGTCCGGCGGGCGCGTGGTGTGTGGCGTCTCGGCCGGCTGGATGAAGGACGAGTTCGACATCGTGGGCGTGGACTTCGCATCGCGCGGCGCGCGCCTGAACGAGATGATGGAGGCCATGCGCCTGCTCTGGACGGGCGAGCCCGTGGCGTACGAGGGCGCGCACATCCGCTTCCCGGAGGTGATCCTCTCGCCCGCGCCCAAGGCCGAGATCCCCATCTGGTGTGGCGGCGGCAGCAAGGCCGCCATGCGGCGCACGGCGGAGCACTGCCAGGGCTGGCTGGGCCTGTGGTACCCCGCCGACAAGGCCATCGAGGCGGTCACGCAGCTGAAGGCCATGCGGGCCGAGTCCACACGCGCCGACGAGCCCCTGGAGGCGCTGGTGGGCCTGGTGGGCAAGCCCGACGCGGCCACGCTGGGCCCACTCGAAGCCGCGGGGCTGACGGGCATCATCGCCACGCCGTGGGCCATGGACGACGCGCGCGTGACGTCGCTCGAAGCGAAGCAGGCCGCCATCGCAGGCTACGCGCAGCGCTTCATGACCTGACGCACGTCAGCGCGCGGTCGGGCGGACCCAGCGGTCCTCCGCGGCGTCGTAGCGGTGCACGCGCTCGATGCGCTGGTAGTCGCACATCTCCACCTCCTGCTCCGACAGGTCGTCCGGCCCGTCCGCCTCGCAGAACGCGCCCCACGACAGGCCGCGCTGCACCATGTCGAGGCGCCCCTCCGTCGCGCTGGCGATGAACACCACCTCGGCCTCTTCGGTGCGGTCGGGTTCGCCCCCTTCCGTGTCTTCCCACGACTCCGACGTCGACGCGGTGCCCTGTGTGCGCAGCTCACCGGTCAGGAACACGGAGATGGACATCGACCCGGACGGCATGCCCGGACCGCTGCGGCTGCCCGCGTCGGTGAACATGTCGATGCTCACGTTGACCCGCAGCTCCTGCTGGCCGTCGCCGTCGTAGTCCGCCACGAACACGTTGGTGGGCGGGCTGTCTGCGCACACCGCCTCGACCTCGCCCTCCACGCGCAGCGCCCCGTCGCCGCCCGCCGCGCCGCCGACGACACGCACCAGGCGCGTACGCTCGCAGTCGCCACGGTAGTCGGCGTAGTCGGGGTCGTCGTCCTCGGAGGCCTCGGGGGGGTACAGCACGGTGGCGTAGATGCCCGAGGCGGGCGGGAGCGCAGGCCCGAGCACGCGCACGGTGGCGCCACGCACGCGTTGGCGCAGCAGGGTCTGCACCTGACGCGCGAGCGCGGCGGGCACGCGCGCGGGCTGCCACGGGCGTTCGTTCACTGCGACGGCCGGGGGCAGGTCGGCGGGGACCTCGCTTTCGGCGCGCGCGGGCGTGGTCGTCTCGGCGGGCTCCACGGGAACGGGCTCTGGCGTGTCTTCCGCAGCCGCAGCCTGCTCGCCGCCGGCGCCCGTCGGCTCGGTGGACGGAGTCTCGGAGGGCTCGGTGCCCGAGCAGGCCAGCAAGACCCCCGAGAGCCCCAGCGCCAGGTAGATTGCGTGCTTCATGTGGCTGTCCTCCGTCACGTCTGGCGCATCGTTCGAGCGCGGCCGGGAGCGTATCGCACTCGCGCGGGTCGTGCTCGGGCTCGCGTGCGCGTCGACCGGGCTCGCATGTTCAGCGCCTCGGCCGGCGCCGCCCACCGCCGCGGGGCACACGGACTCCCTCGCACCAGCGTCCACGCGCGCCGTCGCGTCTCCCGTGGCCTCCGCCTCGCCGTCCTCGCTGCCCACACCGTCCCGTGACGACGCGCACCAAGGGCTCGACGAGCGCACGTCCAACGCCGCGTGCGGTGCGTGCCATGCCACGGAACTCGCGCAGTACGCGCAGAGCCACCACGGGCGCGGCCTCGACAACCCCGTGTTCCGCGACGAGTGGCTGCCCGAGGCGCTGCCCTTCTGCGCCGACTGCCACGCACCACAGGGCGGCCCCGGGAGCGAAGGCGCACGCCAAGCGGTGGGCTGCGTCAGCTGTCACGTCGATGGCGACACGGTCGTGCGGGCGGCGGGGGCACCGACCCACGCAGACGTCGACCGCGCGCTGTGCGCCACGTGCCACCAGTTCCACTTCCCGACGCTGGCGCAGGCGCCGCGCTCCGCGTTCGAGCCGTCCATGTGGCTGCAGGCCACGTACAGCGAGTGGGAGCAGAGCGCGGCCGCGCGCGAGGGGCAGGGGTGCGTCGACTGCCACATGCCGCGCGGGGCTCACACGTGGTCGTCCGGGCACCAGCCTCCGCCGCTGCACGTCACGGCCAGGCGCGCGTCGGCCACACGGCTCACGCTCGAGCTGGAGGCGCGCGCCCACGTGGGGCACGCGGTACCCACCGGCGACGTGTTCCGCGCGCTCGTGGTGGAGGTGGAGGCACGTGACGGTGGCGGCGCGCCCATCACCCGCATGTTGCGCCGGCGCTTCGCAGGGCATCGCGGTACCGACGGCCGGGTGGTGCTGCAGGCGGGCACGGACACGCGCGTGCCGCCCCCCGGGCAGGGCACCCGGCGGGTGGACTTGGTGGTCCCCAGCGGACCGCTGCGTGCGCGCGTGTGGGCGCTGCGTCGCGCGCCGCCCGGCGGCCTGAGCGGCGCCGCCCGCGAGCCCAGGCCCGAGACGAACCCAGGCGCGCGAAGGCTGCTGTGGGAAGGCGACGTGCCGTAGCGCACGGGCGACCCCGCGCTCGGGCGAGCCGCGCCGCGCGTTACGCTACAGCCCCGCGGCCTTGGCCAGCACGTCGATGGCGGCCTTGTAGTTCGTCTCGCCCGTCGAGAAGAGCGGCACGATCAGCCGGCTGACCCCCAGGTCCGTGTAGGCGCTCAGCGCGTCGGGCTGGGCGGCCACGCGCCACGTGCCCGTGATCTCGAGCGTGTCGTAGTCGCGCCCCACCTCGGACGCGATGGTGCGCAGCTCGGCGAGCTGACCCGCCAGCTGCTCCGGGCTGCCGCTGGGCGCGTACCAGCCGTCACCCAGCTGCGCCACGCGCTTGAGCGCCTGCTTGGACGTGCCGCCCACCAGCAGCGGCGGGTGCGGCGTCTGCGCGGGCGTGGGGTAGCTCTTGAAGCCGGACCACGAGAGGAAGTCGCTCTGGTGCTCCACCACGTCGCCCGACCACACCTTCTTCATGGCCGCGATGTAGTCGTTGAAGCGCGCGCCGCGGCGCTCGAAGGGCGTGCCCATGGCCACGAACTCCTCTTCCAGCCAACCGATGCCGAGCCCCAGCATCAAGCGCCCGCCGCTCAGCACGTCGATGCTGGCCGCTTGCTTGGCGAGCAGCAGCGGGTTGGTCTGCGGCAGGATGTTCACGCCGGTGCCGAGGCGCAGCGTCTTGGTGACGGCGGCCACGTGCGACAGCGCGATCAGCGGGTCCACGAACCAGCCCTCCGGCTGGATGGGCATCTTGCCGGACTTGTCGTACGGGTAGCGCGAGTTGTAGTCCACGGGCACCATCGCGTGCTCGAAGGTCCACACGGACTCGATGCCCGCGGCCTCCGCGTACTGGGCCAGGGGGATCATCTGCGCGACCACTTCCGGGCCGCCGACGTTGATGGGGACGATGCCGATCTTCATGCGCGCGAGCGTACGCGCCGAGCGTCCCATGCGCGAGTACCCGCCGCGTCACGCTGTCACAGCGGGCGACGTGTCACGCAGCACCACGCGTGCGCCAGCGCTCAGAGCGGATCGAACGGCAGCCGCAGGTAGAACTGCTGCGCGTCGTAGGTCTCGCCGAAGCCCCCCGGGCCCGCGACCTCGTCGGTGCTGATGGTCCCCACGGCGCGCAGCGCGCCCATCTCGAGGGCACTCTGACCGTTCGTCTCTTGCTCGCCGCTCGCGCCCGTCGCGCTCAGGTCCACGGCGCTGACCATCGTCGTGTAGTCCGTGCCCAGCGCGTCCACCTGGATGTTGAAGCAGGGGTCCAGCAAGCACAGCAGCTGAGTGCGCGTGAGCGCATGCACGTCCACGTCCGCAGGCACCGCCAGCGGTGTACCCCACTCCGCGATCCACGCGGCGCTCACTTGGAGGACGCCGAAGTTGCCGGCTGCCCCGAACGCGCGGGTGAGCGCGCGTCCATCCAGCAAGAACCCACCTTGCGCGCCCGTGACGCGCACCTGGTCGGCGTCCGACAGCCCGCTCGTGGTCCAGTCCAGCTCGGCGACGTAACACTCTTCCGCGCGCGTTCCGTCGGGGCATGGCGTGTCGTCCTGGTTGACCGCCTGCAGAAAGTACCCACCGCAAGCAGGCGCGGCGCAGCGTCGGGAGTCGTGTCGCGCCAGGTAAGTCGTCAACGCACCGGGGGCACCGAGATCGCCGCTCGCGCCTTGGTCGCCAGGTGCCCCGCTGCCGCCGCCGCAACCAGCGGCCAGGACGAGCGCTGCGATGACGCCTATCCCGCGCACCTCGCGCGCCCGAGCCTTGCAGCGCAGCACGCCCACACGGTCTTGCCACCACCGCCCCGCACGTGCCCGGCGTAGGCACCCACCACCGAAGTCAGTCATGGCAGCAAGGTGCCATCCCGCTGCGGCGTGTGCACACGCGTCAGAGGCGCGTGATGAACGGCAGTGGCACGTAGAACTGCGTCGCGTGGTAGGTCTCGCCGAAGCCGCCCGGCCCAGGCACGGTGTCCGTCATCACCGTGCCGGTGGCCCGCAGCGTGCCCGCTTCGAGGGCCTGCGCGCCGCGCGTCTGATCGGCCGCCGAGGCCCCAGACATGCTCAGGTCCGCCGCGGACACGTTCTGCGTGGCCGTGTCGTTGAGCATGTCCGCCCGGATGTTGAAGCACGGGTCCAGCAGGCACAGCAGCGGTGTGCGCGCGAGCGCGTGGAAGGGCGCCGTGGACGGTGGGGTCACGGCGGTGCCCCACTCGGCGATCCACGCGCTGTCCACCAGCAGCATGCCGAACACTCCGTTGGTTCCGAAGCGCCGCTGCTCGAGCCGCCCTTCGAGGAGGAAGCCCCCCGTCGCGCTCAGCGCGCGTGACTGGTCCGTCTGGCCCAGTCCGCTCGGGCGCCAGTCGAGGGCGGCGACGTAGCACTCCGCCGCGCTGCTCCCGTCGGCGCATGTGGTGCTGGCCTGGTTCACCGCCGAGAGGAAGAACCCACCGCACGCGGGGGCAGGGCAACGCCGCCCATCCGCGCGCGCCAGGTAGGTGGTGACCGCGCCGGGCATGCCGAGGTCGGTGTCACCCGCGTC
Source organism: Sandaracinaceae bacterium (assembly GCA_020633055.1). NCBI lineage: Bacteria > Pseudomonadati > Myxococcota > Polyangiales > Sandaracinaceae > Sandaracinaceae bacterium. The sequence continues at coordinate 33,421 of JACKEJ010000018.1, read as the reverse complement.
GCTCGTCGCCGCGTCGGCGCCGGCATCGGCAGCCGCACCCGCGTCGCTTCCTCCGTCGAGCGCACCGCCCGCGTCGCCCATCGCGGCGTCAGTGGTCCCCACGTCGACCGCGCCATCCCCCGCGGCCGCGTCGCGCACGCCCTGGTCGTCCGCGCTAGCGTCCGTTCCCGAACCGGTGTCCGCCTGCGCGCCGTCTTGCGTGCTTCCGTCGCTCGTGGTCGTCGCGTCCTGCCCCGCGTCGCCGCTGTTCCCGCCGCCGCCGCTACAGCCCGCCTGCGTCCGTCCGCACACCAGCACGAACAGCAGCGCAAACCGCGTGCCCCGCGACGACCATCCACCGAAGCTCATGCTCAGAAGGGTGCCACCGCGCGCAGGGCGTCGACAACCACCCGCACCTCGCGCCGCCTCGGCCCCCCCGCACCTCGCACTCAGTCGGCCGCGTCGCCAGTAGGCCGCGTCGCCAGTCGGCCGCGTCGCCAGTCGGCCGCGTCGTCAGTCGTCCGCGTCGTCGAACAGCTCGGCGCGCACGCGCGCGTCGGCCTCTTCGTCGGACTCGTCGTGGTCGTCCGCGTCGTCGCCGTCACCGCGTCCGTCCGCGCCACCCACGTCTTCACCCGACGCCAGCAGCGACAGCGCCAAGCCCTCGGCGCCGGTGGGCCACAGCCAGCTCGGCCGCGGGCGGAACACGCCCTCTTCGTCTTCATCGGGCTCGCAGCCGTCCACGCAGTCGCGCCACTGCGCGGGGATGGCGCCGGCCCCGTAGACCGCGCCCAACAGCGCGCCGACGATGGCGGCGTTGGTGTCCGTGTCGCCGCCGCGGCCCACGGTCTCCACCAGACCCTCTTCGAGCGAGCTGGCCGTGAGCAGGACGTGGAAGGCGTTCTGCAGCGCCACGCGCACCCAGCCCAGCTTGTCGCTGAAGTCGCGCGGGGGGCCCTCTTCGGCGTCACGCAGCGCGCCACGCACCACGGGGTGCGCGTCGATGCGCGCGGCGTAGTCCTGCGCCTGCGAGTACAACGCGCGCGGGTCGGTCTCGCCGCGGATGGCGCGCGCCAGGGTCACGGCGAACACGGCGTTGGCGTGACGACACGCGGGGTGCGGGTGCGTCAGGTTGGCGTCGTCCATGGCGGCCTTGGCCACCCACTCGTCGCCGCGCCGCGCCCCGAAGATGGCGATGGGCGAGACGCGCATGAGCGCACCGTTGGCCTGGCTGGCCTGGTTCGCGCCGTTGCGCATGGCGGGCGCCACGTCCTCTTCGTTCTCGAGCGCGCGCTGGCCCGCGTCGGTCGCGGTGCGCACGGTGTTGCCGATGTCGAAGGGGTCGGTGGCGGCCCAGCTCACGTAGTGGCGCGCGACGGACTCCTCGAGGAAGTCGCCCTCGTCCAGCAGCGACCAGGACAGCGCCAGCGCCATCTCGGAGTCGTCCGTGGGCTGCCCTGCCAGCGTGTTGAAGGTGCCGCCGTCGTGCAGCTCGCGCACCCCCTCGGGGTAGGCCGCGGCGATCTCCGCCGCCGTCTTGAACTCCACCAGGCTGCCGAGGGCATCGCCCGTCAGCTGTCCGTACCAGCACCCAATCGCTCGCGACCGTTCACCCTTGTCCATGACCGTCTTTCTCGAACTCATAGCGCGCCAAGAGCGCCTTTGTCTCCCCCAAGAACGCTTCGCGCTCGTGGGCCGGCCCCTCTAGCACGACATCGCCCCCCTCGCGGCGAATGAAACTGAACAGTCGCGCCGTGGCCCCTCCGCGCCCCAGCCGCGGCCGCCCGCGCACCGAGAGACGGAGCAACGGCTCGTCCGCCGCGCCAGGCTCGGCGACGCCCTGCCCCGCGTCAGCAGGTCCGCCGAGCGCGCCCGTGCCGGGCCCCGCGCCGAGACTCGACCCGAGCGCGCCCTTGCCAGCTACCGCGCCGAGCGCGCCATCCCCCGCGTCCACGAACGGCACGAAGAGCTCGCCGTGCACGTAGCGCTCGTGGTCGAAGCCGGCGGGGGGCGTGAAGCGCGCGTCGCTCGGGGCCAGGCGCTTGAAGCGGGCCACCTTGAAGGTCTTGTGCTGGTCGTCCACCACGTACCACGCGCCGCGCCGCTCGATGAGCAGCATGGGGTGCAGCTGCCGCTGCGAGAGCGCGTCGCGCCCCGCCGTGTAGTACTCGGCGTCGCACACGCGGTGCTCGCGCACGGCCTGCTCCAGCAGCGCCAGGTGCGCCTCCTCTTCGCTACGCTCACCTTCGCTGAACACCACATCGTCCACCGCCGCCACCAGCGCGCGCGCGCGCTCGCTGCCCAGCTCCAGCAGGCGCACCGCCAGCGCCTCGGCCTCGCGCGAGAGCGTGGGCACGGGCGCGCTGCGCAGAGGGGCCAACACCATCAGCAGCGCCAGCAGCTCATCCGCGGTGAAGCGCGGCGCGCGCGTAAACTGCTGCGGCAGCGCCACGTGCAGCCGGTCGCCCTCGAGGTACAGGTCCACCAGCTCGTCGGGGCTGCCGTCGGGCGTGCCCACGAAGGCCACCTGGTCCACCAGCTTGGCCAGCTCGGCCTGCGTCACGCCGAGCCGCGCACACACCTCGGCCGCGGGCACTCCGTCCTCGCTCTGCGCCAGCCACGGCACCAGCACCAAGAAGCGGCTGAGGTCACTGCTGAGGTCGCTCACGCCTCGCCCTCCACGCGCTCACCGTGCGCGGCCAGCACGGCCCGCAGCCTGCGTGCCACGACCTCGCGCGCCTCGGGCGGGTGCAGCAGCTCGGCGCGCAGCCCCAGGTCCAGCACTTGCTGCACCAGGTGCGGCAGGTTGGTGGTGGTGAGCGCGAACACGCCGTCGGCGTCGGGCTCGCCCCAGCTGGCGCGCATCAGGAACGCCACCTCCGGGTCCACGCGCACCCGACATCCGAGCGGCGCGTTCACCTCGTAGCGCAGGGGGTCCATGCTGGCGTAGTCCGCCGCGCGGAAGCTCGCGGGGATGTCGTAGTCGGGGTGCCCGGGCTTCTTGTCGTTCACGCTCAGCGACAGGACCCGCGACACCCGGAACACGCGCGTCTCGGCCCGGCGGTGGTCGTGCCCGCACAGGTGCCACACGCCGCTCTTCGAGAACAGCGCGTACGGGTCCACGTCGCGCTCGGTGGGCGCCGCGTCGGGCTTCTGGTAGCGCAGCCGCACGCGCTTGCGCCGCGCGAGGGCATCGCTCAGCTGCTCGAGCGCGTCGCTCACGGGCTCCTCGCTCAGGCGCGCCGGCATCACGCGCGGCGCACGCGGGGCGTCCTGCTCCGCGTCCGCATCCAGCTTGGCCAGCGCCAGCCGCAGGGCCGCGCGCCGCGGTGAGGTCTCGCTCCCCAGGGCCGCTCGGGCCGCGCTCGCCAACAGCGCGCGGTCCTTCCCGCTCAGCTCGATGGGCGGCAGGTAGCTCGCGTCGGCGTCCAGCCAATAGCCCCCCTGGCCGCCGTGCTCGGCGTCCTCGTCCGCCACGTAGCGCAGCACCAGCCCCAGCTCCGCCAGCTCGGCCTTGTCGCGCTCGAACTTGCGCCGCGTCGCGTCGTGGTTGCCCTCGGCGTAGTCCGGGAACAGCTCGCGCAGCGCGTCGAGCGACACGGGCGCGTGGGCCGTCTGCAGCACGTGCACCAAGTCCAGCAGGCGCTCGAGCCGCTTCATCGGAGAGCCGCGGGCTCGTCGAAGCGCGCCCACAGGAAGATGCGCTTGAACGTGAAGAGGTAGGGCATGGCGGGGGGCCCCAGCGTGCGCCTCAGGCGCGCCTCGTAGGAAGCCAAGAACGCGGCGTACGCTGCGTCGTCCGGCAGCGCAACGCGGAAGGGGTGCAGCGCCGTCCCTCGCACCCACTCGAGCACGTGCAGCGGCTCGGCCAGCACGTGCGGAAAGACGCGCATGTGCACGTTCACGGCGCTGGCCCCCAGGCCGTGCAGGATGCTCAGGTAGCGCTCGGGGGTCTCCACGTTGGCGATGGAGGCCACGCTCGGGAGCTCCCCAGGGAAGAGCGCGTGCTGCTCCTGGACGGTCTCGTCGATGGCCGCGTAGGCCGGGTGGTCCCCGTTGCACGGCAGCTGGATGGCCAGCTGCCCGCCGGGTGCCAGCTGCGCGCGCAGGCGGGCCAGCACGGAGGCGTGGTCGGGGACCCAGTGCAGCGCCGCGTTGGAGAACACCAGGTCGAGCGGCTGGGGGCTCGTGAACTGGGCCAGGTCCGAATGCGCGAACGTGACGGTCTGGGGGAGCGCGCTGGGCTCGCCAAGCGGGCTGGGCTCCGCGGTCTGCGCACCGGGCTCTTGGGACGCGCTGAGCTCCGTTGGCTCTCCGCCCTCCCCTCGAGCCCGCGCCAGCATGGCCTCGCTCAGGTCCACCCCCAGCACATGGCGCAGCCCCAGACGCTCGGGCAGCTCGCGGGTCAGCTCGCCCGTGCCGCAGCCCAGGTCCACGCCCTGCCCGCCGTCGCGCCTCTCGCAGAGCGCCACCAGCGCATCGAACGGCAGCCGCCGCTCGGCGGCGAAGCGGAGGTACTGCGCGGGGGACCAGACATCCATGGCCCACGATTATGACCCCGATGGCCTGGCCGCGAAACCGACCCCAGGACATGACATCGGGTGCCCGCGTAGGTGTATGTGCGCGCAAGTGCTCGTGTTTTCAGTAATATCAATATTACATGAAAGCAACCGTGATTACAGGACAATTACGCGCACGGCCGTTCCGGCTCTGCTAAATCGTCCGTCATGAGCACCTCGACCGTCGGAATCTCCGCCCTGGGCGTCCACTTCCCCTCCGCCGCGCTGCCCCTCACGGAGCTGGGCGCGCTGCGCGGGGTGGACCCAAACAAGTACCTCTCCGGACTGGGCTGCCACGAGATGGCGCTGTGCCCTGCCGGGACCGACGTGGTCACCCTGGCGGTGGGCGCGGCGCGGCGGGCGCTCGACAGCTGGTCGGGCACGCTGGCGGACATCGGGATGATTGTGGTGGGCACGGAGACCGCCAAGGACATGAGCCGCCCGCTGTCGGCCTGGGTCGCCGAGGAGCTGGGCCTGGTGGGCCCCGTGCGCTCGTACGAGGTGAAGCACGCCTGCTACGGCGGCACCCTCGCGCTGCGCCAAGCGGTCGAGTGGCAGCTGTCGGGCGCGGCGCGCGGCAAGTCGGCGCTGGTCATCGCGACGGACGTCGCGCTCTACGCCCCCGAGGACGGCGGCGAGCCCACGCAGGGCGCGGGCGCGGTGGCCATGATCGTGGGCACCCCCGACATCGCCGCCGTGGAGGTGGCCAGCTTCCCCTACAGTCAGCCCGCGTTCGACTTTTGGCGCCCCGTGGGTCAGGCCTTCCCCAGCGTGGAGGGGCAGCTCTCGCTCGACTGCTACAAGCTGGCCGCGGCCAGCTGCTTCGCCGACTACGTGGCGCACGAGCAGGCCGAGGCTGGCGGCAAGAACGCGCCCAGCGCGCTCGACGTGCTGAACCAGCTGGACAGCCTGTGCTTCCACGTGCCCTTCCCCAAGATGGTGAAGAAGGCCGTGGCCGAGGTGGGCGAGCGCCTGGGCCTCGACGAGGGCACCACGGCGGGCCTGTACGAGAACAAGGTGGTGCCCACCATGCGCCTCAACCAGCGCGTGGGGAACTGCTACACGGCCAGCCTGTGGGTCTCCGTGGCCACGGCCCTGGCGGGGCTGAAGCAGGGCACGCGCATCGGCGCGTTCTCGTACGGCAGCGGCTTCGGCGGCGAGCTGCTCACGCTGAGCGCCGGGCCCGCGGCCGCGAAGGGCGCGTGGATGCCCGCCGCAGAGCGCGACCTGGACGAGCGCGAGATGCTGGACGCGGCGGCCTACACGGCGCTGCGGGCTGGGCACGCGAAGGCCTGAGCGAAGGCGCGGCACGGGCGGCGGGGCGCGGCCAAGGTCACGCCCCGCTTGCGATCACGGCGCGTCTCTGACAAGCATCCGACCCTGATGAGCCGCACGATGACCCGCGACGAGATCTTTGCCGAGATCGTCGAAATCCTCTCCGACACCTTCGAGCTCGAGCGCGACCAGATCAAGCCCGAGTCCACGCTCTACGAGGACCTGGACCTCGACAGCATCGACGCGGTGGACATCTTCGTGCAGCTGCGCGACATGACCGGGCGCCGCCCGGACCCGGAGACGGCCAAGCAGATCCGCACGGTGGACGAGCTCATCACGTTCGTGGAGAACGAGATCGCGGCGGCCGAGCGCGGCGAGGCCGAGCCCGACGTGCCGATGCCCACCGGCGGCAGCGACAGCTGAGCGCGCCATGGGCGAGCTGACGCACCTCTTGGCCCGCATCCCGCACCGCGGGCCCATGTGCTTCATCGACGACGTGCTGGCCGTGGGCCCGAGCTCGGTCGAGACCACGATGACGCTGCGCGCCGACCACATCCTGGCCGTGGACGGCGTGCTCTCGCCCATCGCGGCCATCGAGCTGTTCGCGCAGAGCGCGGCCGTGCTGATGAGCCACCGCACGAGCGGCAGCGACCCGAACCCCGTGGCCGGCGCGCTGCTGGGCACGCGCGGCGTGGACTTCGTGGTGCCCGAGCTGCGCGTGGGCGACGTGCTGCGCGTGGTGGCCAAGGAGAGCTGGGGCGCGGGCGCGCTGGCGCAGTTCGACTGCGAGCTGTTCCGGGAGCTGCCGGGCGGCGCCGAGCCCGAGCTGTGCGCGCGCGGGACGATCAACGTGGTGGGCGAGGCGCTGCCTCCGGGGTGAGCTGTTCGAGCTCCTCGGACTGAAGAGGCTGCCTCAATACCGGCTACCAGTTGAGCTGTGGGGCACCCGGACTGAAGCGGCTGTCTCGATTCGGGATGGCAGTCGGGCATGTGGCCACCCCGGACAAAATCGGCTGCCTGGATTCCGGCCGGCAGTCGGGCGATGGGCACCCCGGACTAAAGTCCGGGGCAGCGATCTCAGGTGATCGCCAGCTCGAAGTCCGCCCCCTGCGGAGGCGGACTGCGTCTCGTGGGTTGCTGTCGGGTGTTCGGCGGGACGGGCGCGTTCTTGGATTTGCGGTGGCGCCGAGCAAGACAGTCCTCCCCCTTGTGGGGAGGACTTTTCCGAGTGCTCGGCGGTAGCCGGGCGCTCGGAAGGACGCTGCCCCGGACTTTAGTCCGGGGTGCCCCCATGCCCGACTGCCAGCCGGTATTGAGACAGCCTCGTTCAGTCGGTGCTGCCCCTACCTGCCTGCCTCGGACGCGACGAACGCTTCGGTCGCGGTGCCTCGCGCTCGCCCTTGCCGCGCCCCTTCGCTGCTCGCTTCCGAAAGACACATCGGGCACGATGCCGCGCATGGTGGACACCAACACGCACCACGCCATCGACCCCGAGTGGGTGGGCACGCCGCGCACCCTGCGCGAGGGGTTCGCCGAGGTGGCGCTCACCACGCACGCGCGCATGGCGGCCGACGCGCGCGGCCTGGTGCACGGCGGGTTCGTGTTCGGCCTCGCGGACTACGCGGCCATGCTGGCCGTGAACGACCCGTACGTGGTGCTGGGTGCCGCCGAGACGCGCTTCACCAAGCCGGTGGTGGTGGGCGACGTGGTGGTGGCGCGTGCGACGCGCGACGCCGAGAGCGGCGCGGGCAAGAAGCAGGTGGTGAAGGTGACCTGCACGCGCGGGGTCGAGACCGTGTTCGAGGGCACGTTCACCTGCTTCGTGTTGCCGGCGCACGTGCTCGGGCCGCAGCCCAACGCGAGCGCAGAGACCCAGGGAGACCAGCCATGACCGACATCAACGGCGGCAAGCTCATCGCGGACGTGCTGCGCAAGCAGGGGGTCCAGTTCCTGTTCACGCTGTGCGGCGGGCACATCTCGCCCATCCTGGTGGAGAGCCAGAGGGCGGGCATCCGCGTGGTGGACATGCGCGACGAGAAGAGCGCGGTGTTCGCGGCCGACGCGGTGGCGCGCATGACGGGCGTACCCGGGGTCGCGGCCGTGACGGCGGGGCCCGGCGTGACCAACACGCTCACCGCCATCCAGAACGCATACCTGGCGCAGTCGCCGCTGGTGCTGCTGGGGGGCGCCACGGCCACCGCGCTGCGCGGGCGGGGCGCGCTGCAGGACATCGACCAGATCTCGCCCATCCAGTCCATGGTGAAGATGACGCGCCAGGTGAAGCGCGTGAAGGACCTGGTGGGTGCGCTCGAGGAGGGCTTCGAGGTGGCGCTGGACGGCGTGCCCGGGCCCGTGTTCATCGAGTGCCCGGTGGACCTCTTGTACTCGCAGGAGCTGGTGCGCGGCATGTACGCGGACATGACCGGCGGCGGGAAGAAGAACTCGGCGCTGCCCATGCGCGCGCTGCACAAGCTGGCCATGGCGCACCTCTTCCGCGTGTTCCAGGGCGCCGACAAGGTGGCCGCCAAGCCCGCCCAGCGCCGCACGCCTCCCACCGCGGCGCGCGCCGACGTGCAGAAGATCGCGGGCATGCTCGAGGCCGCGCGCAAGCCCGTCATCGTGCTGGGCAGCCAGAGCGTGGTGGAGAGCATGGAGGCGCAGCAGACGGCCGACGCGCTGCGTGCGCTGGGCGCGCCCGTGTTCCTGGGCGGCTGCGCGCGCGGGCTGCTGGGGCGCGACGGCAGCGACATCCAGTTCCGTCATGCGCGGGGCAAGGCGCTGAAGGAAGCGGACTTCGTGCTGGTGTGTGGCTTCCCCTTCGACTTCCGCATGGGCTACGGGCTGGGCATCAACCGCAAGGCGGACCTGGTGACCGTCAACCGCAACCCGGTGGAGCTCACCAAGAACCGGCGGCCCACGCTGGCCGTGCTGGCGGACGCGGGGCGCACCCTGCAAGACCTGGCGCGCGCGGCGCGGCCCTCCCGGCTGGTGTGGGAGCCGTGGTACGCGGAGCTGCGCAAGAACGAGCAGAAGCGCGACGCGGAGATCGCCGAGCAAGCCAGGGCGCGCACCGAGTACGTGAACCCGCTCTACCTGTGCCGCGAGATCGAGAAGGTCATGGCGGACGACGCCGTCATCGTGGTGGACGGCGGGGACTTCGTGGCCACGGCCAGCTACATCCTCCGGCCCCGCAACCCCCTGTGCTGGCTGGACCCGGGCGTGTTCGGCACGCTGGGCGTGGGCGGCGGCTACGCGGCGGGGGCGGCGCTGGCGCGACCGGGGGCCGAGACGTGGCTCTTCTGGGGCGACGGCAGCAGCGCCTACAGCCTGGCGGAGTTCGACACCTACGCGCGGCACGGCCTGCCCGTCATCGCCGTCATCGGCACGGACGCCAGCTGGAACCAGATCGCGCGCGACCAGGTGACGCTGCTGGGCAGCGACTGCGGCACCGCCCTGCGCCGCACGGACTACCACAAGGTGGCCGAGGGCTACGGCGGCGTGGGCCTGGTGGTGAAGGACCCCGCCGACGTCCCGCGCGTGCTGGCCGAGGCCAAGGAGCACGCCCGCAACGGCCGCCCCGTGTGCATCAACGCGTGGATCGGCGCGACCGACTTCCGCAAGGGCTCGCTGAGCATCTGAACCCGCGGTGGACCTCAGCCCACGCAGCCGGGTCGCGCTGATGGCCCTCGTGGTCACCGCCGTGCCCACCGCCTGGGCCGCCGAGACCGCCCTGCGCGCCGCGTTCTTCCCGGCCGACTTCGAGCAGCTGCGCGAGCTCCTGCGGCCCACCATGAGCGCGGCGGCGCGGGGCCTGGTGGTGCTCACCGTGGTGCTGGCGGTGCCCAGCTACGTGTTGATGCGCCACCTGGCTCGCCGGCGGCTACGGCAGCTGCCCCCGATGCGGCCTGACTTGCGCGCGGGGGCCCGCGTCCTAGCCTTCCTGGGCGCCAGCTCGCTGCTGCAGCTGCCGGGGGTGCTGGTGACCTTCTGCTTCATGTTTGGGGCGGCTTGGAAGCCTGTTGCCGCGTGCGTGACGCTGGGCACGCTGGGGCTCCTGGGGCTCGCCGCGCTGGCCCTCCGCGACGCCGCCCGAGAAGGGCCCCGGGGGCGCTAAAAAATCCTTGACGGGGTGCCCCGGGCACCGTAGATAAGCGGCCCTTCGCGGGAATAACTCAGTGGTAGAGTGCAACCTTGCCAAGGTTGAAGTCGTGGGTTCGAATCCCATTTCCCGCTCCCAGATTTGCTTGTGATTCCGGCCGGTTAGCGAAAGCTACCCGGCCGTTTTCGTCTGGGGGCTGGGGGAGCGTGATGCGTCCCATTCGCGAGCTTGCGACGAGCGCAGGTTGTTCGGCCAACTAGAAGCCAACTAGTTGGTCGAATGTAAACTGGAGCCTGGCCTGAACGATCTTGCGCGCCTGCTCAGCGAGCTCGACCGACTCTCGCAGCCCGCGACCCAACTCCTCGATCTCTTCGTGGTCCCACTCACGTGCGCCCACGACGCCAGCGTAGCGCCGCGCGAGCCCGTGTTTGATGTGAAGGCGCTTCTCCTCGAACGTTCGGAAAGTCTCCCCGCGCACGAGGTCGCGGCACTCCTCGCACTGGAGCACCGTCCAGAGCGGGTCCTCCGAGGTCTGCGCGGGAAGCTGCTCCTCGTCTCGGGCGAACTCGCCGCAGTACGCACACACGTTGCGGTCGAACATGAGGGTCAGCGCGAACCCGATGCCATCGAGCTCGCTGCGGCCCCGCGCGTGCAGGTAGCAGCTGGTGCACACGATGTCGCCATCGAGTTCATGTTGGTGGCTCACCGGCACATCGCAGATTGCACACGACACGAGCTGGCGAACCTGCCAGAAGGGGACACCTGCGGTCATGAAGCACTCCTTGCATATGCATTGACGGGTTACTCTATCGTAGCGGGTTGGTCGCGAACACAGCGCACATGTGTTCTGCCCGGCGCCGCAGCGAGCGTGCACCTTGCTCTGAGAGCACGACGCACCCCCAAGCGGTCTGCCAGTTGAGGCGCACTGACCGCAAAGGAGCGTGTTTCGATGCTCCCGCGCGGGTGGTGAGCGGCGACGGCCTCCCGGCAACGTTCTGGGCGGCACCGGGTCCTTGGAATTGACCCGAATTCGGGGATGGTCTTCTTACGCTGCCAGAGGCACCATGGGCTGAATGTGCCTCTCGAACTCGGCCCGGCGTAGGTAGCCGAGCGCCGAGTGCCGTCGCTGCGGTTCATATCCTCTGAACGCTACACTCCGTGAAGCGTGCGTCTACGCAGCCGTTGAGCGCATGAGGTGTCGACGCCAAGGGTGAAGGTCGCAGCGTTGGTCGGTCACGACACGGGGGTAGCACTCCGCGTGCGTGGCCTCGCGCCGTGACTCCCTGTCGATTTTGCCGTTGCCATCACCTAGGCGTTGACTTGTTCGCCACCCACAGACTAGCTTTGCGGGCCACGTGGTTGCGCACAATTGGTGGAGGACGGAGCACATCTTGGCTTTGTGTTGACCTGCTGCCTGATGCCCGTCGGGAAGGCGCGCTACGCGGGTCTGATTACGTGTCGCAACAACCATTCAGCCGCATTCTCAAGGTCCGCCCCGAGGTTCTCACCGACTCGGGGATGATCGACATGATCGATCTCTCCGCCGTCGGGGGATCGCCACCCGGGAAGCGCAAGGGGGGAGGCCGACGACTCGCCGACGAGGTGCCAGCCTTCGAAGCCCTGCAGGACCCTGCGGCGTTCTTCGAGATGACGTATCCAACGGAGGACGTGCGTCACACGTTGGAAATCCTCGCGCAGCGCATGCGGGGTGACGACGGCACCTCTGGGACTATCGTGCTCTCGGGGCGATACGGTCTCGGAAAGTCGCACATCCTGCTTGCGGCACACCATGCGCTTTCGGCTCCTCGAGTCGCTCTCGCATGGTCCAAGCGGTGGGGCATCGCGCGCATCGAGCTCCCCGACGCCTGCCGCGTCGTGACGCGCAGCTTCATCCAGCGCACGGCAGAGAACCTCTGGGACGTGGTCTACGAGGCGTTCGGCAAGTCCGAGTTGGCCAAAGATGTCTCGACCTACCCCGACGCGGACACCATCGAGTCGTTCCTCGACGACACTCCCACGGTCTTCGTGCTGGATGAGCTCGAACGCTGGTACGACGCGCTCTCGAAGCAGAACCAGAGCCGCAACCGCAACTTCATCCAAGCGCTTTCCGAGGTGGCCCGGAGGAACCCCCGCCTGACCGTCGTCACGAGCGTGCTCGGAGAGAAAGCGGAGCCCGCGGAGACGCTACGTCGTGTGCGACCGACCGAGCTCGCCTTTCGCTCGTCCACAGACCGCCAGCAGATCTTGTTGTACCGCTTGTTCGAGAACCATGGCGAGCTCGACACCGCAGAGCGAGACGCGGTGGTGGAAGCGTACATCGACGCCTATTCGGACGCGGGTCTTGCCTCCCTGGACTCGTACCGGGAGCGGATGAGAGCGACGTACCCTTTCACTCCGGAGTTCCTCGACATCCTGACGAAGAAGGTCCCCAACCTTGGTGGCTTCCAGAACACACGGGGCTCGCTTCGCTTCCTCGCCAAGGTCATTCAAGCGACTCATCAGACGCGCCCAATCGTTTCCAGCCAGGATCTTCCCTTCCGCGAGCGAGACCTCCGCCGTGACCTGCAGAATCTGGACGCGACCGGCGGCGAGGTGGTGCGTCGCGCGCTTGGTGACAACCTCGAATCGGTCCCCTCGGACCTCAAGCATCGTGACGAGCTCTTCAGCGCGATTGTCTACTACTCCATTGCCGATCCGATTCATGCCGGCATCACCGAAGACGAGGTCCTCTTCGCCGTGCTCGACCCGGGGGAGAATCCGAACGAGATCAAGGACGCACTTCGTCGGCTTCAGGAGTACGCGTTCAACCTCCACCGAATCGAGAACCGATTCGTCTTCCGGTCTCAAGAGAACCCTCAGGCACGAGTTCGCGCGGTGGCTCACTCGCAGCAGGTCACGCACGAGGCCTGGCAGACCGTCATCCGCGAGACCATCCAATCCGCGTGGGGGCAGACCAGTGGCATGGTGCTCTACACACCGTCGTCCAACGACTCAGCCGCTACGCGCAAGAAGCTACACGAAGCCACCGGCACACCTGCGACGTATCTCGTGTCGACCACCACGCTGAACGCGCGCGACCGACTTCGGCTCCAGAACCTGGCGCCCAGGCGGAACCTCATGCTGCTCATCGAGCCTGCATTCCAACCCGATCGTCGCGCTGGTGATGACTACAGCCTCCTGACCGATAGCGAGCTGATGAATCGGGCCCGGATCATCGAAGCCTGCAAGATCCTGCTCGAAGGGCGCCCTGAGGAGGAACCGGCCAAGGTCTATCAACTGACCCGCGCGGCGGAGCAAAGGCGACTTCAACAGGAGGTTTCGGAGCGCTACGGCATCTACGTGTCTTGGCATCGCGCCGGACCGGATGACGCACCCGTCGACGACACCTGGTACGAGCTTTCTCGGATCGAAGGCCTCTCTGCAATCCGGTTTCGCGAGCACTTCGAGCAGCACTTTGGTGGCCAGCCCGCCATCGAACGGCGCGTCCAGCGGCTGTGGAGCGAGTACCAAAACCGCCCCGTGCAGCAGCTGGTGGAACACTTCGAGCAGACGCCCGGCGAGCCAATCCCACACCGCGCCGACATGGTCGTCGACGCGCTCAAGAAGCTTGCTCGCCAGGGTAAGTTGAGCCTCCAGTCGACCGATGGCCGGACGCATTGCCATGGAAATGTCGATCAACTGGCGACGAAGCGCGTCGCTAGCGCAATCATTCTACCGCCGATCGTCGGCCCCGAGCCTCCATCGGACGTTCCGCTACCGGTGCATCGGTTCGTTCAGGCGCGGCACGATCCCGAACAAGACGCCATCGTCATCACGTGGCAGTACCCGGAGAGCGACGTCCCCTACCGTACGGCGGTGCAACGGTACACCAGCGTCCGCGGGTGGAACCTGGGGGAGGAATACAAGCTCGACCTGGACATCACTCAGGAAGCGAACCGCTATATCGATGCGGGTACGAGCTTCGTCGACAAGCAGTTCCAAAAGGGGGTCTCGTACTACTACTACGTGTTCCTGATTGAGCAGGAGGCCGACGCGGCTCCCCGTACGGTGCTGTCGCAGCGTTGTGACGTACTGGCTCCGCTGGAATCGGAGGAGACTCACGAGAACCAGCTCCGCGTGGCACCGCAAACGACGCGACAGAAGCTCGTGACAGAGCTCGAGAAGCTCGTGATGTCCTCCAAACATGTGCCCGTCAGCAAGGTCATCGCACGGCTCGAGATCACGGTTCATCGTGCCGAGGACATGCCGCTGCTGAGTGCGTTGCGCGACTCGCTTCCAGTGGGCGTCGGAGTGGCGCGGGTGACCGGAGACTTTCAGTTCGTGATTCGTGGACCGCTATCAAAACAGGACGTCATAAAGGTCGCACGAGCGGTCCCCAGCGTCCCGGAGGCGACGTACGACGCCCTCCTGCACCTCGAAGATCGCGAGGAAGGCTAGATGGCGACCCTCGTCGAGCTTGGGGCGGGCCCCGTGAACGAGTCCGAGCGGGCGGTCGTCCGGCGGCTCGTCGACGAGCTTCCGCACTACTACCGTGTGTTTCCCAACGTCACGTTTCGGGACCAGCGCCACGGCCATGCGTACGAATACGACGTCGTCGTGCTGACCGGACACGCCGCATATGTCGTCGAGGTCAAAGCGTGGAGGGGGCCCATCCGCGCGGTCAACCGACGAGACTGGCAGCTCTCCAATGGGCGCTTCGTTCGGAACCCGCTCCCGCTAAACGACCAGAAGGCAAGAATCCTCAAGGGCGTCCTTGAAGACGTACGCCTTGTCAGCCAAGGCGAGGAGCTTCGCGCGCCCTACGTCCAGTCCGTGCTCGTCGCGTCGGACGACGCGCGCTTCGATGTCTTTCCGGACGACGACCCGTTCTGCGTCCGAGAGAGCCAACTTTCGGCGTACATCGACGACCTGAGTCGGCTTAGCTTTCGCGCGGAGCGCGACCGATATCAGGGAGGCATGCGCAAGCTCGCGGCCGCGGTCTCGGGACAGCTCGAGGCGAGGACGCTCAAGCCCCGCCGCTTCGGTAGCTACATCGTCACATCCACCGAGGCCCAGAGCGACGATGCCAGTACCTACTTGGCTAGGCACGCCGAGTTCGACGACGGCCGCATCTTCAAGATCGAGGACCACGCGGTTTCTCACTACCGCTACTCGGCGGAGGAACGTGAACGACGCTTGACGGCCATGCGGCGGTCTGCGGAGGCCCTTCACCGCATCGGCGACCATCCGAACGTGGTTCGTCTGCGTGAGTTCGGTTCAACCGATGACGGGTTCTTCGAGGTTACCGATTGGAGTGACACCGGCACGCTCGGAACCGCTCTTGCCTTGGGTTCGGTGGACAAGCTGCCCGTCGACAGAAAGCTGGCGATCCTGATCGGCATCGCACGCGGGCTCGGCGCTGCGCATGAGCACGGCGTCTACCATCGAAACCTTCGCCCGGACGCCGCGCTGCTCGCGCCCGACGGAACACCACGGGTGTGTGCGTTTGAGCTGGCGTACATCCCCGATGCGCAGCAGACGGTCTATGGCGCTGACGCCGTCGTCGACATTGATGACAACGCGTACCGCGCTCCCGAGCTTCGGGACACGTCGGACTACGACGTCTTCAGCAACACCGACCTCTACTCGCTGGGACGCCTCGCCTATGACCTCTTCCTGGGATTCCAGCCCGATGGCCACACGGCCGAACTTCGCGCGGACGTCATGGCAACACCGTGGGGGGCCGCGCTCTCCGAGCTCGTCGGGCGTCTCACCCAAGTGGACTCCAGCAAGCGTCCAGGCACGGCAGCCGAGGTCGTGAGGGAACTCCAGCAAATCCACGCCCTCGCCACGGAGCAACGCTCCGAAGGGCCGCCAACGAGCTATGGCCCGGAGGAGCGCATCGGCGACAACCGGGTCATCGACTTGCTGGCGCGGAGCTCGACCAGCCAAGTCTACCGGGTGAAGAACGAAGTGCTGCAGGAGGAGCTCGTTCTCAAGCTCGCCGCGCCGGACGCCGACGCCGAAGCGCCGCTCCGCGAGTTCCGCCTCTTGAGCCGTATCCACCACCCCAACGTCGTCACGGCTCGCTGGGGCGGCCAACTCGGTGCCACGGACGGCGCGGGTCACCCCCGCAGCTACCTCCTGCTCGAGTGGTTGAACGGCGAGACCCTCGCCGAGCGTCTGCAGCGCGGCCCGATGACTCTCGAGGAGGCCAAGACGGTCTTCTCGAGTCTCTGCAGTGCACTCGCCGCGGTTCATCGGGCCGAGGTGGTGCATCGAGACCTGAAGCCCGAGAACATTCAGCTGACGACTCGAGGGCCCGTGTTGATCGACTTCGGGCTGGCGACGCCTTTGGATTCGGCTGGTTCGGAACCCTGCGGGACGCGGCGCTATCAGCCAGCAGATCTTTCGACGGACGGCTGGGACTATTCCGTCGACGTCTTTGCCTTGGGTGCAGTGGCCTTCGAATGCTTCGCGGGCCGTCGCCCCTGGGGCGATGCCGAGCCACGCGCGGAGGTGCCCCCGGCGTCATGGCCCGCAGATGCCGTGCTTCCCGACTCTCTCCGCTCTGTAATCAACGACGCAATCTCAAACGACCGGCGAGTTCGGTTTCCCGACGGCGAGTCGCTGCGCCAAGCTGTGGAGCGCGCCACGCGAGAGCCGACAACCCCCAAGTCGGTCCCGCCGACCGCGCATACCACGCCAACGTCATCGACCGTCGCGGCGCACGTCGATCGGGTGGTTCCCTGGTCGGCCGAGTGGATCGAGGTGATGGCGCAGACCCTAAGCCCGAGCCATCTGCTCTTCGAGAGCCTTTGGGAACTCACGACCCCCAGCGATTCATTGGCGCTCGATCACCTCCTGGCGATCGAGAAGCACGCCGCGGACATCGAGAGACCTCTGGGCGTCACCTTTCCTTCGCTCTACGACGAGCTCCTCACAGAGTGCCACCCGCTCTCGCACGCGACGTTGCCCGAGGAAGCCGCACCGCTCTCCCTGCTCCCGGACGAGACGCTCGTGGTCATCGACGGGATGACGTTCGCCGACTGGTCCTACGTGCGACATATCTGCGGTGAGAGGTTGGTCACGACGTGGATGTGGCGTACTGGGCCAGTCGCACCCGACAGCCGTCCCAAGCGGCTTGGTTCACTCGCGCGCGCGTTCTGCAGTCCTCCAGAGCCCGTGCCGGGGGGAACACCGGGCGAGTTGGGGCGCGCTATCCACAACGGCGCGCGTTGCGCTCGGCTCGACCTCCCATTGGGCCGTCGAGACGATGCGCTTGAGGAGCTCCTGGTGGAGCGCAAGACTGCGTTGGATACGGTCCTGGCCCCGGCCCTTCAGACCAAGAAGCCCATCGCGGTCACGACAACGCTCGGCGCGACCTACCTGGGACATGGACTGCGCGAGGACGTTGGAGCGGATCAGGGCGCTCGAGGGGATCGCGTGCGTCGTGCGTGGCAATCCACGTTTGGAATTCGACGCTGGAGCTCTGACGCGCCCCCAAGTTCCGCCAACGCTCAGCCGCATCGTTCTTCGAACGGTCTCGTCTTCGTGGCGGGGCGCACAGCGTGGCCCGAACCCGCCGACTCACCTCGTTTCGCTGTCGGGGGCGCGAGCCTCCCTGAGCGCTTGCTACCCCTGCTCCGGGTCTCTGGGGGACCCGCCTCGTCATGACCTCGCGCTACATCGAGAAGTCGTTCCCTATCGTTCAGCTGAACCCGCTATCGCAGCGCGAGCGGAACGCGTTCAAGCCGGTGTACAAGATGCACAAATGGTTCGCGCGGCGATCCAGCAGCATCTTTCGCGCGATCCTGCTCGGTGCCGCACTTCCCGCCGAGGAAGACGGCGCTCCGCTCGACTTGATGGCCGAGTTCTACAAGGGGCACGGCGACGACCCACGACTAAAGCGTCCGGACGGCAAGCCCTTGCGCGTCCTCGACCCGTTCATGGGTGGAGGCACCACCATCGTCGAGGCGCTTCGGCTCGGGTTCGATGTGGTGGGGGTCGACTACAACCCCATCGCTTGGTTCATCGTTCGCGGCGAGACGACTCCGGTCGACTTGGACCAGCTCGACATGGCGTTCCAGCGGGTTGCCGACAAGGTCAAAGACGAGCTCCTGGGTCTCTACAAGACGCGGTGTCCGCTGACTGGGCGCGATGCCGACATCATCTACGGGTTCTGGGTGAAGCAGGGCGTGTGCACCGATCCCCTCTGCGGTGGCGTGACGGACCTCTTCAAGGACTACGAGGTCGCTCGCAAGCGTGGTGATGCATCTATCGCCTACATCCCCGACGTCGTTTGTCCTTATTGCAGTGAGGAGTTCGACTGGGAGCTGGACCGGTGCACGGTTACCGCTGGCGGACCGCAGGTTCTCGGGGACGGGGCTGCAGGAAAGAAGCGACCGCACACGACTCGTTTCGCGTTTGGCGTGTCGACCAGGGGGGTCGACTGTCCGCACTGCGGCGGAAGCGTGCCCGCGAGCGCGATTGGACCGCGCAAGCCAAAAAAGAAAACGGTTCAGCTTCATGTCCTGCTCGATTCCAGCACGGGCGACTTCTTCGAGGTACGTGGTGGCATCCCCGACGAAGTCGTCGCTCCCGTGAGCGGTCACCGCTTCGCCCCGAAGTCTGGCCCGGCCAAGGGCGGCAAGTTCTCTTGTCAGGAATGCGGTCGCACCCAAGCCATGGTCGACGCGGCGCGAGCCCATGGAAAGCCCCTGCCCTTCCGCTGCTACGGCTATTACGCCGTCACGCCCCATGCCGACGACGAGAAGGCGGGTGCCATCGCACTCGGGCTGCTGACCAACAACAACAAGTGGTTTGGGGCCGTCAGTGCCGAAGATCTCCAGCGCATCGAAGATGCCGCTGAGGAGCTTGAGCGGATCCGTTCGTCGCTCCCCCTGCCCGAGCAGGAGATCTACGACGGCTACAACACCAACCGCCTGGTGATTCACCAGTACAAGCGATGGTCGGAGCTCTATGGCCCGCGGCAGCTCCTGGCGTTGGGGAAGTTGTTGCGCGCGATTGGGGAGGAGCCGGATGCGGTCTTGCGTGATGCTTTGTTGGGGGCGTTTCAGAGTCATCTGGACAACGCGTCCAACCTCTGCGCTTTCGACGTGTCTCGAAACATGTTGCAGCGAGTCACAGCCGCCCATGATTTTCGGAATCCTACCACGATTTCTGAGAACAACGTGTGGGGCGTGGGCGGCGGAATCGGGCGCGGCCCCTTCGAAAATTGCGTACTCAAGTACCGCGATGGCTGCTCCTACCGCATGACTCCAGACTTGTTCAATGAGGATGGACCACTTCTGGTAGATGACGTTACGCCGGCGGGTTGGAAGCAACACTTGTCGTGTGGTTCGTCGTCTGATCTGGGAGCCATTGGCGATGCATCCGTGGATGTAGTGATTACGGACCCCCCCTACGCCGGCTCCGTGCAGTACGCCGAGATGTCCGACTGGTCTTATGTCTGGCTGCACCATGTACTCAAGGACCACTACCCTGACGAGTTTGGCTCCGAGATCACCCTCAAGTCCGAAGAGATCATCGAAGACGGGTCCCACAAGGACGCCGACTTCTTCTTCAACCACCTCGCGCAGGCCTGGCGCGAGTGCCGCCGTGTCCTCGTCGACGACGGCCTTTTGGTGTTCACCTTCCATCACAAGGAAGGCGATCGATGGACCGGCCTCCTCAAGTCGCTCTTCGAGGCGGGTTTCTACCTCGTCGCCGCCTATCCGACTCATAGCGAAGCGCTGAACAGCATCGTCATTCAGGCGACCAAGGGCATCACCTACGACATCGTTCACGTCTGTCGAAAGCGCCTCGGTGATCCGGAGTCGATCCCTTGGAGTGTGCTGAGGCGCGAGGTGCAACGCGACGCGCGCGCGCAGCTCCGAGAGCTCGAGGAGGGCGGCGACGTCCTGCCCGGTCCCGACGTCTGGATGATCCTTCTTGGCAGCGCCCTCCATCGATTCAGCCAGCACTACGGGAAGGTCCTCGATCACGACGGGACGGTCCTGGACCTCAACATCGCGATCGAGCGCCTGAAGGTTCTCATCCACGAACTGCGTGGTGAAACGCTGCCCCTCCCCGCGGCTCTCACGGACGCGGACGGCCTGACGCAAGTGTACTTGCTGCACCTGGTCGGCAACGAGTCCGGATGGACGCGAGATGGTTTGCACATCGAGCTGCGTGGCTACGAGCACACCCCGGACCGACTCGCGAGCGCCGGTCTCATCGAACAGGATCCGAAGGAGTCGGGACGCTGGATCCTGACGCCGGCGCTCAAGCGCGCCGAGCAGATCGACGGGCGGACCCATCCGTATCTCATCGACTCGCTCCACTACTTCTTGGGCATCGCACATCGCGGCGAAGACCTGCGGGCCGAGCTCTTGGCCAACAAGAGGCGGGGATTGGTTGCCGAGGGCTTGGCCTATCTGGCGAAACGCGACGCGACGCTCCGTGAGCTCTGCGCGCTCGTGCTTCGCGCGATCGAAGACGTCGGCACCAAAGAAGAGGTGGGGCAGCTCTCGCTCCTGGAATGAGGTCAACTATGCAAATGGGGGTGCACATCCTCCGGCGCGCTGCGCTCGGAACGTTGGTCAAGAAGGACGTCGTGGTCCCCGAGCCTCATGTGGGGGTCGTGGAATTCCTGCGGCAACTCGAGGGTGTCCATCCCCCACCCACAGACAACACGCCGCTCGGCATCGTCGGTCTGGAAGCGCTGTGCCACGCAGCGGGAGTTGAGGCGCCTGAGGTACTGCAGTCGATCCGAGCCCGGATCCACGAAGCGCGCCGCTACCTTGACCGGCACGGGGTTCCGCTCTGCTTCGTGATCGACTCCCCGCTGGAGCCGGACACGTCCAGCGGTCCGGTAATGGTGACGGAAAGCGAGCGCACGCCCATCCATCTGCTGGCTGGCTCGGGTCTACAGCAGATGACGACGGATGCCACGTGGTGGTGGACGCCGCAGGTCGGATGATGACGACGATTCCCCCTCAAGCAGAACACCGGTTGATCGAAGCGACGGACGAGAATGGCGGCCGCTGCTTCTACCGCATCCTCAAGGAGATTGGCGAGGGTAGCTTCGCGCGCGTGTTTCTCGCGGAGCGTCGCGTCGACGAGGACGGAGAGTCTCCCGACGAAGAACGCCAACTCGGACGTCTGGCGCTGAAGCTGGCGTATGGCAACAAGGGCAACGAGCTGCTGACCATGGAGGCATCACTCCTCCGAAAGATCCGAGAAAGCGGAGCCGGGCGTCACACGCGCTCCCGGGTCGTTCAGATCCTGGGCGACGGTGCGCCGCTTCGGCATGGGCTGGGCGACAAGCTGATCGAGCTGGAGTTTCTCGACGGCACGACCCTTGAAGCGTGGATGAAGTCCGAGTTTTCGGACGAGGCGGATCCCAATCTCGCGACCGTCGCCCAGGCCCTCGAGTTTGGACGTGAGATTCTAGAGGCACTCTGCGAGATCTCGCAGATCGGCGGGGGCTTGCTGCACCGTGACGTGAAGCCAGCCAACATCATGGTGACAAGCACCGGGCTGCGCCTCTTCGACTTCAATGTTGGTCGGAGCATTGCGCACGACAAGACGCTCACCAAGCACGTGGGGACGTTGGCGTACATGGCGCCAGAGATCCTCGCCGGTAGCGCGTACGACATTCGAGTCGACCTCTACAGCTTGGGAGTGGTGCTGCTCGAGCTGCTGACCCGAACGCGGTTGGAGTCGAACGCCTCTCCGAAGGCCGCCATGGAGCGCGTCACGAAATGGCGCGAGCTGCTGGTGCCGGCAGAAGTCCAAGAAGAACTCTGGGAAGACCTCGGCCGGCTTCTGGGCAAGATGGTATGCCTTGCGGAGTCACGCTTTGAGACGCCGGAGAGCGCATTGCAGTGCGTGGAAACGCTCGAAGAACGGCTTAGGGGTGAGCGGGCCAGCCGCGCTGGACCACGCAAAAGCGGTGATCACGCCCTCGATGCAATCGACCTAATCGGTCTCGTCGGCGAGCTGCGGGCAGAAGGGCTTCTCGCGGTGGTCTCCGATTCGCCCGACGTCGCCCCGCTGCAGGCCGTGATTCGCAAGAGAGTACAGGTCGACGACCCACTCGAAGACTGGCTTGTTGAACGGGTCGCGCGGGCAGTGACCGAGCAGAAGCGCACCCTGGTCGTGCTCGCTGGAAATGCTGGAGATGGAAAGAGCCATCTGATCGACCGCCTCGTTCACAAGCGTCTCGGGTCAATGTCCGGCTCCATCGAGTACATCGCCGACGCCACGCACGCAGACCGCCCGGAGCAGAGTCAGCAGGAGAAGCTCGAAGAGTTCTTTATGCCATTCGCGGACGACCCCGCGCCCGGTCGCAAGCCAGTCAGCATCATTGCGATGAACACCGGCATGGTCATTCGCTTCTTCGAAGCCGCCGAGGAGCGGTCTGCGAGCGGCGGACCCGAGCTCGGAATGCTCTTCGACGCCCTGCAGATCAAGCTCGGCCTGCGTCGAGGAAGCGCCCCCGAACTCCCCTTCGACTTGGTCGTCGTGAACCTCGACCTGCGCGACCTGATCGGCAAAGTGAACGGGATGCCGTCGTTCTTCGAGCTGATGCTGGACCGTCTCGATCCGACGCGAGAGGGAACTCTGCTCTTCGAGAAGTGGAAGGATTGCGAGACCTGTCCCGCGCGGCAGGTTTGCTCGGTACACTTCAACCTCGAGGCGATGCGTCAGCCGCAGGTGCGCCAGACGCTGACGAGCTTGCTGAAGCGCGCGTCGTTAGACCCTGCGGTTCACCTCAGCCCGCGGCTCCTCTGGGCGTGGCTCTACCGGATGGTCACGGGCGGCCTAGGGCATTTCAACCTCGAGATGGAGCGCGTCCCTGCGTGCGACGTCGTTCGGCGCCGTTCGGGCGACTATGGCTGGTTGCTCAGGAATCACTTCTACGAGATTCCGTTTGTCGATGACGATCTTCCGGACGCTCCCGTCTGGCGCGCCCTGCGGAGTCTGGACCCGGCGTTCTCGGTGGCGCCCAAGCTCGATTCGCTTCACACGCGCTTCGCCATCCAGAGCCATCGGGACGACTCGGAGGAAGAGATCGAGGAGCTCGGTGGCAAGGACGGCGAGCTCGCTGGTCTCAGCTTGCCCGTGCTTCTTTCCGACGGAGGGACACTCGCCCCACCGGAGCGTCGCAATGCAGCGGTCCGGCGGCGCGTGTTCTTTCATCGCGAGAGCTATGAGGCATTCGCGAACGCCGGAGCGGCGCCACGCTTCGAGCTGGTCCTCGATGCATACGAGGCGATCAGTGCCGAAGGAATTCGTGGGCTATCAGCGGAGCAGAAGGAGCGGTTTATCGCCCTCTCGACGATGGTCAGCGACGTGTTTCTGAGAGGCGCGGGGCGTCAACTCGGGCGACGCAAATTCCTGCGAGTGAGCCAACCGAACCCGAACGTGGATACTCATCTCCTCGTCGAGATCGACTCCGGTGTGATGAAAAAGCTCTTCAACCCGACGGAGCTCGTCCTGCCGGACGCCCACATCGAATCGCACCGAGGTGAGCCAGAGCTGATGCAGGCGCTCCGATACCGTCCCAAGACGCTTATCCTGGATGTGGGGGGACACCGACTGGTGGTCGACTTGGCTCTCTACGAATTCCTAGAACAAGTGGGTGAGGGTCGGCAACCGTCGAGGCGCGACCTGGCCCAGTTCGAGGCGTTGATCTTCCTGGGCGAGCACCTTGGAAACGCGGTCGCCGCAGAAACGCGCGGCGGTGACCAGACTCTCTTCGTTCTCGAACAGCGGGACGGCGCCTACGAACTCTATCGCCTCGCCCGTGACGCCTTTGGTTCTGCCAGTCTCACCCCGGAGGAAATCTGATGGCTGTGGACGCAGTATGGATCGACACCGTTCTCGCCACTGAAGACATTGCCGAACGCGAGACGCTCTCGATCGATGGAGTGGACTGCACTCTTCCCGCAGGGCGAACTCGGCGCCGCAACGACTGGCAGCGCCGCGTGCTGGACGACATCCTGCCGGACTCGCCGAACGCTGACGCGCCCGAGAAGACGCCGAACCAGATCATCTACAATCTGACGGATCTGCAACAGGCGGACGAGACCCTCAGCGATGCCCTCGCTCCCCACGGCGAGCTCGCTCCGCTTCGCCCGCTCTTCCTCTTCGAAACCAAAGGGAAGGCAAGCATACCGGTCGCCTTCCACGTTCTCGCCACCAAAGCGGTGTCGCGGCCGATCAAAAGCCGATCGTTCACGGACCGTACGTTCCTCCTCCTCATGCGGGATGACGGGGGGACACTCGATGTCGAGCTTCTCAAACGGTTTCTCGAGTACTTTCGCGCGCCTATCGCTGCCCTTGACCTGGCCCAGCAGACCGTCTTACAGCGGCTTCAGCCCGATTGGTCAGCGGACGAGCATCACTCGTTCGTGCCGCCCGATGGTCCGCCGGTGACGCCATTCCTCCCGAAGGCGGGTCGGCTGCTTCGGCGCGATATTGGACGACTGCTCGACGCCGGCCTGGGGCACGCGGAGTTCTTTCAATACGTGAACCGCTTGTTGGCCCTACATCTGGGCTTGTACCAGTCGCGCTTGGCCGCCGTCCTCAACCCCTCAGTGGACGCCATTCTGCAGGAGCTTGCATCGCCAGGATCCGTCTCCGTCGCGGACGTGGCTCGCATGGAGCAAGGAGACCATTTCAAGTATCGGTTCGAGGGCAGCCTCTGGGCGCAAGCTCCGGCGGGAGGCGTCTGGCGATCCGTCGGTTCCAAGTCGCGACCATATCAAGCCTATCGCGACGCGGAGCTCGAGCTCGTGAAGCTCCACTACACGCTCCTCCTTCTGAACCGAATTCGCGAGCTGGCACGCGACTACCTGATGAATGCTGACAGATACGACTCGTCGTCGGCCGAGAACGTGACTCGACTCCCATCGGAGGTCGTGCGCCGCATCCACGAAGACGAGGGCTTTCGCCGATTCATGGATCGGGGCATGCAAGCTCTCGCGGTTCGTTTCGTCCTAAACCAGGTCGCCGGGACTTCGCGTGATAGGTCGCTGGAAGAGGTGCGCAGTGCGCAGTCGGGGGGACACGCCCTCAAGCGGCTCTATCACCGCTACGATCGAGAGTCGTCACCATCTTCGTCCACAACGCGTGCCTGGAAACAGGGCGCTCAGGTCCTACGTTTGTTGTTGAGCGCGAGAGGCTCGGACCTGCTCCAGATTCGTCGAGGAGTCGGGGCCTACTTCGAGATCGGCGCAGGCCTTCTCCCGCTGCTGCTTATCACCACGATCGAACCAGGGCGGCAGAAGCTACCTGTCCACCGCTTCTGGTCAGAGCTGGAGGGGTACGGCATCGGTCTCGAGGCGGAAGAGCGCGAAGGGGTCCTGGACCGGCTGAAGGCCATGGGGCTCTTCGAGAGGTTCAGTGATGCCGGAACCGCAAGCTACGTCCGCAGCATGTTGTTGCAGCGGCACCGAGAGGACCGGGCATGAGTGAGAAGCTCTTTGGTACGCTCGCTGCGGACCTGCTCAAGCGTCATCTGGACCACGAAGTGGCCGCTAGCACCAAGGTGGTCATCGACTACTTGTCGGAAGCGGAGCGAAACGCACTCCACCGCGCGCTCATGACCGAAGCCACGCGAACAATCGAGCTCGCGGCTCGGCAAGCGTCCTACCGACTCAAGGCGCTGCCGGGCGCCTACGTCGACCTGCTGCCCGTCCTCGAGCGGGCGAAAGGCACTGTGGATCCAGATGCCAACCAGGGGACGGATGGCTTCGCCAGCGCCCTGCGAGACCACTTCGCGTCCGGAATGGGCGCTCGACCGCGAGTCCTGGTGACGATTACCAGCGAAGGCAACGAGACGCAGCGAAGCGCCAGCGACTCGGCTGTCGATCGGGGCCTCATCACCCGTCGCGCGCTTTGTGAGGCTCTCTGGACGAAGCGGGGCCGCGAGCTGTCGGCGTCACAAGCTGGCGTCCTCGAGCCTTTCCTTCGGAGGGAAGACACAGCGCGGAGTTCGTTGCCGGAAACCATTGGGAAGCTGAGCCGCTTTCTGGATAG
Organism: Sandaracinaceae bacterium; assembly: GCA_020633055.1. Classification (NCBI taxonomy): domain Bacteria; kingdom Pseudomonadati; phylum Myxococcota; order Polyangiales; family Sandaracinaceae; species Sandaracinaceae bacterium. The sequence continues at coordinate 7,477 of JACKEJ010000018.1, read as the reverse complement.
GCTCGAACAACTCCCCAGAGATGAGGGGGGTCAAGCTCTGCCGGAACTGGGTTCATTTTTCGCCGACAGCAGTCCTGACTGGGACAAGGCGGGGAGGAAGTCGGCGAGTCGCCTCGAAGAGAATGCGGATTGCTACGAGACGGTTGCGGCACTCCACGCGAACCCTCTGGAGGACGCCAAGGAAAGGCTGAAGCAGCAGTTCGACGACCAGACGGTCAAGACGCTAGACCGCGCGGGGAACAGCGGACTTACCGAAGTCAATTTCGCTGATGTCGGGTTTCGGGAGAGCGAAGAGAAAAAGTCGAAGATACAGTTCGAGACCAAGACTATAGCGATTCGCGACGATCGACACTGGCATCTCATAGAAACTGAGTCCAGGCCTATCGTCTGCCTCGCTCAATCAAGCTCGAGCACACTAACCCTGAGCCTGACGCGCCCGCTTCAAGGCAAGGAGACGGTTCACCTCGTCGGCGTCGACCCACGACGCGGTGGTCCCAAGGGTCTCCCGGGGGCGGTCAAGACGCGCCAGGAGCGGGGGACCGTCGAAGTCGAAATCCCTGACGTAGCTGAGTTCACCGTTTATCGTCTCATCGTCTCAGGGGGGCCGAGGTCTTATGGGCGCGATATCGACCATCTCTGGGTCGTCGTCTATCCCAACGACGAAAGCGTCGCTGTGGAGGTCGATGGGCGCCTGGATCTCAAAAGCCAGGGATGGGTGGCATCCGATGTTCAGGCGTCCTTTGAGGTCTTTCGTCGAGACGGTACCCGTTCGGTCGAGACGCATCCGAAGCCAGCGCAGAGCTCCGAATCCACGTTCGACGAAGACGACCTCGAGGGAGAGGACCTCATCTCGCGTCTGAAGCTGGACGGAGGCCGGCTGCAGCCTCGTGTCTTTTGGCCTGACCCGGACGGAAGCCCCGAATCGGCAGACCAGAGCTCTGCGTACCCGTTTCTCGAAGCGGCGCCCTACCATCGGCTAAACGTCGACTCGCGACAACGCCTGACGACCGCACTCCAGTCAACACAGCGGTACCTCGGTGTGGTCACGAGCGTCAAGGTACGTGACGAGGAATGGGTGGTGACGCTGGCCGACAAGGCCCAGATCCGACTAACCAGGTCAAACGAACGCAACGAGGAAGAAGCGGTCGCGATTCTGCTGCAAGCGCCGGCCACGCGACTGCTTCGGAAGCAACGGGGTGACGGGGCTGACTGGGAACACGTCGATTTCGAGGAGCTGGAACCGACGTCCCGCTTCCTCGAGCTTCGTCGCCAGCTCTTCGACGCCTTGTTCGCGGCAGCCATGCGCGTTCGATACACAAACCCGGGAGACATCGGGTTGGCGATTCCCTTGATGCTGGTGGACCTGGAAGTGCATCGGAAGCTCATCGACGATTACGCAGAGTCCTGGGTCGAATGCTTTCGCGCCAGTACGAACGGGAGAGTCGCGTTCACTCGGCGGCATGCCGAGTTACTACACTTGGATGCCCTCGAACACCGAGACGAGGACGGATCATTCCGGAGCATCACAGTGCTGCCGACACATCCGTGGCTGCTGAAGGCAATGCTGGAGTTCCAGTCTTTGATCTCTGAAGAGTTCGGGGCCATGTCGACTAGTCAGAGATCTCGCTACGGATTGCACCTCCACCGGGCCGAGGTTCTACAGCTGGCAAGCCCAAGTCCAACCGATGAGTGGTACGTCGGCGGAGACAACGCGCAACGGCTCATCCGCGCCGATTCCCCTCCGTTTCACTGGTCATTCTTGCGCAAATCCGATTTTCATCAGACCGGCGGACTCGGATACTTATCGCGTGTAGTGCGCAACAAGATCCGCCGCTATCTTCAGATGCACCGGCATTTGGCGCATGCGCGACGGACGCTTCGAATCGGATTCATAAATGCTGGCGATGGCCAGCACCTTCTCGACGGAATACGAGACTATCTCGCGGACGAGGTCAAAGCCAGCACGGTGGAGATCGAAGAGTTTATCCCAAGCATCGAAGTGCTACTCTTTTCCGACCATCCAGGTGATACGGGACGAGCTTTCGACCGGTTCTTTGCAGACTCGCTCCACGACCCGAAGGACCACCTTCCGAGTCAGCTCTTGCTGCAGAAGTTGGCGTACCTCAAGAAGGATCACCCCTGCCCGCAGTCGGATGCTGACTTCGTACATATCTGCTTTTACCAGGGGATGGCAAACGACGATCGGGGGGATGCGAAGGACCGCGAAATATCGGATGGATGGGACGCGGCATTCCTGGACGGTCTCCTTGCGACGCCGCTTCGCGAGACGCGACGGGATGGGGATCGTCATCGAACAGAGCGAGGCGTATGGCTGGGTTCGCAGAGCCATCCCGTGCGCGCGGGGATTGCGATGCTCCAAGCGCTCTTACGAGGACAGCGCTGCGGGACGGTTGACCCGGAGTTGATGTTGGCGTGGGGAGCCCCGCTTCCCTCGCTAGAGCGACTCAAGCCGATGTACTCGCATAGTGATTGGGTCGTCCACCTCGACCGCACGGTAGGGCTCGATCTGTTCCAGGAGTTTCAGAAGCAGTCAGCCGATCGGAATGAAGAGGGAGTCACGGTCATCGAATATAGTGACCAGGAGGATCCGGATACCCCTGGTTACGATACGATAACCGTGACCTGCAATGCGCGCCCCTACATCGAACAGCTCAGCAAGGTGTTGAGCTATTCGGGACTCGATTTCGACACCACGGACGAAGTCGCTGCACGGTGCGGGCATGGGCTCATCGCGGACATCAACTCCCTCTCCGGTTCGTGGGCCCTCGACTTCATCCTGGGCAACGTGAGCAATGCGTCCTGGAACAACCGACTCAAGGGCAACGTCGGAGCCGCGTTGGCGTATCGATGGTTGGCGCGGGTCGAGTCCCAGTTCGTCAAGGAGCGCTACGGTGACGATGTGCTCCCGCTCTACCTGTCTTTGGAGGAGCTCATTCGCGCGACGCCGGCCGCGAATCTCCCTCTTAAGGATGGTTTGTTCAAGCGATTCAGCAATGACAATGACTTTGCGGATCAGGACGACGCGGCTGCAGCGCGCACCATTTCCGACGACCTGTTAGTGCTCTACTTGACGCCACCACGAGAAAGTGAACGAGCTAAACTCTATGGTCGTATCATCGAAGTCAAGTTTGGATCATACGCCAATATGAAGGATACGCAGAGAAAGGCTGTCTCCCAGGTTCAAGGGACGTATGATCTGCTGACAAAGCACCTTTCCGGCAATGCGGATCGCCGTGACGCGCCCTTCCGTCATAAGCAGCTCGCGTTTCTATTGAAATCGAGAATCGAGCAGGTGCGCGCGATGAGCGAGCTCCACTCGGAGCAAATCGAGCGGCTGGACGTTAGACTCCTCAGCGCGAAGATCGCTTCGGGTCAGTACGACGTCGACTACACCATCGGCGTTGGCGAAACGCATGCGTGTGGGGACGTTTTCTTGCTGTCGACGAAGGAAAGCGACCAGCCGCCCGAGGACGTAACGATCGAAAGCGACCATGGCGTCCGCATCATCAAACTTTCGTCGCAGACGCTGCGCTGGCTTGCGTTTGACGAATCGGACCAGGACACCCTCTACAACGCGCCTACCGACACCGTTCCAAATCTGGGGATCTACGGCAGGGAGCTGCTGCCTGCGTCCGCACGTGAGGCGCCCACGCAGGCCAGTTCGGACCCGGAGGTCGCGGGCTCAGTGGATAGTGTCCCTGCGGTCCATGGGGTGCTGGCGCCGAAGGTGAGTCACGTGTCTCCGGACCCCAAGCCGATCGCGAGCGAGTCGACAGGTGGTGCAGCTGCGTCCATTTCTTCTCCGGGCGGCATCACCGTCCATGACGAGGAGCCGACACGGCCTGCCGGAACACCTTCGGCATCGAATGAGGACGCGCAAACCGAGGCGAGGCCGAGGCGAGGCGACCTGGAACACGCTCAGCCAGCGGAAGACGCGCACTCGCATCCGTCAGTCAAAGCTGCAGCGTCGGCGCCAGTGAAGATCGCGCCGTTCGACAGGAAGGCGGTCTTGGCCGTCGTCGAGCGGCTTTCGAGAGCTTTGGAGGGTCACAAGATCCGGCTCGAAGTCCCACCCTCGATCAAGGAGGCAGAGCTCGGACCGACACTCGTGAGAGTGCACGTCAAGCTGCAGCCCGGTGAGTCCATTGCGTCGGTGAGGCGGATCAGCGAGGACCTCGCTCGCGACATCGGCACACTGAGCCCCGACGTGCACGTGACCAACGTACCGGAGCGTCACTCCATCGGTGTGGATTTGCCGATTGCAGGGCTCGGGTACGGGATCGATTTCGAGGAACTCGTTGCGCACGATTCGTTTGCTGCAGCCGGTCGTGACCTTGAACTGGGCTTCTGCGCGGGCATCGACGTCACCGGAAAGGCGGTGTGGGTGGACCTGGCGAAGATGCCGCATGGACTCGTCGCCGGAACGACCGGAAGCGGCAAGACGGTGTTCTTGCGCCAAGTCTTGCTAACGCTCCTGATGCAGCATGACCCCAATGCTCTCCGGCTTCGCCTGTCGAGCAGCAAGCCGATGGACTTCATGCCCTTCGTGCATGTTCCACACGCGGAGGGGCTGCCGATCGCGGATGGGCCGGGGGGTGCGCTAGCGTTAGTGCGTGAGCTGGGTGATGAGATGGACCGACGGATCGGTATCATCAGTGCCGCGGCCTGCGACAACCTACGGGAGTATAACGGTGAAGTCAGCCCGGAGGAGCAGCTCCCATACCTGGTGGCCGTCATCGACGAATACTCGGAAACCGTCCTGTCGTTCGAAGCGAGAAGCGACCGCGCCGAGTTCGAGAAGCTCGTCGCCCGGCTCGCGCAGAAGAGCCGGGCCGCGGGAATCCACCTGGTGATCTGCATGCAGCGGCCCGACAGTACCGTCCTTCAAGGACCCATCAAGTCGAATATCCTGCACCGTTTCGCTCTCAAGCTCCCACAATCTCACGACAGTCGTGTCATCCTCGACGAAAACGGCGCGGAAGCTCTCCTCGGGAAGGGCGACATGCTGTACAAGGACGGCAACGGGCACATGCACCGGCTGCAGGTTCCGAACTTGGAGAAGAGGACGTTGAGGCGCGTTCTCGCTGATGTTGTCGGTGGCGATGGCGGATAGTCGGCCCGGACGTGACCCATCACAGACACCGAGATGATTGGCGCGAGCCGCTCGGTCAGCCTTCGTGCCCTGCGGTGCGTCACAACCTCCCCCCGCCCCAACAGCGCAAATGCGCGAACCGCATGAAACAAGGCGAGTCGTGCTTCGCGAGCACTGTGAGCCACGAACGCTCAGCCGTCGACCACCTCCCCTCTCGGAGTCGGGTGCTCAGGGCCGTCACAACCTCCGCAGCTCGTGAGGGCTCGATTGACTTGGACGCGGTCTACACCGGCCGCACGACGAGCCTCCACGAGTTGGACGGGGAGCTCCCGATGAAGTCCAAGGAAGACCTCATCGGGGGTGCGGCCACCGAGGACGGCTCGAGGGATCAACGCGTTGTGGTCCTCCACGAAGGCCGCGATGAGCTTCCTCAGCGTCGCCTCTGTATCGAGGTCGTGGAGGTACAACCACCGGTGCTTGAGCTGGGCCCAGAACGACTCGATCAGCGAGTTCGAGTACGTGACATCGACCTGGGCGCGCACGCGGCGGAGCAAGCCCGCGAAGTCCTCATCCTCGACGGCGATGTTTTCCGACCCCCCGTCCGTCACGACGGTGACGACGCCTGCATGGTCACGAACGCACCGGACGGCCTGGTGGAGCAGCTCGTTGGTAGCGTCCGCCTTGCAGGTTCCGCCCATGGTCCAGGCGAGGATCTTGCGGGTGTAGTTGTCGATGACGACATGGACCCAGACGACGGTGCCGTCGACGAGTCGGATCTTGCTGGCATCGATGTGCCAAATCTCGTTGGGAGCGGTCGCCCGCACGCCGACCTTCGGGCGGCGCGGATGCACACGTTTGCGAGGCCGACGGAGCCCTTGGCGGCGGACCTCGCGACACCACGTCGAAGCGGACGCGATAGCGTGACCACGGCGCAGCGCGAGCAGCGAAAGCGACGCGATCGAGAGGTGCCGAAGCGCGAGATCGGTGACGTACTCTCGGATGGTCCAACGCTCCGTGATCGTGAGCTGCTGCGGGGTCCTCCTCGGACAGGAGGGGGTATCTTGGAGCCGGCACTCGAGAGCCCGATGCTTCCACTCGCGCATGCGTTGTGGGGTGAGCCCCAGGACGCGGAGTGCGGCACCTCTCCCCAGTACGCTCTCGGTCTTCCGAACTGCGGCGAGCAGCCGGGCCTTGTCTTCCGCGGCGGGCACCGGGCGGTCCGCAATGCGCCCGCCGAGGACCGCAACCAGCGCGAGCAGCAGCCTAACCACGGCGCGCAGCTTTGCGTTTGCGACTTCCACACGGGCGAGCGCGACCTGAAGCTCCACCAGTTCCCGGTCCTCGGCGTGCAAGGCCACGACCGTCGGGACCGGACGCGTCGTCCAAGACCGGCGTGTCGACGGGGGAATATCGATGTCGTGGAAGAGCGTCGCGTCCCCGGACGCCGCGATGGCGAGCCGGAGGCGGTGGTCATAGGTGCGGCGGCGGGCGGCAGTCACGGTGGGCGTCGTCTTGGCCTGCTTCCCAGGCGTCGTCATCCGGAGCGCCGCACGGGGATGACCGACGTTAGCGGAGCACTTTCGCCAGCCGCCGTTTCCAGTCGCCGGGCCTACGGTGCTGATGGTGCAAAGCGATCACGACAAGCTCGTCCTCGAGTCTGGCGAGCACCACAGCGTAGGGAAAGCGGTCAGTCAGGAACCGACGAACGTCGACGTCCGCAACGCGCTCGACACGAACGCCAGCACGCGGGAAGCGGTCGCACAGCGCGATCTGCGTGCGGACCTGCGACCACAGATCATCACCAAGGTCGATGTCGATCTCGGCGTAGTAGCGGGCGGTCTCCTCTGCCTCGAGCAGTGCCTCGTCGAGCCAACGAACGGTCGTCATCAGCTGTTGGCGACCACGAGGAATCCAAGAAATCTGACCGGCCCCAGCGCATGGTCTGCGCGAGGGCCGGCCTGGATCACTTCTTCGTGGCCGTTGCCTTGCGCGGCCTAGGGCGCTTCGCGGCGCTCGCGGACTCGCGGAGCCTGTAGCTCTCGCCCTCGATGTGGATGACGTCGGCGTGGTGGACGACGCGGTCGACGAGTGCGGTGGCGCAGGCGGCGCCTGGGAATATGGAAGGCCAGTCCGAGAAGGACTTGTTGGTGGTGAGGATCAGGGGGCGCTGCTCGTAGCGTTTGGAGACGAGCTGGAAGAGCAGGTCTGCGGAGCGCTGTTGGTAGGCGAGGTATCCGATCTCGTCGATGCAGAGGACGGCCACGCGCGCATAGCGCTTGAGCCTGCGCTGTAGTGCGCTCGCGGACTCCTGGCCCTCGAGATCGAGGAGCAGGTCGGCGGCGGTGATGAAGAGGGCGGAGTAGC
>JACKEJ010000017.1 GCA_020633055.1 Sandaracinaceae bacterium | reverse complement strand
AGAAGATTCAAGTCTACGTTCAGACCAGCATCGCGAAGCTCCTTGGCCAGCTCAAGTCGCCAGCCGGAACCATCGTAGCTGATCCAGAGTATTCCCGAGATGTCGCTGGGTAACTCGAGATCACCTTTATGCAACGCGCAAACCTTTCCGCGTCCCAGACGAGCCATGAAGTATCCAAGCTCCAAAATCACGTTCTGGCGAGCACGATGTCGCAGTTCGGCATCTTTCACCGACCGACCCAAATCGTCCGGCGTCAGGAGTGCGATGGCGAATCGACAATCAGATGCTTCATCCTCGAACTTCTCGATGATGGTTCGCCCCCGATTGGTCTGCTCGCTGAGAATGACCGGCTCGATCTCCAGGCGTTCAAGCAGCCTAGCCACGCTCGCCATCGGACCTTCGTCGTGGCCGTGAACGATAAACACCTTTTTCCCGCCAACAGCGGAATCGGAGCTGGGGCTTCCCTGTGCCGAAACGGGGCCTTTGAACAGATCCAACCGTTCGATGACCGAGCGAAGGCGTCTCAGATAGATATTGAGATCTTCCAAGCACTCGCGGAGCCGAGTTTTCGGACTGCCATCCAGCGAGAATGACATACGGACCATCGTGGAAAACTTCTTCGCCTCTTCGTCAGTATCGAAGACAACTTTGAGCAGATGCTCCGTCACATCCACCCAAGTCCGAACGTCTTCGATCTGCATTCTTGTAGCGGAGGAATCCGACGTCATTGGCATCGACTGGAACGCCTTGCCTCGTTCATATGCCTCTACCAGTCTCGAGCGTGCTTCCGCTGCGTCGATTGCCAGGCTGGTTTGGCTGCCGTTGTCCATTGGTGCGAACTTCTCCTCTTGAAGATGCGTCAAGGTACTTCACCCCGGGGACGATCCGCCAGCCTGACATGACCCTCGCCGGGTGAGCAGCCTCGGCACCTTCCGCGACCGCGCCCGGGACCAGGCCCGCAAGATCGCGGCCGATGCGGGGTTCTGGGGCAACGTCCTCCTGGGCATCGGCGACGTGCACGACCCTGCGCGTCGATGGCGCTTCACCGAAGACGTGGAGCTCCAGGACGACGGCGCTCCAGGACGACGAACTCGTCTCCCTCTACGACTTCAACCCGGTCGCCCAGACGATCGTGAACGCGATCGTGGTCGACGGGCTCCGCCAGGGGTTCGAGACGCCCGGCGAGAGCGACGAGGAGCTCCAAAAGGCGGCCCGCGAGAAGAAGACGCTCCAGATGGTCGGCCGCACGGCGAAGTGGGGGCGCGCGGTCGGCGGGGCGGTCATCATTGCGGACACGGGCGACGACCTCGCGCCGCGCCTTGACGAGACCAAGCCCACCGCCCGGGGGAGCCTCCGGCGCTTCATCGTCCGCTCCCGGATGGAGAACAGCCCGGTCTACTCGTACGACGTCGAGGACGGCGCCGAGTTCTTCGACCTCGCCCCGATTCAGGACGGGGCCACCGTCCGGATCCACCGCTCCCGCATGCGCATCTTCGGCGGCCGCAGGATTTAGCGGACCACGCGCTCCAGCTCAGCGCGAGCGCCTGCGCCAACGGTGATGTGCGCGTCGAGGTCGAAGCCTTGGTCGTGTGCCTTGCGTCGGTTGAAGGCGTTGGGGTTCCGGGGCCGTTCGTGCGAACACGCCACGCTCTGCGGTTGATGACGCCGTCGCTGTAGACCTCGCCCATCCCTGGAGCAGGAGGGCGGCGTCGTCTGCGTCCACCTCGGCGAGTCCGCGGCGGTAGGCGAGTTGGGTGACGCGCGTCTTGATCGTCGCGAGCAGGGTCTCGAGCTCGTCCGCGCTCGGCGCGAGGGCTCGAGGAAGCGCAGGGACCGTCGCTGCGCTCCACGAAGGCGCCGTCCATGTACACGGCGTGAGTGTGCACGTTGATGTTGAGGGCACCGCGGAAGCGCTGGATGGCCATGATGCTGCCGGGTGCGCGACGTCGTTATGGCCTCGAGGGCCCACGCTACGCGCACGAGCCCGATAGAACGCATCGATGGCGCGCCGGGCGATGCGCCAGACGGCAAGGGTCAAGTCATGGTCGAACGCCATGTGCCAGCGCAGCTCGTGGGGGAAGGTGAGCACCCACTGAGGGGTGCGCACGGGAGGCAGCACGCGCTCCACCTCGCAACGAAACCCGGCTACTCCGCCTCGCCCCCCGACCCCCCCTCCCGCGCACCCACCCCCGCCAGGCTCCGCGCAAACCCCTTCTTCGCCTGCATGTCCGTGTTCCGCATGATCTGGATGCGCTGCGCCTGCGGGCTGCCCGCGCCGTGCATGGACTCGGTCAGGTAGCCCACCGCGTTGCGGCCCAGGGTCATGTTCTCGATCAGCCGGAGGATGCGGATGCGCTCTTCGGTCGGGATGTCGGAGCGGCCGCGCAGGTACTTCTCGATCAGCGGGCCCACCTCTTCGCTGCGGAAGTCCGCCTCGGAGGGCATGGTGACCATGATGCCTCCGGCGAGGTCTTGGGCCAGGCGCGCAATCTCGTAAGGGAAACGGGTGACGTTGTGCTTGCACACATTCGAGAGCGTGGCGTCGTTCATGAAGATGCCGCTGGGCAGCGCCTTGGCTTGGTGCGAGGAGGCGATGCCGCACGAGTAGATGGTCTCGTTGAGGTGCACCATCTCCACCAGCTTGTCCTTCACGTGCGAGACGTTCTCGACGCCGTTGCACTCGGCCACGGCCGCCGCCGCGCCCACCAGGACGTCGCCCAGGCCCGTCTTGCAGACGTAGCTGGCGCGGTGATAGGCGGTGAAGCGCGCCACCATCTCCTGCGCGTACTCGTACTCGCCGTCCATGAACACGTGCTCGTTGGGGACGAACACGTTGTCGAAGTGCACCAGCACCTCCTGCCCGCCGTACTCGGCGTTGCCCGCGTCGATCGAGCCGCCCTCGAGCGCGCGCCCGTCGCACGACTGCCGGCCGTAGATGTACGTGATGCCCTCGGCGTCACCCGGGACGGCGGCGACCACGGCGTAGTCACGGTCGGACTCACCCAGGTTCATGGTGGGCATCACGCAGATCCAGTGCTGGTTCCAGCCGCCGGTCATGTGCGCCTTGGCGCCCGTGATGTACACGCCCTCCGGCACGCGCCGCGTGATGTGCAGGAACATGTCCGGGTCGGCCTGCTCGTGCGGACGCTTGGAGCGGTCTCCCTTCGGGTCGGTCATGCCGGCCGCCACCAGCACGTTGCGGCGCTGGAGCTCCTTCAGCCACACCAAGAAGCGCTGGTGGTAGTCCGTGCCGCGGTCGGCGTCGATCTCGTAGGTGATGGAGTGCAGCACGGAGATGGTGTCGAGCCCCGTGCAGCGCTGGAAGCACGTGCCCGTGAGCTGCCCCATGCGGCGCTGCATCTTGTTCTTGGTCACCAGGTCGTCGGGCGACTCGACGATGTGCAAGAAGCGGTTTACCTTCTTGCCGATGATGGGCGAGTGCGCCGTGGCCAGCTCGGGCTCGGCCTCGGCCAGGTCGTAGGTCATGCGCAGCGCGTTGATGGAGGGCCGGATGACCGGGTGGTCCACCGGCTCCTCCACCCGCTCGCCGAAGAGGTACAGCTTGGTGCCGCGCCCACGCAGGCTCTCGATGTACTCGGCGCCGTTGGTGATGGTGGGCATGCGCGCCCAGCGAGCCTCTGCGGTCTCGGGTGCGCGCCATAGGGTCTCGTTCAGCGTGTCCATGGGTACCTCGTGCGTGTGTGCGCGCTCAGAGCTGCGCGATGGTGCCGCTCGCCAGCAGCGCCTCGATGCGGGCCTCGTCGAAGCCGCAGCTGCGCAGCACGGCGAGGGTGTGGGTGCCGGGCATGCGCGCCGGCTCGGGCACGGACGAGGCCGTGCGGCTGAAGCGGGGGGTGGGCCGCGGCTGCAGGGTGCCCTCGACCTCGACGAAGCTCTCCCGCGCCACGTTGTGCGGGTGCTTGGGGGCCTCCTCGAGCGAGAGCACGGGCGCGAAGCACACGTCGGTGCCCTCCATCAGGGCGCACCACTCGTCACGCGTCTTGCGCTTGATGACCTCGGCCAGGCGCTCCTTCTGCTCGGGCCAGCGCTTGATGTTCATGGACGAGCCGAACACCGCCGGGTCCAGCTCGGCCTTCTGCACCAGCAGCGCGTAGAACTTGGGCTCGATGCTGCCGATGGAGACGTACTTGCCGTCGGCCGTCTCGTACGCGTCGTAGAAGTGCGCGCCCGTGTCCAGCATGTGCGTGCCGCGCTGGTCGGTGAACATCCCCTGCGCGCGCAGGCCGTAGAACATGGCCATGAGCGCGGCCGACCCCTCCACCATGGAGGTGTCCACCACCTGACCCTTGCCGCTGCGCTGCGCCTCGAGCATCCCGCACACCATACCAAACGCGAGCATCATGCCGCCGCCGCCGAAGTCGCCCACCAGGTTGAGGGGCGGCATGGGCCCCTCCCCGCGGCGACCCATGGCGTGCAGCGCGCCCGAGAGCGCGATGTAGTTGATGTCGTGCCCGGCCACCTGCGCCAGCGGCCCGTCCTGTCCCCAGCCGGTCATCCGGCCGTAGACCAGGCGCGGGTTGCGGGCCAGACACTCGTCCGGGCCCACGCCCAGGCGCTCCGCCACACCGGGCCGGAAGCCCTCGAACAGGCCGTCCGCGTGCTCACACAGGGAGAGCAGCGTCGCGGCCCCCTCCTGGGTCTTGAGGTCGATGGCGACGCTCTGCCGGCTGCGGAACATCACGTTGTGCCCGACGTAGGCCGACGGATTGCCCCCGGGGCGGTCGATGCGGATCACCTCCGCGCCCATGTCGGCCAGCATCATGCCGCAGAAGGGCCCGGGGCCGATGCCCGCGAGCTCGAGGATGCGAAGTCCGCTCAGCGGTCCAGACATGGGGTCCTCGCCGAACGGGTGAGAAGGTACGTGCGGGTGTGCATGCGGCGCAGCATACACGCAAATCACCACACGGTGAATAGCAGCTAGCGATACTCCACTTGAGTCCATCCCCGACTGAGGAGGCTGGCCATCCATCCCTATTCAGGGGCACACCAGGACCGTAGGAGTCTGTCTCAGAAGGGCCAACTGTCCTAAATTGGGGGCACCCCGGACTGAAGTCCGGGGCAGCATCCTTCCGAGCGCCCGGCTACCGCCGGGCACTCTCCAAAGTCCTCCCCACAAGGGGGAGGACTGTCTTGCTCGGCGCCACCACAGCTACAAGATCGCCGCCGTCCCGCCGAACACCCGGCAGCAGTCCACGAGGCGCAGTCCGCCTCCGCAGGGGGCGGACTTCGAGCTGGCGATCACCTGAGATCGCTGCCCCGGACTTTAGTCCGGGGTGCCCCAATTATGGGACACCCCTCGCCTTCTCAGACAGCCTCTTCAGTCCAAGTGCCCTTATTCTTGGCCCCCCACTTCGAGACAGCCTCTTCAGTCCTGGGGCGCCCCTATCCTGGGACAGTCCCCGGACCCCCAATTCAGGGACAGATCCGGGCTCCCCTATCCTGAGACAACCAGCCTCTTCGAGACAGCCTCGCTCCCCAAACTTCAGTACTGCGGGATGCTCGGATCCACGTCGCGCGACCAGGCCGCGATGCCGCCCGCCACGTTGTACACCTGCGTGAACCCCAGCCGCAGGCAGTGCTCTGCGGCGGCCTGGCTGCGCATGCCGTGGTGGCAGTGGAACACCAGCACGGTGTCCTTCTCCAGCGCCTCGAGCCGCGCGCGCCCCGAGTCGTCCAGCAGGTGCGTGCCGGGGATGGCGGCCGTCTCGCGCTCTCCGGGCGTGCGCACGTCGAAGAACTCGAAGGCCTTGCCCTCGTCCTGCCAGGCCTTGATGACGGCCGGCGGGACCTGGCGCACCTTGGGCGGCTCGTTGGGGTTGTCCATCTTGAAGCCGCCCTCCCCGTTCGGCCCCTTCACGAAGTCGATCACCAGGCCGTCGGCGCGCTTGGCGCTGGCGCGGTCGAACACCAGCTGCAGGCCCGGACCCTCCACCACCAGGTCGCCAGGCTGCGCGCCGTCGAAGTCCATGCCGTACTCGAAGCGCCCGCTGATCTGGACGCGCACGGACAAGGGCCCGTCGCCGTCGTGGAACTCGCGCAGCGCGTCGACGGCGGCCTCGGTCACGGCCACCTCGGGGGCCACGACCTCGGCCGGCGTGCGGCCCAGCACCTGAGCGAGCTCACCGCTCGCGTTGAGCTCCTTGACGATGTCGCAGCCGCCGACGAACTCGCCCTTCACGTAGAGCTGCGGGATGGTGGGCCAGCTCGAGAACTCCTTGATGCCCGCGCGCACGTCCGGGTCGGCCAGTACGTTGACCGTGGCGTAGTCGTCCAGGAAGTCGTCGAGGATGCCCACCACCGTGGCGCTGAAGCCGCACTGGGGCGCGCTGCGGGTGCCCTTCATGAAGAGGATGACCTCGTTGTCCTGGACCAACTGACGAAGCGCTTCTTGCGTGCTCATGCCCCCAAGCAAGCACCGGAACGGTGCCCGATGCAAGCCGGGTCACACCCCTCGTGAGCGCGCACCTCGCGTTGCCGCCTGGCGCGTTCGCGCTTGTGGGCAGCCGGTTCGTCAACGGGCTGCTACCCTTCCCCCATGCGCAGGGAGCTCGTCGCTGGGTTGTCCGTGTTGGCGTCGCTCGCCGTGCACGCGGCGTTCGTGGCGTTCCTGCACGGCTCGCTGCCGGTCGCGTCGGCGTCGGTCCCACGCGAGCGCTCGGCCGAGCAGGTGCTGGTTGGCGCGGAGGGCGATGCAGACGCGCGCAGCAGCGGACGGGTGCGCAGCCACGAGATCCCGGTCGAGCTGGGCGGGCCCGCCAGCGCGCAGAACGTGGACCGCCCCACCCCGGGCGGCGGGGGCGACGGGCGTTCGTCGGAGGACGCGATGCTGCTGGCCATGAACGTGGACGACGTGCGCCTGCAAGACGCGCCGTGGAACGCCGTGGGTGTCTCGCAGGTGCAGCGCATCGACACCGCCAGCTCGCGCGCCTCCTGGGACAACCGGCGCGCGACCCCGAACCCTCACGACCAGCCGTTCCTGGCGACCGGCGCCGGCCAGCATCGCGAGAGGCGTCCGCCCTCCATCCTGGAGCCGAACCGGGGCGCCCCAGTCGCGCCCGCGCGCACGCGCGAGGGTTCGGTGGATGCCCCCGCGTCGAGCGCCACGATGCTGGGTGCGCGAACACCGCACGCCGCGTTCGCCACGTCCGAGTCGTCGCGGCCCAGCAGCGCGGGCGCCGAGCAGGCCAGCCCGGGCTCGGGCATCGCGCAGGGCACGGGTGTGCGTGAGAGCCGCGCCGCCCCCGTGGCGACAGGTCGGCCACCCGTCGACGAAGGGCCAGCCGCCACGCTGGCTCAGGAGCGCGATCGCCCACGCGACGACACCAGCGCCGAGCTGCTCGCCACCCAGCTGGTCCAGACGTGGGTGGACGCCTCGCCGCGCTCGGGCCCGCGGGACGCGCCGGGGCGCGGGGGCGCGGGGGGCGGTGGCGCGCCAGGGTCTGGCCACGGCGCCCAGGAGGGTGGACAGGCGCTCGCCCACAGCCCCGGCGCAGGCGGCCGCGGCGCGCTCGACACGCGCGACGGGCGCTACCAGAGCTGGCTGCTCAGCCAGCGGCGCCGCGTGTACGGCGCGATGGTGTTCCCTCGCGAGCGGCGCCTCGCCATGGACCAGGGCGTGGTGGTGTACGCCTTCATGGTGGACCGCACCGGCCAGCTGGTGGGCACCCCGCGCCTCGCGCGCAGCAGCGGCTTCGCCGACTTCGACGCCGCCGCCCTGCGTGCCATCCGGGCCACCCTCCCCACCGCGCCCCCGCCCAGCGCCCTGATGGAGGGCCGCAGCGAGATCCCCGTGCGGCTGCACCTGGACTTCAGCAACCCGATGGTGCGCTGACGTGGGCCGGGCACGCTACACTCGCGGCGTGACGTTCGCGCTGCCCCGCCTCCATGAAGCCCTCCTCCTCGGCCTGACCCTGCTCCCAGCCCTCCCCGGCTGTGACGACCCCGCGCGCTATGAGGGCCCCGTGCACCCGATGGTGCGCGCGTCGCTCGACCTCGCGGGACCCGGCCACACGCTGGAGGAACGCGCTGCGGCCCTCGCGGCTGGCACCTCCGCGCATCACGAACCGACTACGGACACGCTCACGGGCACCCTCGAGGCCGGCCGCGCAGCGGAGTTCCAGCTCACGCTGCGGGGCACCTACTGCTACATCATCACAGGCGCCGGAGAGGACTCCATCGAGGAGCTGGACCTCGAGCTGATTGACGACCAAGACGTGCTGGTCTTGCTGGACCGCGATCCATCGCGCATGGCTACGCTCGGCATCCGGGACGCGATCTGCCCCACCTTCCCCGCCGCATACCGGCTGCGCGTGACGGCGACGCGCGGACACGGCGCGTTCCAGGCACGCGTCTACCAAGCCAGCAACATCTGACGATGACCGTGCCCCGAGCCTCGCGAGCCAGCGCCCACAGCGCCCCGCGCTGGCTCCATGTGTGTGCGCTCGCGTCCCTGATCGTCGCGGGGCCTGCCGGCTGTGGCTTCTCCGATGCGTTGCTCGGGCTCGTCGTCGACGACACGGAGGACGGTGGAACGAGCGACGCGGGCCACGACGCAGACACGGAGACCGACCAAGGGAGCGACGCGAGCGACGATGCGGGATCGCTCACCCTCACGCTGCGTGTCACGAACACGCTCGACGCCGGGCCGGGATCTCTGCGCCAAGCCCTGCTCGACGCGGCCAGCGCGTCCAGCAGCACCATCTCGTTCGACATCCCCGAGGGCGACCCAGGACGCCTCTACTATCGCGACAACGGCGCCACAGGTCTCTCCGTGCCGGTGTCCGTCAACGGCTCCGAGGCCTCCATCGCCGACTTCGATGCGGACTATCCCGCCGGGACGGCGCGCAGCTGGTGGCGCATCACGCTGCTGTCGCCACTCCCCGCCGTGTCCGATGTGGGCCTCGATGGCGCATCACAGAAAGCGGCGCGGGGCATCACGGCCAACGGCCCCGTGATCGAACTCGTGGGGGATGCGTTGCCAGCGGCGCCGGGGCTCGACCTGACCCGCAGCTCGGTGAAGGGCCTGATCCTCGGCGGCTTCGACGGTCCTGGGCTGCTCATGGCGGGGATGGGGAGCACCATCGTCTCCGTCTACAGCGGCGTGGACCCGGCAGGCATCATCGCCCACCCGAACCTGGTGGGCGCGGAGCTGGTGGACGCTACCTCGGGGGGGGTCGGCGGCAGCGCGACAGACGAGCTCTGCGTCTTTGCGGGCAACACGGACCGACACCTGGTGCTGCGAGGCGCAGGAACCTCCGGGGTGCAGGTGAGCCAGACCTTTTGCGGATCGGACCCCACCGGCCAGCGCGTCCCGCTGGGTGCGAGCGCCGCCAGCGTGGGCATCGACGTGGATGACGGCGTGAGCGGCTTGCGCCTGGGCGGGCCCAGCAACGTCAACCGGGTGCTTGCCTCGGGCAACGAGCTGGGCGTCCGCCTACGCTCTGCCTCGAACGTCTCCCTCGAGTTCGTGTACGTGGGCGCCACGCCGCCCCCGGCGTTCCCGGCGCACACCCCACTGCCCAATGCCCAAGAGGGCGTCAGGATGGAGCTCGTCGACGGGGTCGACGTGCGCAACTGCATGATCAACTGGAACGGTGGCGCGGGGGTCTTCATCGCGTCGGGGGACGGCGTCGTGCTGCGCAACAACGTCATCCTCGAGAACGGGGGTCTCGCGATCGACCTGGCACCCCTGGGCCCGAACCCCGCCTCGGGCACCGAGGGCTCGGGGCCGAACCAGGGCCAGAACGCGCCGGTCATCCTGGGCCAGCTCAGCGGACCCACGCGCCTGAGCCTCACGCTGACCAGCGAGCCCGACGCCACGTTCGTGATCGACCTGGAGTACGAGGCTGCCCCCGGCACTGCAGGGGAGCCCATCCTCGCCAGGACGCAGAGCACGGTGCAGACGTCCGCCGCCGGCTTCGTGGCGTTCGAGATGGCCACAACGCTCACGCCCGAACCGGACGCCACCTTCGTGGTCGCCGCGACCTTGATGGGCCCGAGCGGACCCGTGCGCACCTCGGAGCGCGCGACGCTCGCGTTCACCCCCTGAACGACGGGCATCGGGCGGCGCGGCGCGCCCTTGGCTCGCCCTCGTTCATGTTATCGTCGGCGGCATGATGCTCCGCCCTCTGGTCCGCCCGCACGTCGCGCCGCTCGCGCAGCTCCTCGTCTTCGCGTTCGCGCTCACCGGGTGCGCGAGCGCGTCCACCAGCGCGTGTCCCACGCTGCCCACGTCGCAGGCCCCCAGCTTGAGCGGCACCTACGTCATCGCGTCCATCACGGGTGAAGACGGTCAGACCCTCACGAGCGACGACATCTTTCGGGCGCTCGCTGCGGACGGCGTGCGCTTCTCCTTGACGTTCGACGACGGCGAGGTCGGCGTCGAGCTGCTGTTGATCGACGAGGTCAGCGCCGAGGTCTCCTCGGTCACGTCGCACCGCCTGTTCGTCGTGTCCGCGTGTAGCGCGAGCACGCCTGGCATCTGGACCGAGGACGGCTTCGTATTGCCGGACGACCTGCACGCGGTGGGCACCGCCGCCGCCATCGCGGTCGACCGCACGCACGAGAGCGACGGCGCGACCCGCACCGCCACGCACTCGGATCGGCAGCGCTGTACGGCCAGCTTGGATGCAGGCACGTTCGTCATTGCGGAGCGAGGACCGTTGGACGACGACGGGCGTCCCAGCACCGTCACGTTGCGCTACGGCGAGAACCAGCGCGCGGTCATGACGCTCGAGGCGGTCGTGCCATTGGCAGACGTGGACGTCGTCGGGTTCGCCGTGGAGAGCGCCCAGCTCGAGGACCGAGACGCGCAGGGCGAGTAGACGTCGCCTCGTCAGGAAGCGACCGTACGCGACTGCCGGCGCTCGAAGACGGCCAACGGGTTCGTGTCGAGCCCCTGCGCCTCCGCGTGCTTGCGCAAGAACGCCAAGGCCGGCGCCCAGTCGGTCTCCACCACGGTGGGCACGGGCGGGGGCGCGAGCCAGTGAATGGCGCTGATGCCAGCGCGCACGATCGACGAGCGCACGACCAGCGCGTTCGCCGTCTGCCAACGCCGGAAGTTGTCCTCGTGCGACTTCGCCCAGTCCCCCATGCGCTTTCGCACCGTCGCGTCCGGCATCCCGCTCACGGCGCTCGAGTCCGTGATGGAGACGTACCGCTCGCGCAACGTGAAGATGGCACGCGTGTCATGCTCGAGGATGTCGGCGTACCCGACGTCGAGTGTGGCCGGCAGCGTCAGCACGATCAGCGGGAAGTACTGGACGTCGATCGCCTTCGTCTTCGGCAGCGGCATTCCGCTCATGGTATCGGGATGGAAACGGCTGTGAAGCCCCCGGCTCCACTTTTGTCTCGCCACCGGAACCCTGACGGCGTTCGAATACAGTTGCTGCTAGGGAGCCGCGTCCACGCCGAGCTCCCGACGGGCCGCCGTGTACGCCTTCGTGAACGCCCCGTCGGCGCCTCGAATGGACAAGCCTGCTCGCGCGGGGCACGCGTCGCTCGGCGAAAGCACGCCCTGCGCGCCGACGGCCGCGAGCCCGAACTCGTAGACCGTGAGGAACGGAGCGGCTCGATCGGTCCGCATGCGGGCGTCCAAGCAGGACCGCAGGTGCAGCCCTGCCCCTGCAGCAGCCGTCAGCACGCGGGGTTCGTGGACCGTCTGGTGAACGACGAAGAAGCGCCCCTCGGGCTCCAGGTGCCGCGCGGCCGCGAGGCAGTACGCCTCGACACCGCCTCGCACCTCGAAGCGGCAAGCGAGGCGCTGTGGGTCCTGCGGCAGCACCCCGGCGTGCGTCGGAAAGTATGGCGGCGAGCCGGTGACGACCGCGAAGCGCCGCCCCAGGTCCAACCCGCGGAAGTCGGCGTGGACGAGGCGGACACGCGGGAACCCCTCCGGCAGCTCCGCCACCGCCCGACTAGCCAGGGTGAAGCTCTCGCTCTGAGCCTCGACGCCGACACACTCCGCGGGTCGCAGACGATGCGCCACCATCAACAGCACGGAGCCGATGCCACATCCGAGGTCGAGGTACGAGGGGCACGCGCCGGGACGGCGATGCGTCGCGTAGTACGCGGTGAGCACGTCGTCGGTGCCGGTCCGATGGCCTCCCTTGCGTTGGTAGATGGACACGTCACCGATGAGCCGGTCATGCGTCACGTCCGTGGGCCAGTCGGCCGGCGGATGAGCGTCCCGCGAGGAGTCGGTCACTCCACCACACCCGCCGCGGGTAGGTGCGCCAGCGCGCCCAGCTCGGCCACCTGCGACATCATGACCATCCAGTCCAGCGCGGCGGCGCCTCGGCCCGCCACGGACGCCGCCACCTCGGGCGCGCTGCCGCCCAGCTCGGCACTGCCCGGCGCACTGGAGCCGAGCACGTAGTCCAGCAGCCCCCCTGGTCGCGCCGGCGCGACTCGCACGCGGCAGCCCGCTGCGAGGTGGGCCCGCTCTCGAGCGCGCGCGAGCGCGGAGCCGAAGCCGCCGAGGCGGTCCACCAGGCCGAGCTGTCGGGCACGGTCGCCGGACCACACGCGCCCCTGCCCCACGGCATCCACCTCCTCGGTCGTCATTCCGCGCCCTTCCGCCACTCGCCGGAGGAACAGCTGATACATCTCCGTGATGAGCTCGCGCAGCCTCTCGCGCTCGTCGTCGGTGAACGGCCGGTACATGGACGTGGCAGAGCTGCGCGCGCCGCGGCCCAGCAGCTCCACGTGAACCCCCAGCCGCTCGGCGAGGTCCTGGAAGTCGACCTTGCCGTAGTAGATGCCGATCGACCCGGTCAGCGTCGACGGATCGGCCCAGATCTCGTCGGCCGCGGACGCGATGTAGTAGCCACCGCTGGCGGCCACGGAGCCGAGGGACGCGATCACCGGCTTGTGCTGGCGTGCGCGGCGGACCGCGCGCCAGACCTGCTCGGAGGCCAGCGCGGACCCCCCGGGGGAGTCGATGCGCAGGACGATGGCCGCGATGTTCGGGTCACTGGCGTAGGCGTCGAGGGTCCGAACCAGGGTGCGCGCACCGCTCTGATGGATCTCCACGAGCGGGATGTCCACGTTGTCCCCGTCGACGATGGCCCCGTCCACCACGACGACGCCCACACCGCGGCGCGGTCCGTCGTCGTCTCGGTGGCGACGCAGCCCCATCCGAACCCGCGACCCGATCAGCTCGCGCGCGCTCTGTTGCAGCCCCTCGGCGCCGAGCTCTTCGTCCACCAGATGGGCCGCGAGCGCCTGGGGCGCGACGTACGGGCCGCCGTCGACCCAACTGCGAACCGCGGCGGGCTCCAGCGAGGCGTCGCGGGCCAGATCCTCCGTGAACCGCCGATAGACGTCGTCGAGGAACACGTCGTACTCTTCGCGCGCGGGCTCGCTCAGGGTCTCGTTCATGAACTGCTCGGGCGCGGACTTGTACTCGCCGATGCGCACGAAGTCGGCTCGGACCCCAGCGTTCTCGAGCAGGCGCCCGAGAGTCATCATCTCGAGCGATGGGCCAAGCAGCTGCACGGATCCGCCCGGGTCGATGTAGGTGCGCTCGGCGCCGGCGCAGGCGTACCACTCGCCGCCCGAGGCCGACTCCAAGTGACAGACCACGCGCTTCCCGGCGGCCATCAGCGCGTCGACCATGACGCGTACCTCTTGAGCCTGCGCCAAGCCCATGCGCGTCCGCGGGCGCAGCACGACGCCGGCGACGTCGCGCTCGTGAAGCGCCCGGTCGAGCACGTGGATGACGTTGATCAGGCCGCGCGGGCCAAAGTCGCGGACCTCGACGTCCGCCACGTAGCGCGGCTCGGGTAGGCCCCGGGCCGAAGGGCCGCCGAACTCGCCCGTGACGTAGAAGCTGGACGCGCTCGGGTCGAAGCGCCCGGCCACCCCGCCGCCGAGCGTGTGGCCGCCCCAGTCGGCCTCGAACCCGCCGGTGACGCGCACGTCGCGGGGTCGCCCAGCGCGCTGGTCGATGTTGTCGACCTCGACTTGGGCCACCACGTCGCCGAAGCTCGGGACGCGCGCCGTGATCGCCCCGCGGAGCCCGTTGACGTTGTCCGTGGAACGCGCGTACCCCACCTCGGCGCGGAAGCGCGAGTCCCCGGAGAGCAGCGCCGCGGCAAAGTGGAAGGTGGCCGGCACCTCGACGTCGGCCGTGACCAACCCGAGCGGACCGAGCAGGTCGTGTACCGCCAGGCTGAACTCCATGAAGCGGCTCGGCCGCAGACCCACGGACAGACCGAGCGCCGTGACGCCGTCGAGCTCCCCGCCACCGATGTAGCTGAGATTGCCGCCGATGGAGAAGCTGCGGCTCGCGGCCCAGGCCAGACCGAGCGAGAGGCGCCCGTAGTCGGCGCCGTTGCCGAGCCCGTCGGTCGCCTGAACCCGCTCGGCCGAGAAGCCGAGACCGATGCCGAAGGGCAGCCCCGCGACGCCGTATACCCCCGTGCCCTCACCGGCCGCGAGGTGCGCGCCGGTGAGTGAGCCGACGTGGACGAAGCGCACCCGCACACCGTCGACCCAGCCCATCGCGGCGGGGTGCGTGGCGAGCGTCAGCGCTCCCTCCGGCGCAGTCCAGAGGCGGGCCGGCGCCTCGACACCGGCGCTCGCCGGGCGGGTCTGAGCGGCGGCCGCGCAAGGCACGGCGATCAAGCAGGAGAAGGCAAGGCTCAGCGTCCGGGCACAGCGCGATGAGGGCATGATGGACGATAGCGCACGCAACCGTGATCGTGCCAAGCGGGTCGCTGACGCTATACTCTCGGGCGATGCGGATCCCCTTGGTCATCGGCGCGCTGCTGTGCGCATGCGTGAGCGTGCTCGGCGCGCCCTCGCTCGTGATCGCGCAGTCCCGTGCGGCCGTGCAGCACTACGAACGCGGCCGCGAGCACTATCAGGCGGGCCGCTACGCCGAGGCCGCGGTCGAGCT
Source organism: Sandaracinaceae bacterium (assembly GCA_020633055.1). NCBI lineage: Bacteria > Pseudomonadati > Myxococcota > Polyangiales > Sandaracinaceae > Sandaracinaceae bacterium. The sequence goes on along the minus strand of JACKEJ010000017.1, from coordinate 172,740 downwards.
CGAGGAGGCCCAGCGATTGGACCCGGAGTCCCCCACGCTGGCCTACAATCTGGCGCGCGTCTACGAGCTGATGGGCGACTACGACCGCGCCACCACGCACTACACGCGGCTCGCGGACATGACGCCGGAGGGTGACGAACAGCACGACCAGGCGCTCCAGGCGCTGGAGCGCGTACGCGGCGCCCGGGCGGCACAGGCCCAGCTCGAGGCCGAGCGCGAGGCACGCGAACAGGCCGAACGCGAGGCGGCGTTGCGCGAGGTGGAGGCACAGGCGCGCGCCGAAGCCACCGTGGAGACCGAGCGACGACTCGGCCGGCGCGGACGTGCGGACGCGCTCTTCTACGCGAGCGCGGCGCTCTCGATAGGCGCCCTCGGAGGGGGCAGCCTGCTCGGCTTCTACGCGCTGCGGAAAGACAACGTCGCCGACGACTGGGTGGTGGGCCGCGGCCACAGCGCCAGCGCGCGGGCGGCCGAGCAGGCGAGCGCCCGTCGGATGGCCATCGGCGCCGACCTGCTGCTGGGCACGGGCATCGCTGCGGGGGTGAGCGCGCTGCTCCTGTACTACCTGCGTGATCGTCACCCTCCGGACGGTTCCCAGACCGCGCTGCGGCTCTCCCTGACACCCTCGCTCTCCGGGGCAACGCTCTGGGTCGGGGGCCGCCTTTGATGGTGGTTCGGCGGTCACGCCCGGACCTCGTTTGGGTCACGTGCGCCGCGCTCGCGGTCGTGGTCGCGCTTCCGTCGTGCACGTTCTTGGTGTCCGACGACCCCATCCGCTGCTTCACGGAAGCGGGGGCTCCCGACCCTTGCCCAGAGGACCGAACGTGCGTCAGCGGGTTCTGCGTCCCAGCTCCGACGTGCACGGGCAGCACCGAGCTCTGCAACGGTCGCGACGACGACTGCGATCAGCGTGTCGACGAGGGTCACGATGACGATGGGGACGGCTTCACGTGGTGTGGGGGCGGCGCGACGGAAGAGGTGGACTGCGACGACTCGCGGGCGGACGTGCATCCCGGGAGCCTGGACGGCACCACGGCTGCGGCGCCCGAGACGTGCGACGCGCGCGACAACGACTGCGACATGCGCGTGGACGAGTCACCGAGCACGCTCTGCGACGGTGGGGAGCAGTGTTTCCCGGGTGTCGGCTGCGCGCCCCCGAACTGCACCCTGCCCGGCTTCGAGTGCAACGATGGGGATTCGTGCGACGTCTCACAGACCCCTGCCGTCTGCGTGGTCGGCGTCTGCACCCCGACGAGCTGCGCGGCGCCGATGGTGTGTGATCCGCGCTCGGGGTCGTGCGTGCACCCCATGCCCTTGGACTCCCCATGCACGATCTCGGCACAGTGCGCCGAGGGTGCCTGCATGCCCGCTGCAGCGCTGACGGGGGGGACCGGGAGCGTGTGCGCGGCGTCCTGCTGTCGCGACTCGGAGTGCCCCGTGGGTCGCGTGTGCTGGGCCTCTCCTCGAGGTGGACGGGCTTGCGTGCTCCCCAGCGCCATCGGCTCTGCGACAGGGCCGGGCGCGCTCGGCTCCGCGTGCACACGTTCGGACGAGTGCGGCAGCTCGCGCTGCTTGGAGGGGTACTGCCGCGAAGCCTGCACCGGCCCGCCCGACTGCAACGCGCCACAGTCGTGTGTGCTGCTGCACAGCGAGGACATCGCTCCAGAGAAGGTCCTCGCGTGTGCCATGGGCCCGGGCGGCGCCCCGGTCGGCGAGAGCTGCGCGACGGACCCGTGCGCCAGCGGGCTGTGCGTCGACCGCGTGGAGGCTGGAGGCCCGGTGTGCCTCGGGGGTTGCAGGACCACGGCCGACTGCCCTGCGGAGCTGTACTGCGGTGGGTTGCTCCTGGGCCAGGGGACGGCGGCGACGAACCTGCAGGCGTGCCTGCCTCGCATCCACTCCGGCGGAGGTATCACGGGCGACGCGTGCTCGAACGGCTGGTCCTGCCGCGACCTCGCCTGCATCGGCCAACGCTGCGCCGACACCTGCTGCAACGACGCGCAGTGCCCGGCGAGCGCGGCGTGCGTGCCCGTGAGCCGCGGACGTGGGGCCTACGAGATGCGCTGCGTCCCGCGCTGGTGAGCAACCACGCATGGACGGCGCGCTGCCGGTCCCTCGCGCTCGCTTCCGTCAGTCGAAGCGCTCGTAGGCGGAGCCCGTCGCGCGCATGGCGCTGGACGGGCGCTCGGTGGCGCCGGCGGACGGAGCCGGCCTTCGGCGCGCGCGTGTGAGACGCACGCGCTGAGGCGCTTCAATCGCTGCGAACAGGTGCTGCGTCGCCGCGAAACCCGCGAGGCGCAGCTCCACCTCCATGGCTGCACCCGCCGCGAGCGGGGTGACGAGTGGTGTCGTCCCGATCAGCACCCCATCGGACCAGACCTCGGCGCCGGCTGGCTCGGAAAGCAGCGTGGCCGTGACCTGCGTGGTCGGCGCCCCGTCGGGGGCCGCACCGGCCTCGTCGTCGCTCACGTCGGGCGCTGACGCCACGGCGGACGGCGCACGCGCAGCGTCCACGAGCTGCGTTCCGGCGTCGAGCGCGTGGGCCGAGTCGCCGCTCCGAAGCGCGAGCTGCGTCGCGAGCGCGACAGCCACCAGCGAGGCCGCGCCGATGGCGACGCCGCGAAACCCCGCCCGCCGCACCTTCGGTTGCCGCCAGGCGCGGTCGAGCGCCCGGGTCACCCGGTTCGCGGACGCGAGCGCCATCACCGCTGGGCTGGCGTCGGCGAGCGCGTCGAGGAACTCCGACGCGTCCTTGTAGCGTTGCTGCGGCTGCTTCGCGAGCGCCTTCATGACGACGCGGTCCAGCGCTGGCGGGATGGGCGCGTCCGGCACACGCTCGCGTGGGCTGACCACCTTCTCCCGGATGTGATGGGCCATCACGACCACCGCGTCTGCATCATCGAATGGGGGCGAGCCCGTCAGCATGGCGTAGAGCAGCGCCCCGACCGCGTACAGGTCACTGCGACCGTCGAGCTCGTGACCCTGGGCCTGCTCGGGGCTCATGTACTTCGGTGTGCCGAACACCGTGCCGGCCTGTGTCTCGAGCGCGTCGAAGCTCAGCTCGGCGCCGACGACCTTCGCGATGCCGAAGTCCAGCACCTTCACCATCGGCTCGTCGGACGTCGGGTCCTCGGCCAGGAAGATGTTGTCGGGCTTGAGGTCGCGGTGGATGACCCCCTTGTCGTGCGCCTCCTTCAGCGAGCTGAGGATCTGCGCCGCGATGTGCACCGCGTCCGGCACCCCCAGCTCTCGCTCCCGGATGGCCTGGCTCAACGTGCGTCCCTCCAGGTACTCCATCGCGAGGAAGAGCAGCCCGTCCGTCGTCTCGCCGAACTCGATGACGCGCACCGTGTTGGGATGCACGAGCAGGCTCATGGTCTTGGCTTCGCGATGGAAACGCTGGACCGTGTCCCTGTCCCACGACGAGTGCTGCCGCAGCACCTTGAGCGCGACGGGACGGCCAAGCCCAATCTGCGTGGCCCGGTACACGGTGCCCATGCCGCCCATGGCGATGATCTCACCGACGTCGAATCGGTCGGCGACCCGCTTGCCCTCGAGGTCTTCTGCGGCGTCCACCGGCACCCCGTCACGGAAGCCGGGCGCGTCCTCGAGAGGCGTCCCATCGCGAGGACAGACGCTCTCCCTACTGCTGGAGGATGTTCCGCATGTCGGGCAGATCCGCATTCGCCGCGATCACCGTAGCACCCGACGAAAGCGTGTGAAAGACTCGCTTCGTGAGCCGCCCGGCCCCCTCTGCCGCACCGCCACTGTACGTCGTCTCGACGAGTCGGGTCTCGGCGCGCAGCAGCTCCCAGCGCTACTTCGCCGCGCTCCTCCCGCAACGCCGCGCCGTCGGTGGTCGGCTGTGCGTGGCCTTGCGGCGCCTTCATACGATCGTCGGGGAAGGCGACTTCGACCATCTGCGCGTGGCGCGCTATCCGGGACGCAGGTCGCTCTCGGCGCTCGCCCGTTCACCGCTGCTCCGCCTGCTCGACAACGCACGACGAGATGGCGTCGCTGCCCTGCGGGTCTCCGAAGCCACGGCTCGCCACGAGCCGGAGACCTGGCGAGAGCTCCGCGCCGTGTGGGCCATCACGGGCGGCCGCGACCTGAACCCGTCCCTCGAGGCCCTCGGAGAGGCGCTCGCGCAACACCGCGAGACCCATGGATTCTTGGCGTTTCGGGCAAGCCTCGGCCCACCGCCGGCGCTGCGCGCCGCCGCTACCGCGCTGTCGCCGCTGGACGCCAGCGAGCTGGCGCTCATCGCATTCCCGAGCGTCCGAATCGCTATTGATACCCTTACTCGACCGGCCTTCGCTGCGGTCCAGAGCCGGGTCACGGACCTGAAAGGAGCCGAGTGGACCTTGCTGGAGCGTGTCTCTCTCCGCGAGATGCTGACCCCCTGATGCACCGCCGGGGGCGAGGTAGGCAGGGGGCGCTCACTTGGCCACCTGCGCCGTTGGTGCCATAGTCCCCGCAGCGTCCCCCATTGGCGCGACCCGAAGCACGCATGGGTACACTCGCCATCATCCTCCTCCTCTGCGCCGCAGGCGCCGTGGGTCTCTTCCTCCTCGGTGTCTGGTCGACCGTGCGACACACGTCGCTACCGACCCCCACCATCGAGGATGACGCCTACCCGCCCATCTCTCTGCTGAAGCCCATCAAGGGGACCGAAGAGTCCCTGGAGCAGAACCTGCGCAGCTTCTTCGAGCAGGACTATCCCGCCCCGTTCGAGCTCGTGTTTGCGTCCTGTGAGGACGGTGACCCAGGCATCGCCCTGGCGCGCCGGGTCGCCCGCGACTACCCCCACGTCCCCGTCGCCTTCGTGCGCTCGGACAGCAGCTTCGGGCTCAACCCCAAGGTCGCCAACCTCAAGGGCGCGCTCGACGCCGCCACCCACGACTTGGTGTTGCAGTCGGATGCGAACGTGCGCGCCCGGCCCACCTACGTGCGGGACATCGTCGGCGAGCTGGTCTCCCAGGACGCGTCGCTGCTCAGCAGCATGGTGGTCGGCGTCGGGGAGCGCACGGTCACAGCCGCGATGGAGAACCTGCAGCTGGGCGCCATGATCGCCCCCGGGACCTGCACGGCTTTGCACGTCGCCGGGGTCACCTGCGTCATCGGCAAGTCCATGCTGCTGCGCCGCTCGGAGCTCGAGGCGCTGGGGGGGCTCGAGCTGGTGCGCGACATCCTGTGCGAGGACTTCATCCTGGGTGAGACGTACCGGGCGGCGGGGAAGCGCCTGGTGCTCTCGTCGCACACCGTGGAGAACGTCAACGAGGAGCTGTCGTTGGAGGCGTTCCTCGGGCGGCACTCGCGCTGGCTGAAGATGCGCGCCGTCATCCACGTGGGCTCGTTCTTCGCGGACATGTTCGCGAACCCCATCTTCCTGTCCCTCATGGCCGTGCTGGCGAGCGACTTCGACCGGCGCGCCATCGCGGCGCTGGTGCTGGCGACCATCATCAAGGTGTCGGGTGACGCGTTCTTGGTGCGTGTGTGCCGCGGCACGCCGATGCCGGCGCGCTTCCTCGTGGTCGCGCCCTTCAAGGACGTGCTGATGGGCTTCGTGTGGTTCTACAGTGGCGTTTCGCGCAGCGTGACCTGGCGCGGGGTGAAGCTGCGTTTCGGGAAGAACAGCCAGCTGCGCCAAGACGACGGCACCCTGCCGGTGCGGGTCGCGCGGCGCCTGTTCTCGGGCGACGACGCGCGCTGATCGGCACAATCGGTGCTCGGCGTGTTCAGTGCGCCACCACCCAGTTGGGGCCCCAGCCGATGTCCACCACCAGCGGCACGCTGAGCGCCATTGCGCCCTCCATGCACGGGCGTACCAGCGCCTCGGCCGCGGCCCGTTCGTCCTCCGGCACCTCGAACACCAGCTCGTCGTGCACGCTGAGCAACATGCGCGTGCGCAGCTGCGCGCGGCGCAGCGCAGCGTCGATGCGCACCATCGCGATCTTGATGATGTCCGCGGCGGTGCCCTGGATGGGCGTGTTGCGCGCGATGCGCTCGGCGCCAGCGCGCAGGTTGTGGTTGCGGCTGCGGATGTCGTTGAGGGTGCGCTTGCGCCCCAGCTCGGTGGTGACGAAGCCCGTCCTGTGCGCGCTCTCCACGAGATCGTCCATGTAGCGCTGCACACCGGCGTAGCGCGCAAAGAACGCATCGATGTAGCGCTTGGCCTCGCTCCTCTCGATCTTGAGGTTGCGCGCCAGGGCGAACTGCGTCTGCCCGTAGATGACCGCGAAATTCACCGTCTTGGCCTGGGCGCGCTGCTCCCGCGTGACTTGCTCGGCCGGTACGTCGAACAGCGCCGTGGCGGTGCGTACGTGGACATCCATGCCGGTGCGGTAGGCCTCCACCAGCTCGGGGTCACGGCTGAGGTGCGCCAGCACGCGCAGCTCGATCTGCGAGTAGTCGGCAGCCATGAGCATCCACCCTGGTTGCGCCACGAAGCACTCGCGGATGCGCCGCCCGATCTCGGTGCGGATGGGGATGTTCTGCAGGTTCGGGTCGCTCGACGAGAGGCGGCCGGTGGCGGCGACGGCCTGGTTGTAGTGCGTGTGGATGCGCCCCGTGCGCGGGTCCACTTCGCGCGGTAGCGCCTCGATGTACGTGCTGGCCAGCTTGGCGAGCGAGCGGTGCTCGATGATGGCCTCCGGCAGCGGGTGCATGGGCGCCAGCTCCTCGAGCACGCTCTGGTCGGTGCTGCGCCCGGTCTTGGTCTTCTTGACGACCGGCAGGTCGAGCACGTCGAACAGCACGTGCTCCAGCTGCTTGGGCGAGCCCACGTTGAAGGGCTCCCCAGCCAGCTCGTGGCAGCGCGCCTCGAGAACGGCCAGGTCACGCGCCACGGTCTCGGCCATCGCCTCGAGAGGCGGCACGTCGAGCCGCACCCCCACCCGCTCCATCCCGGCGAGGACACGTGCCAGCGGCAGCTCGATGTCGAACATCAAGCGGTGGAAGTCCCCTTGGTCCATGCGCGGGCCGAGCAGCGCCGAGAGCCGCAGCTGGAAGTCCGCCCGCTGCGCGGCGTAGGGGAGCAGGTCGCGCGCCTCGACGTCGACCAACGGCACCTTGCCCTTCCCCTTGCCCAGCACGCTCTCGAGGGAGGTCAGCTCGGCGTCCAGCTCGGCGCGCGCGATCTCCTCGAGCGAGTGCCCGTGCCGGCCGGGATCCAGCAGGTAGCTCGCGATGGTCGGGTCGAAGCGTTCGCCGCGTACGATGACGCCGCGCGCCCCCCAGACGAGGTGCTCACGCTTCACGTCGCCCACCTTGCGGAGCAGCGAGTTCGAGAGCAGCGGGGCCAAGAACGCGCGCAGGGCCTCAGCGTCGACCCCCGCGTGACCCAGCCTCGACACAGGCACGTACGCCGCCACGCCCTCGGTGGCGGTCAGCGCCACCCCCAGCAGCTCGCCACGGCGCGCGTCGTCATCCGACACGATGCTGTGGATGGACAGGGCGTTCGCATCGCGAATCGCCGCGCCGAGAGGCCGCAGGTCTTCCTCGTCCGTGATCAGCTGGTAGTGCCCCTCGAGCGTGGGGGCGGGATCCATCTGCGCCAACATGCGCGTGAACTCGAGCTCGGTGAAGATCTTCCGGAGGGCCTGCGCGTCCCCGCCGTCGTAGCGCGCGGCCTCGAGGTCGAACAGCACGTCGACGTCGGCGCGCAGGCTCACCACGTCCCGCGAGACGTAGGCCAGCGCACGGTTGTCGAGCAGCTTCTGCTTGAGCGCCTTGGCCTTGATCGTCTCGACCGCCGCATAGATTCCATCGAGCGAACCGTGCTCCTCGAGCAGCTTCGCCGCGGTCTTCTGCCCCACCCCCTTCACGCCCGGCACGTTGTCGGACGAGTCGCCCATCAGCGCGAGGAGGTCGCGCACCTGCTCGGGGGGAACCCCCATGCGCTCGATTGTCTCGGCGCGGCCGAAGACCTTCTCGCGCATGGTGTCGTACATGGTGACGCCGTCGGTCACGAGCTGCAGGAGGTCCTTGTCCGCGCTGACGATGACGACCTGCAAGCCGGCCTCGCGGGCGCGATGCGTGATGGTCGCGATGATGTCGTCTGCCTCGAAGCCGCTCCGCTCGAGCGGGTGCAGCCCCCAGGCCGCGGCCACCTCTTTCACGCGTGTGATCTGCTGGCTGAGGTCGGGGGGCGCGGGCGGGCGGTTGGCCTTGTACGGCTCGTAGAGCTCGCGGCGGAACGACGGCCCGGGCGCGTCGTGCGCCACGACGACGTACGCGGGGGCGCGGTCCCCGATGAGGCGCAGCAGCATGGAGGTGACGCCCTGCACCGCGTGCGTGGGCTCGCCGCGGCTGTTCGAGAGCGGGGGCAGCGCGTGGTAGGCGCGAAACACGTACGAGCTGATGTCGATCAGGTAGAGCGTGTGGGCATCGCCCTTCGGAGGCAGCTTCGCAGGTGCGTCGGTCTCGGACATGGCGCGCACGATCGCGCGCTCGTCACGTGGGGTCAACTCGCGCGCGCTATACTCGCTGGGATGACCGCGAGCGCGCCCCTCGAGCCCACACCGACCTCCGCGCCACGCCCGCGGGTGCTGGTCGTGGAAGACGACGAGCACATGCGAGAGCTCTTGCTGGAGAGCCTGGCCCAGGACGGCTTCACGGTGCTCGGCGCGGCGTCCGCGGCCAACGCACTCGACCTCCTGCAGTCCGAGGCGGTACACGCGGTGGTCACGGACCTGAACCTGGGTGGCATGAACGGCCTCGAGCTGTGCCGTCGCATCCACGCACTGGACGCCTTGCTCCCCGTCGTGCTCATCACCGCGTTCGGCAGCATGGACGCCGCCGTGGGCGCTGTCCGCGCCGGGGCATACGACTTCATCACGAAGCCGTTCAAGATGAACCAGCTGGTGCTGGTCCTGCGCCGCGCGACGCAGCTCCGCGCCATCCAGACGGAGCTGAGCTCACTCCGAGAACGTGTGGCGAGCGCGAGCGTGGTCGACGCGCTGATCGGGGATAGCGAGCCCATGCGCCGGCTGCGGCACACACTCGGGCGCGTAGCCCGATCGGACGCGACGGTGCTGATCCTCGGCGAGAGCGGCACTGGCAAGGAGGTCATCGCCCGCGCCGTGCACGAGGACAGCGACCGCCGGAAGGGCCCGTTCGTCGCCGTGAACATGGGCGCCATTCCGGCATCGCTGGTGGAGAGCGAGCTGTTCGGACACGCCCGCGGCGCGTTCACCAGCGCGCACGACAAGCACGCAGGGCTGTTCGCGCAGGCCAACGGAGGCACCCTGTTCCTCGACGAGGTAGGCGAGCTCCCATTGGAGGTCCAGCCGAAGCTCCTGCGGGCCCTGGAAGCGGGCAGCGTGCGCCCCGTGGGCGCCGAGCACGACGTCGCCTTCGACGCACGCATCGTGGCTGCCACCCACCGCGACCTGGCGAGCCTCGTAGAGGACGGGTCGTTCCGCGAGGATCTCTACTTCCGCCTGAACGTACTGGACGTCCACGCGCCGCCGCTCCGCGCTCGCGGGAGGGACGTCCTGCGTCTCGCGCAACACTTCATGTCGGCACTGGGCGCGCAGGCCAAGCGCCCGGGGTTGCAGCTCTCGCCCGAGGCGGCCCAGCGCCTGCTGGAGTACACGTGGCCTGGCAACGTGCGCGAATTGAAGAACTGCATCGAGCGCGCAGTCGCGCTCTCGCGTACCGACACCCTCGCCGTGGCAGACCTCCCCGAACGCGTGCGTGACTTCGATCCAGGTCACCTGGTCGTCGTCGCACGCGACATCGACGCCCTCTTGCCACTCGACGTCATCGAGAAGCGCTATGCGCTGCACGTGCTCGAGGCCGTGGGAGGCAACCGTACGGTTGCCGCGGAGGTGCTGGGGGTCGGACGTAAGACGCTTTACCGGAAGCTGCTCGAGTGGCAGGTCGAGCCCGGGGCGACGCGGCCGAAGACCTGAGCGTGGTGGCGTGGCGCGCTGATCCGGAGGCGCGCTGCCCGGGTGCCTGACCACCTACGCACGCCGCGCACGGCGGAAGCCTCCGGCGCGTGACGCTCAGGCGCCCTGCATCACGCGTCGGCGTGTGGCCTGGGGGTGCTCGGACACGGGACGCAGGCGCTGCAGCCCCTCGAAGCGCAGCGTCGCGCTCGGCCATTCGTCGGCGAGCAAGTGGACCTTCTCGAGGAAGGTGTGGTCCACGAGCGTGGCGTGCTCGAAGTCCATGACCACCTCACGCACGTCCTCTGGTACGCGCGTGAGTGCGCGACGCACGGCCAGGAAGTTCAGGAACGTCGCGGAGCCGGTGATGGTGACGACCAGCGTGTCTCCCTCTCGCCGCTGCGTGAGCGGGTCACGCAGGAGGCCACGAAGGGAAGCTCCTCGGACCACGTGCAGGACCACCTTCAGCGCGAGCCCGGCGGCCACGCCGACGAGCAGGTCTTCCACCACCGTGACGATCATCGTCGTGAGGAAGATCAGCAGCTGGTCGAGGCCCTTCTCGCGTGCGTGCCTCAGCTGGCTGGGGGCGGCGAGACGAAGTCCGGTGGCCACCAGCATGGCCGCCAGCGCGGCGAGCGGAATGAGGCCCAGCAGAGTCGGCGCAAAGACGACGAAGCAGAACAGAAACAGGCCATGGAAGAAATTCGCGCGATGGTCCACCGCGCCCGCGTCCACGTTCGCGCGACTGCGCACGATCTCGGAGATCATGGGGAGCCCCCCGACGACGGCGACCGCGGCGTTGGCGACCCCCACCGAGAGGAGATCGCGGTTGAGGTCCGACGCTCGCTTCTTGGGGTCCATGGCGTCCACGGCGATGACCGACAGGAGCGACTCCACGCTCCCCACGAGCGAGAACATGACCACGTACTTCGCGAACACGTAGGGGTGGGCCTGCACGCCACTGAAGTCTGGGAAGACCACGGCTTGCAGGAGGTCGTCTGGCAGGCTGACGAGGAACCGCGGGCCGAGGTCGTACGTGCCCCCCGCGAAGTGGTAGGTGTGCGCGTGCGGCAGGTCGAACCACAGCGCCGCCGGCACCGCGAAGATGAGTACCCCCATGGGAGCTGGCACCTTCTGGAGGCGCGCGGGCAACCTGGGCCAAACCAGCAGCATGACGAGCGCGACTCCACCAATCAGGGCGACCTCGGGGTTCGACTCGACGAGGTCGCGCGGGATGTGGAGGAGGAGCGCGAGGGGCGGCCCCGAGTCGGTCACCCCGAGCAGCAGCGGGACCTGCTTGGCGATGATGATCACGCCGATGGCGGCGAGCATCCCATGCACCACGCTGTCAGGCATGCTCGCGGCGATGTCCCCCGCTCGCAGCCACGCGAGCGCGATCTGGACGACGCCCGCCACCACGCCGACCGCCAGCATCCGGCGGTACCCCAGCGCAGCGTCGCCTCCGCCGAGCTCGGTGACCGCCCCCGCCACGATGACGATCAGCCCTGCGGCCGGACCCTTGATGGTGAGCGGCGCGCTGCCGAGGAACGAGGCGACGAGGCCACCGGCGATGGCCGTCAGGATACCCGCCACGGGCGGGGCGCCGCTCGCGAGCGCGATGCCGAGGCTGAGTGGCAGCGCGATCAGGAACACGAGGAACCCGGAGGTCGCGTTGGCGCGGATGTCGACGTTCATGGGCCGGTCGCGAGTAAGCAAGACGCGCACCATCCGTGCTCCCAGCAGATCACCATGTAGTCCGAGCCCAGAACCCCCTGCGGGTGGGTCAAAGTGACCCAAGGACCTGGCTAGTCGCGTTGACCAGTCCGCCCACCGCGTGGCAGCGTCGCGTGTGCGCTTGGCGCTCAAGCTGACCTTGGTGCTCACCCTCTGGACGCTGATCGTGCTGTCCGGCTACGGCTACTACCGCATGCAGCACGCGCTCGCGTGGGTAGAGGCCGACCTGCGGCGCGACGAGCTTCTCGTCGGGAGCGTATTGCGTCCTGCCGTGGAGCAGGCCTACGCGGCAGGAGGCCGCGCGGAGGCCGAGCGCGTGGTGAGATCGGCGAACGACAGCGAGCGCTTCGTACAGATCCGGATAGTCGAGCACGTCACCACAGGCGACGACGAGGCCGACTACACGTACCTCCCGAACCGCGAGGCGCCCGAGAGCCTGGTGAGCTACGTTCCACTGACGTTGCACCGGAGCCCGGCCGGCGAGCCCGTCGACCTGGGGCTGGAGCTCGTCGTCAGCCTGGACGAGGAGCGACTGCTGGCTCGCAACACGCTCCTCGACCTCGCCGTCGTCCTCCTGCTGATCGGGGTGTGCTCGTTCGGCCTCGCATCGTGGGTCGGGTGGCGCCTGGTCGGACGCCCGGTCGGCGCGCTGGTGCAGCTCCTGCGACAAGTGGGTCGCGGTGAGGAGGCGCACCGAGTCGACCTGCGCGGCAACGACGAGCTGGTCGACCTGGCGGCGGAGATGAATCGCATGGTGGAGCTCATGGCCGTCAGCCGAAGAAGGGAAGCCGACGAGGCCAACCGCGCGGGACAGCTGCAGGAACAGCTCCGCCACGCCGACCGCCTGGCCACGATGGGCATGCTCATGGCGCGTGTCGCGCACGACGTCGGCACGCCCCTCAACGTCATCGGCAGTCGACTCGACCGTGTCCTGAGCGGGCGGGTGGAGGGCGACGCCGCGCTGCGTGACGTGCGCATCGCCAACGAACAGACGGAGAGGATCACGGCAGCCATCGGCTCACTGCTGGACTTCGCCCATCGCGGCGACGCCGAGCGCAGCGAGATTGCGCCCGAACAGCTGCTCCGGCGCGCTCGCGAGCTGTTGGCCACGGTCGCACGGGCGCATCGGGTCGAGCTCCAAACGGTCTCGGTCGTGCCCCCCGACATCCGGCTGCGCACCGCCCCGCAGCTTGCGCTGCAGGCGCTCACGAACCTGTGTGTCAACGCGCTCCACGCATCGGGGGCAGGCACGGAGGTGACGGTGCGGGCGCGCGCCGCCGGGATGGCGTCGCCTCCTCCGGGCGTGATCGCGCACGCGGGACCGTACGTGTGCTTCTCGGTCGAGGACCACGGGCCGGGGCTGCCCACCGGAAAAGAGGACGAGGTCTTCGAGCCGTTCTTCACGACCAAGCCCGTCGGCGAGGGGACCGGCCTCGGTCTCCCGATCGCGCGCAGCATCGCGCACGACTTGGGTGGCTGGCTGGAGGTCCACGCGCGGATCCCTCGAGGGACGCGCTTCGAGCTGTACCTACCCATCCACCCCACCTGACGCCGTGAGCCCTGTACACCGAAGCGACGAAGCCGCAACACGGGCGAAACAGAGGCGTAGAATCATCGTGGCTCGGATCGCTTCCGATCCGCTCGTCGCCCGCGAAGAGAGGAGCACAGCCTTGTCCGCCGAATCGCCGCCGCCCACGCAGAGCCCGAGTCCTCCTTGGGTCGAGGTGTCTGCTCTCGGAGACAACCGCTACCGAGTGCGGCTCGGCGGCCCTTTCGGGCCCACCTGGCTCGCCAGCTTGTGCACCGAGCTGTCGGACAACGACCTATCCATCGAGCGGGCCCACGCCATGCGCGGGCCCGACGACGCGTGGATGGCAGAGCTGACCATCGAAGCCGACGAAGGGGCCGAGGACCCGTGCACCCTCCCCTACCTCGAGTGGGCCGAGTCCCAGCTCGAGACGCACAGCGCGCGCGTGCGCCCCACGACGTTCGATCTGGTGCAGACCGACGCGCATGGGGGCACCCTGTGTCTGACCCTGGAAGCGGACGACGTGCTCGGACTCCTGGGCACCCTCCTGACGCAGCTGGCGAACATCTGCCTGTGCGCGGTCGAGATGCACATCGAGACGCGGGCCGGTCGCGCCCACGACCAGGTGTGGCTCGCCACCGTCGACGGCTGCCAACCCACGGAGACACACCGCGACGAGCTGGATCAGCTGCTGCGCGGCGCGTAGCCGGGCGTCGCTCCGCGCCCGCTTCGCCCCCGCGGACGGGCCCAGGCCGGGCGCGTTGCGTCCGCGCTGCACGACGTGCTACTCCGCACCCCCGATCCCGAGACCCGTTCGCCGCTGCGGACGTCGCGCTCTCGGGTCCCGAACCACGCGACCACACCCATGTTTGAGACCCTCACCAAGGGCTTCCGGGCCGCCCGAAATCGACTCGCCGGCGTCACCGAGCTGACCGAAGAGAACATCGAGCCCGCGCTGCGCGACGTGCGCCTGTCGCTGCTCGAGGCCGACGTCGAGTTCAACGTCACCAAGCGCTTCCTCGCGCGGGTGAAAGCCGAAGCCATCGGCCAGGTACAGCAGGTCGAGGTCAAGAAGGGTCAGCAGAAGCTGAAGGTGGGCGCCGCCGAGCGCTTCGTGAAGATCTGCCAGGACGAGCTCGAGGCCATGATGGCCTTCGAGGGCGAGGCCGTGTTCTTCGCGCCCAAGCCGGCCCCGACCGGCATCATGATGGTGGGTCTGCAGGGCGCGGGTAAGACCACCAGCGCCGCCAAGCTGGCCCGCCTGTTGGAAGCCGAGTTCGGCCGCAAGGTGCTGCTCGTCGCGGCCGACGTGGCCCGCCCGGGCGCCATCGAGCAGCTGCAGGTGCTCGGCGAGCGCATCGACGTCCCGGTCTTCTCCATCCCAGGCGGCATCCCTCTCGAGATCTGCAAAGAGGGCGCGAAACACGCCAAGAAGATCAAGCGTGACACCGTGATCTTCGACACCGCAGGTCGCCTCGCGATCGACGAAGCGCTGATGAAGGAGCTGGCCGACATCAAGGCCGCCGTCACGCCGCAGAACATCTTCATGGTGGTGGACGCCATGATCGGTCAGGACTCGGTCAAGACCGCCAAGTCCTTCCACGAGCAGCTCGCGCTGAGCGGCGTCGTCCTCACCAAGCTCGACGGTGACGCGCGCGGCGGCGCGGCCCTCTCCATCAAGGAGGCCACCGGCGCCAGCGTGCGCTTCGTGGGTATGGGCGAGGAGCTGGACCGCCTGGAGGTCTTCCGCCCCGACGGCATGGCCAGCCGCATCCTCGGAATGGGTGACGTGGTCGGCCTGATGAAGGACTTCGAGTCCGTCGTCGACCAGGAGAAGGCCGAAGAAGACGCGCGCCGCATGCTCGAGGGGCGCTTCACCTTCGACGACTTCCTGCAGCAGATCGAGATGATCCAGAACATGGGTCCGCTGCAGGAGATCTTCGAGAAGATGCCGTTCTTCGCGGACTCCATGCCGGACGGCTTCCAGGTGGACGAGAAGGAGCTCGGGCGCACCAAGGCCATGGTCAACTCCATGACCCGCGACGAGCGGCGCGACCCGACGCTCTTCCAGAAGCACCCCTCGCGCTTGGTGCGCGTGGCCAAGGGTTCGGGCCGCGAGGCGAAGGACGTCGCCGAGCTGATCCAGCGCTTCTCCTTCATGCAGAACATGATGGGCAGCATCGGCCAGCAGGCGGGCATGCTGTCGAAGATCCCGGGCATGAAGCAGCTCGCTCAGGCCAACCAGCTCCGCAACGCCGTGCGAACTGGCGGCATGGAGAGCAACCCGATGATGGCCAACTTGGCCGAGCAGCTGCTGGAAGCGGCCGTCGCCGAGGGCGGTCTGCCCCCAGGGATGAGCGGGCTGCCCGGTATGGGCGGCTTCCCCGGCATGGGCGGCATGGGTGGCATGCCGGGCATGGGCAGCATGCCGGGGCTCCCGCCGGGCTACACGTTGCCGGGCATGGGCCGCAACCAGAACCCGCGCAAGAAGGTCGACAAAGACAAGAAGAAAAAAGAGCGCAAACAGCAGAAGAAGTCGCGCCAGAAGTCGCGAAAGTAGGGCACATGGGGAAGACGACACACGGAGCAGCGCCCTTCGTCGCGCTCGGGATCCTGGGGTTGATGCTGTCATCGGCCTGTGTCGAACGCTCGGAAGAGCTGAGCGCTGCGCAGCGCGAGCGAGTGAGGACCCACGTCTCGCGCACCGCCCCGCACCCCTCCCACCCGCTCGACATCGCGTTCGGCGACTCCGTGGAGCTGATCGGGTACGACCTCAGCGAAGAGACGTGGGCGCGTGGGACGGATCTGACCGTCACTTGGCACTGGAAGGTGCTGGCCCCCGTGGGCGACGACTACCGACTCTTCACGCACATCGAGGCGCGGGGCACGGACACGCTCAACCACGATGGCGACGGCGCCGTGCGTGGCCTCTACCCCCCTTCGCGGTGGCAAGCGGGCGAGTACATCCGCGATGAACAACGCATCCACCTACCCAGTGAGTGGGGCATGGGACCGAGCGGAGCCACGGCCACGGACGCTGCGTTCTACGTGGGCTTCTGGCGCGGCAACGAGCGCCTCCCCGTGCGGCGCGGGGCACAGGACGGCGACAACCGCGCGCGCCCGCTCACCATCCCCGTCAGCGGTGGCAACCCGGTCGAGGCTGGCCCCCCGCGCATGCCCGAGCTCGTCGCCAGCCGGGCGCTCTCATCCATCACCGTGGACGGCGACTTGCACGATCCAGGCTGGCTCGCGTCCCCTTGGTCGCAGCCCTTCGTCCAGACCATGAACGGCGCGCAGGCCCGCTTCGAGGCCCGCGCACGGGTCGTCTACGACGACACGTATCTCTACGTCGCGTTCCAGGTGGCGGACACGAACCTCCAGAGCCCCCACCGCAACGCAGACGACCACCTGTGGGAGCAGGACTGCGTCGAGGTGTTCCTCGATCCCGATGGCGACGGGCGCAACTACTTCGAGATCCAGGTCAGCCCGCGAGGTGTGGTGTTCGACACGCGCTACGACAGCCGGCGGCAGCCGCAGCCGTTTGGTCACGTGAACTGGCAGAGCCAGGCGCAGGTGGGGGTCGCGCTGCGTGGCACGCTGGACGACGACCAGGTGGACGAGGGCTACCACGTCGAGCTCCGCGTCCCGTTCAGCGCCCTGGTCGCCGAGGGGAGCGCGGCGACCCAGGAGGCGCCAGCCCCCGGGAGCACGTGGCGCATGAACTTCTATGTGATGGAGAAATCGCCCAACGGACAGGACGCCGCGGGCTGGTCGCCCGTCTTGGTGCCGGACTTCCACGCAACGGACCGCTTCGGTCGCGTCACCTTCCGCGACCTGCCGCGCAACCAGCGCGCGAACCCCGAACGCCCTTCGGTGAACGCGACGGAGGCTGCGCTCGAGGACCGCGGGCGCGCGTTGCAGGAGACCGCGGAACGCGTGGAAGCCCAGAACCGCCCGGCGCCCGGCGAACACCCTGTCGCTCCCTGAGCCCCACCGCTGGTCTTCGCCCGCCTGATGGAGGTCAGGGTGGCGGACCGGCGGGCACCCGCCGCAGCACGACGTAGTGGTAGTCCGGCGCGTAGGCCACCTGCGCGTACACACGGAACTGCTCCTGCACGAAGGGCATCCGCGCCACGAGCAGCTCCACGGGGTAGCCCGCCAAGCCGACCAACCGACCGCCCGCGGCGCGCTCGGCATCGTGTGGCGCGTCGCCTCGCGCGGCGTGAGCCGCCTGTTGCTGCGAGCCCTGCGGGCGCACCCTCGCCGGAGAGCTCGAGTGCAGCACGATCGCGTCGACGCCGCGCGCCATGAGCAACCCCTCGGGGATGCGCTTGCTCACGTGCCCACCAGGGAGTCGCGCGACCTCGAGGTCGGTGATGCCCCCCAAGTCCACGACGTGGAGGTCACCCGTGTACCCCAGGTACCCGATGTCGACCAACGCCACGCAGCTGGCGCCGTCCAGCGCTGCCAGCACCTCGGCGCCCCCCCGCTCCCGGACCCCAGGCTGCGCGCGCAGCGCGTCGAACGAGTGCAGCCACAGAGCGACCGGTACGAGTGAGGTCACCGCGAGCCCGAGCGCACCCGTCCAGGGCCACGACAGGCGAGCGAGCGCACGCCCCACGACCAGCGCGATGAGCGGGAGCAGAGGGACGACCAGCCTCCCCCCGGGCATCCAATCACCGCCCGCCAGCATCACGGAAAGGAGCCCCAGGCCCACGGCCCCAGGGAGTCGCGGCGGGCCACAGCTCGCCCAGGCCGCTCGGAGCCCATCGCGCCCGCGTGTCCAGAGCCACGCCCCGCACACCACGACGATAGCGGTCGCGGCGCCGGTGCCAACGAGCCAGCGCGCCACGTAGATCACGCCAGCGACGGGGTCACTCGGCTTGGCCAGCGCAGCGAGCGGCAGCGCATGACCGAAAGTGACGAGGCGCCAAGCCACCACGGAGATGGTCCCGCTCGCGACGCTCGCGAGACCCGCGACGCGCAGGCGCCGTGCGGAGGGGCCAACGACCGGACACCACGCCGCGAGACACGCGACGGGCACCAGCTCTGGACGCAACCAAGGGACGCTGAACAGCGCGAGGGCCCACAAGGCCGCGACGCCGCGCGCCGCGCGCGTGGGGGACGGCAGCTCCGCGTAGAGGCCGCAAGTGGCCACGGCGAGCACCAACGTGGCCAGCCCCGTCTCCAGCCCCGCCCCGGCCCACACGACCAGAGGCAGCTGGCACGCAAGGTAGAGCGCCGCGCAGGTCCGCGCCCGCGAGGCACGTGGCGTCCCCGTCGCGAGGAACAGGACGAGCGCAGCGCCCGCCAGCGCGCACAGCGACCCCACCACCCGCGCGACTGCGGGCAGCGCTCCGAAGCGCGCGCACAGGAGCAACAGCGCCGCCCAGGCAGGCCCCGTCACCCCGTCCGCGGCCGCTTCGCCCTGGAAGGCCCACGGTTGCCCTGCGGCGACGCGCCGCACTACGCGGAAGACGACGTACGCATCGTCGACCACATAACCCCCGAGGCCCCACATCGCGACGGACGCGAAGACGATGAAGCCCCCTACCACCACGGCGCGAGATGGGTTCGAGAGGCTATGCGCGCTCCGCATGGGTCGAAGGTACACCGTCGGTCGGCGGCTGGCAGGAGAGCGGTCGAGCAGGCATGGTTGGCAGCATGAGTGATCGCCCGACGAGCTTCATGCGACCTCTGTTCGAGGGCGTCATCCAGGACGACCTGCTGGTGCCCTTCCCCGACGTCTCGCCGGCGCAGCGCGAGTTGCTGTCCGACGCGGAGGGACGCCTCCGCGCGGTCGTCCACCGACTCGACGTGCGGGGCGCTGACCGCGCGGGCGAGCTCGGAGACCATGCGCGTGAGACGCTCGCGAGCGCAGGCGTCTACGGGGCCACCCTCCCCAGAGCGTACGGCGGAGCAGGCCTGTCGCTGGGCGCGTCCGCGGCCTACTACGAGACGCTCGGTGGCATCGACTTGAGCATCGCGGCCTCCTCCGTCGCGCACGCGGGGATGGCGGCGCGCGCCATCGCGCTGCTCGGCACCGAGGCGCAGCGCGCCGAGTGGCTGCCCGTGTTGGCGCGTGGCGAACAGCTGGCCGCGTTCGCCCTGTCCGAGCCGCTCACCGGCAGTGATGTGGCGGGCGTCTCCACGCGCGTGTTCGAGCGCGACGGTCAGCTGGTGCTGGACGGCACCAAGCACTACGTCACGAACGGCCGACACGCCGGGCTCTTTCTGGTGTTCGCCAAGCGGGAGGACGAGCGCCCGGGAGAGCTGAGCGCCTTCCTGGTGCCGTTCGGGGACGGCATCAGCCGCGGCCCAGTGCGTGATTTCGTGGGTCTACGCGCCGCCGGACTCGGCGCCGTGTCGTTCGAGCTCGTGTCCCTCTCCATGGACGCGGCGCTCGGCCAGCGCGGCGACGGCTTCCGGCTCGCGCTCGAGACACAAGACGCGGCCCGCGTCGAGCTCGCCGCAGCGTGCATCGGCGCCGCGAAGAAGGCGCTGTCGCAGGTCGTCGAGCGCGCGTCGTCGAGGAACGCCTTCGGGCGACCCCTGCGTGACTTCGGCATGGTGCAGAGCCGCTTGGCCCACATGTCCTGTGCGCTCTATACGGCGTCCTGCGCCACCCGGCTGACGGCTGGCTGGATGGACGGCACCAACGGACCCGACGAGCTCCCGGACTGCGGGATCGAGGCCGCCATGTGCAAGGTGCTCGCGGCCGAGGCGTACCAGCACGTGGCGCTCTCGGCGCTCGAGCTCGCTGGAGGCATGGGCACGCTGGGCGACCACCCCTTCGAGCGCCACCTGCGTGACGCGCGGGCCATGATGATGTACGGCGGCAGCCACGACGTGCTGCGCAGCTTCATCGCGCTCGCCGGGCTCGAGCGCACCGACGAACGGGTCCACCAGAGCGCGGCGACCCTGCGTGACCGCGTGAAGCAGCTCGGCGTGGTGCGGGAGCTCCGCGCGCAGCGGGCCCGGCGCGGCTTCGCTCGAGAGCGCTTCGCTACGGTGCACCCAGCGCTGGCGCGTGAAGGGGTGATCTTCGAGGAGCTGGTGGCGCGCTTCGGCGGTGAAGCAGAGCGCATCGCGCGCAAGCACGGCGACGCCCTCGGTCGACGGCAGTTCGTTCAGCAGCGCCTGGCCGACGTCGCGCTCGACCTCTTCGGCGTGGCGTCCGTGCTCGCGGCCACGAGCCAGACCGTCCTCCAACGGGGCCCCGAGCGGAGTCGCTCGCAGCTCGACCTGGCGACCGCCTGCGTCGAGCTGGCCCGCGTGCGCGTGGGGCCCGCACTCGACCACATGGACCGGGACGTGGACGAGCTGCTGAAGCAGATCGCTGGAACCGTCTGTGACGAGGCAGCCGCCGCGCTGCGCTCATCATGAGTGGCGCCCGCGGTCGGCGCGCACGCCAGGGGCCCGCGCGGCTCGCGTCCATCTTCGCGCTGCTGCTCTCTCTCGGATGCCACGAGCTCGGCAACCCGGTCACGCGCGAGACCCCCGCGACACCGTACCCCAGCGCGGCCCCGCACAGCACCGTCACCCACGTGACCTACGCGCACAGTCGGGAGGCGGTCGCGTGGCGACGCCCGCCCGCGCACGCCCTCGACCAAGCGCTGCCGAGTGCCCGATACATCGCGCGCATCGACGTCGAACACGCCCCCGTCGCGGTCTCGCGTGTGCGGCTCGCCACGACGGTCGCTTTCGCCGACGGAACGACGCGGACCGTCGAGTGGATCGCGCCCGGCGCGGAGTCTCCGTGGTCCCTCGACCTGGCCCTCGCCGCGCCCCCCGTGCGGGCCATGACGCGGGTCGCCGTCCATTGAACGTGACGAGGCGATGCGCCCCAACCGGGAGGCCTCGGCCTATTCCATCTCGCGGATCACGACGTCGATGTTGCCGCTGTCGCAGCGGTAGTCCTCCACCGTGCCGAGGAACAGCTGTGCCACGTCCGGGTCGAACTGCGAACCGCTGCAGCGGTTGATCTCGCTGGTGGCCACCTCGTGTGGCAGGGCCTTGCGGTACGCACGGTCGCTCGTCATTGCGTCGTAGGTGTCCGCCACGCTGATGATGCGCGCGATGAGCGGGATGTCCTGCGCCTTGAGACCCAGCGGATAACCCAGCCCGTCCCAGCGCTCGTGATGTAGGTGCACACCCGGGATGAGCGGGTGCAAGAACGAGATGGGCTCGAGGATGTCCCGCCCGTGCGCCGGATGCATCTTGAAGACCTCGTACTCCTCCTGCGACAGCTTGCCCGGCTTGTTCAGGTTCATCACGCAGCCGATCTTGCCGATGTCGTGCATGAGCGCTGCCTGTCGGACGATCTCCACCTGCTCGTGGGGCAGTCCCAGCTTGAGCGCGAGGATCTGCGCGTAAGCCGCGACCCGCTCGCTGTGGCCCGCCGTGTAGCGATCCATCTTGTCGATGGCGCTCGCCAACCCGCGGATGGTCTGCCGGAAGGTGGCCTGCAGGTCTTCGTACAAGTGCGCGTTCTCGATGGCGGCCGAGGCGCGGTTGGTGATGATCTGCTGTAGCTTCCGCAAGCCCTCGTCGTAGCGCTTGCCCGCCGTGTAGCTGGCGCAGCACACCATCCCGCTCAGCTTCCCGCGGATGCGCAGCGGCGTGACGATCAGCGACACCGGATCGCCTGCCTCGGGCACCTTGGCGTAGAACGGCAGCGCGGCCGCGCCGTGCTCGCGGAGGGGTCGGTCGTCGTTGAAGCGCTCCTTCAGCGCGTCGATGTCGAACTCGCCCGTGCTCCCGCTCCGTCGGAAGCGGGGGTTGCGCTCCTCCGCGCGGACGAAGAACGACCCCTCGCCGTTGTCGAGGATGACCGTCACGACGTCCGCCTCGATCTCGTGGAGCGCCGCGTCCATCACCGTCCGCAGCACCTGGTCCAGCGAGAGGCTGTTGGCGATGGCTTCGCTCACCTTGTAGAGCGACAGCGCCTCTTTCAACCGGATGTTCTCGGCCGCGAGCTTCTGCTTCTCGAGGCCGCGTCGGATCGTGTGGACCACCTCCTCCACCTTGAACGGCTTGAGGATGTAGTCGTAGGCCCCGCGCTTCATCGCGTCGATCGCGGTCTCCACCGTGCCGAACCCGGTCATGATGACCGTGACCACGTTCGGCATGTGCTTGGCGATCGACTCGAGCAACTCGAGCCCGCCCATGTTGGGCATCTTCAGGTCGCTCAGGACCAGGTCGTAGTGGGTGCGCGACAGCTCGACCAGAGCCGCCGCGCCGTCCTCGGCGGTGCGCACCCAGAACCCCTCCATGGACAGGAAATCCGCGAGGATCTCGCGGATGACTTTCTCGTCGTCGACGACGAGCAGGCGTGGGGAGTCGTTGGTAGGGGTAGGACTGGACGTCATGAGCGCCCGCAGTCCGACCGCAGGGTGGTCTTGGTGAGTCGAGGGTCGCGCCGGCCGGAACACCCGTGCGACGCAGCAGAGAGGCTACGTTTCCTCGTCCGCCGCTGAAGATGGGGGGACATCGCGTTCTTAGATAGTTCTCAGGGACGGTGCCTGTCAACACGCGCGAAGGCGCCTCCGGAAATCGCCGCGTTGCCCGTCGCCCCACGCCCTGGTAGCGTCCCTCCTCGTGTTGAGCCGACGCATGGGAGCCGCCGTCGTGGTGTACGGCCTGCTGACCGCCGCCGCGCTCCTCCTCACGGGGCTCCGCGGACGGAGTCCCCTGTCCCTACCCACGGACGAAGCCTGGCTCGCCGGCGCGATACCGGCGCTGACCATGCGCACGGCGCTGTCCTTGGCGATCGGCTTGGGCCTCGGCGCCTGCGCCGTGCGCGCGACCAAGCTCTTGGTCACCCGCACGCGCTGGGCCATGCGCTTGCACGTGGAGCTCCGCGCGATGGTGGGACCGTTGTCGGGTGCCCGCATCGCGTTCTTCGCGGTGACCTCGGGCGTGACCGAAGAGATCTTCTTCCGCGGGGCGCTCCAGCCCTTGGCTGGTGTGTGGCTCACGTCGGCGCTGTTCGGCGCGGTGCACGTCGGCCCGAACCGCACGTTCCTTCCGTGGACCCTGTGGGCCGCGTTCATGGGGTTGCTGTTCGGATTGTCGTACCAGCTCACGGGTTCGCTGTTGGGTCCGGTCGTGGCCCACATCGTCGTGAACTACGAGAACCTGCACTATCTCGTGTCCTACGACCCGGTCACCGTGGCACGTGAGCGGCGCATCACCCCCGAAGCGCCCACGTTGGTCGGGGCCCGGGTGCGGACGAGTGGCCGGTCGACCCCGGCGGAGCCCCGATGAGGCCCCCACACAGCGCGCAGTTGACGGCCGGCGCCGCTCTCTTCTACTCTGACGACGGTCGTCCCTGACGCCCTGCGCAGGGCCCACATCGCTCCATGGACTCCGACATCAAGACGCGCGTCACTCCGCTGGAGGACCTCAAGCTTCCGGTGAAAGACGGCCAGGATTGCCTGGTGATCATCTATTCGTCGGACGCGCGCCAGTTCGGCAAGCGCTACCTCCTCACCGCGGACTCGGTCAGCATCGGGCGTGGGAGCGAGAACGAAGTGGTGCTCGAGAACGACGCGGTGTCCCGCAAGCACGCGGTCATCGAGAAGCGTCAGCGCATGTACTACGTGAGCGACTTGGAGTCGACGAACGGCACCTACGTGAACGACTCGCTCGTGCGCGACTACCAGCTGCGCCGCGGCGATCAGATCAAGATCGGGGACACCATCCTCAAGTTCCTCTCCGGCTCGGACATGGAGGCCCAGTACCACGAGACCATCTACAAGATGACCATCGTGGACGGGCTCACGGGGGTGAACAACAAGCGCTTCTTCTTGGACGCGATGGACCGCGAGATCCCGCGCGCCCGTCGCCACCAGCGGCCGCTCTCGCTCGTCATGATGGACCTCGATCACTTCAAGGGCATCAACGACACGTTCGGGCACTTGGCCGGAGACTTCGTCCTCAAGGAGTTCGCGCAGCTCGTGAAGGCGCGGCTGCGCCCGGACGACATCCTCGCCCGCTACGGCGGCGAGGAGTTTGCGGTGATCCTGCCCGAGACCGACCGTGACGGCGCCCACAAGATCGCCGACGAGCTGCGCCGGATGGTCGCCGCACACCGGTTCGAGTTCGAGCGTGAGCCCGTGCGCGTGACGCTCAGCTGTGGCGTCGCCCAGCTCGCCGAGGGCTGGGACGTGCTGCAGTTCGTCAAAGCGGCCGACGACCGCCTGTATCACGCGAAGAACTCAGGCCGGAACCAGGTCGCGTCATAGCGCCCAGGCGCGGGCGACGCACCCAACGGCAGCGACTCAGAAGTCTCGCCGCACCCGCAAGCAATCCCCGAGCGGGTACCGCTCCCGCAGGGGGGCCATCGTGGGCTCGAGGAGCAGGTCCTCGTCTCGCACGACGCCGGCCAGATAGCTGCGCTTGACGGCATCGAACCAGGCGTTGGTGTCCTCCATTGGAGGGACGAGCGGTTCCTCACGCAGCGGGTCCAGCGGCGGGAACGGCGCCCCGGTCTCCATCGCCACGCGGATGGCCTCCACGTCTTCCCGCTCGTCCTCGGGAGCCGCCTCCTCGAGTTGGCTGAGCATACGCACCCAGCGTGACGGCGACCCCGTGCGACGCGCCAGCGGCGCGACCACCTGCGCTACCCACAGCGGAGAGGTCTCGCGCTGCTCCCAGGCGGACGCAGGCGCGCGCGCCGCCAGGCGAGAGGACGCCTCGTACGCTTCGGCGCGCTTGTCGATCAGCACCGCGATCTTGAGCGCCTCCCAATCGCACCACGGCAGCGACGGCACGCAGCGAGCTGCCGCCAGATAGGCCCGCATCGCCTCCTCGGGCATGCCCGCGCGCTTGCGTGCGTGGGCCACACTGGCGAAAGCGGTCGCGACGTCGGGCTCCACGCTGACGTGACGCTCCCCCTTGCGCAGGTAGACGTCGAGCGTGAACTCAGCCCCGAAGTCGGGGCTCTCCCACTCGCTGACGCAGGTCTGGCACCACCCATCCATCGTGCGGTGGATCATCCGCTCTTCCCCGGTGTCCGGGTAGTAGTCCACGATGGGCCACGTGTCGGACACCGGTCCGGCGCTGCGGTCGAACGCCAGCAGGCTGCCTTCAGCCGTCTCACAGAACGGCAGCAGCAGCTCGGGGTCCAGGAAATCCTTGCGCATGGCGTTGGCGTAGTCGCGAACGGCGGCGCCGATGGTGCCGGGCTCGAGGCCGACCGGAAGCATCTTGCCCACGGGGAGCTCGCCGCCATTGAAGCGCGTCAGGATCAGGCGCAGGTCCGAGGGGAGCGGCCCGCCCAGCGTCTGCTCCAACGCCCGCAGCTCCGCGTTCGATGCTGGCGGGTTGAGGGTGAGCTCCGCGCGCTTGACGCCGACCCACTTCAGAAACTGGCGAACTCCTCGATGCACGATCTCTCCTGGGTGACCCCGACCGATGGGGGACGGGGGCGGCTCGACCGCGCCCCGATGTCTACCCTGCTTCGCCCACGAGGTAAACGGCCAAAGCCCGCAGCGCACTCGCCGCTACAGCCCCGCGGCGGGGGCTGCTACCCTGCGGCGTGCCGTCCGCCCCCCCTACGCCCAGGCCATCGCCACGAGCCGTCCCGCGCGCAGCCGTGCTGCTCGCGCTCGGCGTGGTCTGCCATACGGGCGCGGCGCGTGCGCAACCGCTCGAAGGCGAACAGGCTGCGGCCCTGCGAGCGATGCGCGAAGCGGAACGCGCGCTGTTCCGACCGGTCGCCCCACAAGGAACCCGAGCGGCGGTGCAGCTCGAAGACCACGTCCCGAGCGTGCTCAGCTCGGGCGTCCCGGCCGCGGCCCCCGAGCGGGCCCAGGCCGACTCCGACCTCACCTGGCTGCGGGGCATCGCCCTGCCCGACCTGCCCGTGCGCTGGGACGAGCGCGTCGTTCGCTTCCTCGAATACTTCCGCAACGATGCGCGCGGCCGTCAGCTGATGGCCGGATGGATTCAACGTTCCACCCGCTACGGCTCGATGATCGACCGGGAGCTCGCGCGCGCCGACCTGCCGCGAGATCTGCGCTGCGTGGCGATGGCAGAGAGCGGCTTCGACCCGACGGTGCGCAGCTACCGCGGCGCATCCGGAATGTGGCAGTTCGTCCCACGCACCGGAGAGCAGTACGGACTGGTCCGCACGCACTGGGTGGACCAGCGCAACGACCCCATCCGCTCCACCCGCGCCGCGGCGGAGTACCTCGGGAACCTGCACCGACGGCTGGGCTCCTGGGAGCTGGCCCTCGCCGCGTACAACATGGGCTATGGCGCGATGACGCGCTCCATCCGCAAGTACAACACCAACGACTTCTGGGCGTTGGCCCGGCTCGAGTCGGGTCTCCCCTTCGAGACGACCGTGTACGTCTCGAAGATCCTCGCGTGCGCCATCGTCATGCGCAACCCCGAGCGGTTCGGCTTCGCCGACCTCACGCGCGACACGCCGATCGAGGTCGAGGAGGTCACGGTCTCCGGAGGGGTGCAGATGTCCACGCTGGCCCGCGCTGCGGGTCTGTCCACCGCCGAGCTCGCCGCCCTCAACCCCGAGCTACTGCGTGGCCGGACGCCCCCCGGCGCCGAGTATCCGGTGCGCATCCCTCGGGAGCGCTTGGAGGCGTTCGCACGAGCCTGGGCGCGCGTGCGGCCCCGCGATCGCGTGTTCGGCTCACACGTCGTGCGCTTCGGCGAAGACCTCGACGACGTCGCGTGGGCGTACCGCACCACCACCGAGGTGCTCCTGGAACTCAACGACCTGGGCAACGGGTCCGCCGTGAGCGCCGGCCTCGTGTTGGTCGTACCCGCCGGGACGCCTCGCCAACGGAGCGCCTCGGCGCGCCGCGATGTGGTGAGCGTTCCATCGACGGTGACCGACGTGCCCGACCGGCGCCGCGTGTTCTATCCCGTACGTGGTGGCGAGTCCATCGAGGCCGTGGCCGCCTTCTTCGGTGTGGGCGTCGACGACGTGCGGCGCTGGAACGCGCTCGACCCCGCAGCCCGACTCGTGTCCGACATGGTGCTGCAGCTCTTCGTCGAGCCCAGCCGAGATCTCTCGCAAGCCGTGGTGCTGTCCCCCGACGACGTGCGCGTCCTCGTCGTCGGGACGGAAGAGTTCTACGAGTATCACGAGACCCAGGCCGGCCGCGTCCGGCTCCGCTACGAGGTGCAGCCCGGCGATACCCTTCGCAGCCTGGCCGACCGCTTCGGACAGCGCACGGGCGACCTCGCGCGCATCAACCGCTTTTCCCGCCGCAGCACGCTGGTCCCGGGTCAGGAGGTCATCATCTACGCGGACCCGACGCGACTGGCCGCCGCCCACCTCGACGGCGACGCGGAGCGCTCCGACGACATCGACGATGATCGCCACGAGGGCGCAGAAGACGACGGGGAGGACACCGGAGACGACGCCGCCGATGCCGACGGCGACGGTGCGATGGGGGTCGCCGACGACGACACCCCCGACGGCGAGGGAGACTGAGCGCGTGCTGACCCTAGGCGACGCAATCTCGCGTGTCCTCGCCGGTGCCGCCCCCCTCGCGACGGAGCGCGTGAGCCTCGGCCGGGCGCTGGAGCGCTTGCTCGCCATCGACCTCACCGCGCGGGTGGACAGCCCCCCGTTCACGAACAGCGCCATGGATGGCTTCGCCGTGCGGGCCGACGCGCTCATCGGGGCCACGCACGTCAGCCCGGTCACGTTGCCTGTGGAGGGCGAGAGCCGCGCGGGTGGTGCTCTGGTCCCGACGTGCCCGCCAGGCGCCACCATACGCATCTTCACGGGAGCGCCCCTTCCCGAAGGGAGCGACAGCGTCGTCCTGCAGGAGGACGTGCAGCATGAAGGACACGTGGCGGTGTTTCGCGATCCGGCACGCCAGGGGCAGAACGTGCGTCAGCGCGGCGAAGACGTCGCGGTCGGCGGCATCCTGCTCCCCCGTGGCGCGCGGCTCCGCGCGGGAGACATCGGGCTGTTGGCCAGCCAGGGCATCGGGGAGGTGGAGGTCTACCGGCGTCCACGCGTCGCCATCCTCTCCACGGGGGACGAGCTCCGTCGCCTCGACGAGCCCGAGCGCCCGGGGAGCATCGTCAACTCGAACGCGTACATGCTGGAGGCGCTGGTGCTGGACGCAGGGGGTACTCCAGACGTGCGCCCGATCGTCTCGGACACCCTCCCGACGCTGACGGCGAGCGTGCGCGAAGCGTGCGCGACGTCCGACCTGGTGATCTCCACCGGCGGCGTGTCCGTCGGAGACCACGACCTGATGCGTGACGCGCTCGGCGCTGCGGGTGTCTCCATGGACTTCTGGAAGGTCGCCATCAAACCAGGCAAGCCCTTCGCGTTCGGACGCGCTCCACACGGCAGCGCGGTCGCCGGCCTGCCAGGGAACCCCGTCAGCGCGTTCGTCACCTTCGAGGTCCTGGTGCGCCCCCTGCTGCGCGTGCTCGCCGGAGACCCCCGCCCCCACCGTCGACACCTCGCGGCCAAGCTCGCGAGTGCGGTCAAGGCCACCCGTGGACGCGACGAGCTGCTGCGAGCGCGGCTGACGGAAGACGCCACGTCCCCGAGCGGGCTGGGCTGTGTCCCCGTGGCGCGGCGAGGCTCGGGGGCCTTGCCCGCGCTCGCGGGGGTGGACGTGCTGGCCCGCATCCCCGCCGGAGAGGAAACCGTCCCGGCGGGGGCGCTCGTGCAATGCCTGCCGCTGTTCGACGTGCCAGGCGTGGCGCGCACGCCCTTCCCTCTTGCGATGGGCTGAGCCGACGCGCTCGTCGGCGCGCGCTCGCCCTGCTGGCCTCCTCCATACCGCACCGCATGCGTTCCTCCCCGCTCGAGGGGATGCGCACCTGCGCGCGCCTGTCGACCCCGAGCGTCCATGGGGAAGATCTCGCGCGCCCGCGCGTTCATCGGATCAAGCGGTGCGCGGTGGGCTATAGTGCCCTTCCGCTCCGCCCCCAGGGAACTTTCCCCGCCCGGCACGGTCCACTCAGCATGCCACGCCCGTTCGCGCCGCCTCCCAGTCCAGCCCCCGGCCCCGAGGTCTCGTCGGCCCCATGGACGCGCGCGAGGGACGTGCGATGAGCGCCACACTCCCGGCCGAACTGGCCCGGGCGGTGGCGGCCGTGCGACGCCGTGTCCGCACCCGGCGTGCCATGGAAACCATGACGCTCTTCGTGGTGGTGGGGCTCGCGGGAGCGGCGCTGGTCATCGCGGGTGTGAAGACGCACGCGATGACGCACGCAGACGCGCTGCCTTGGCTGCTGGGGTGCGCGGTGCTCCCCGTGCTGGGTGCGCTCTTGGGCGCCCTCCGGCCGGTCCCCCCCCTGCATGCGGCGCAGCTCTTGGATCGCGCCCACGCGCTCGACAGCCGGGTCGCGAGCGCCCTCGAGTTCTCGGCCCTCCCCGACGCGGAGCGCAGCGCGTTCATGGACGCCGCCATCGCGGACGCCTCCCAGCGTGGACAAACTCTGGAGCCCGCCCGCGCCATGCCGCTGCGCGTCCCGCAGGACTGGCCCGTGGGCCTGGCTCTCGCCATGGTCGTGCTGGTCGTCGCGCAGCTCGAGGTGCTCGGACGCGCGCCCGCTCCGCCCATCACGCAACAGAACGCGATGCTGGTCCACCCGGACGACTTGGACGCCTTCGAGAGCGCGCTGCGTCCCATGTTGGACGACCCCGACACCGACGAAGCGCTGCGCGACGCGGCGCGCGACTTCAACGACGTGTTGGAGCGCCTCGCCGACCGTGACCTGGACCGCACCGAGGCCCTACGCGAGCTGCGCGAGCTGGAGACCAGGTTGGCGGAGGCGCGGCCCATGGAGGCCGAAGCGCTGGACGACGCGCTGCGGGAGCTCGGCAACGAGCTGCCACGCCAGGGGCTTACGGAGGCTGCCTCGGAGGCCATGCGCGAAGCCAACGCGGAGGCCGCGGCAGACGCCATGCAGCAGCTGGCCGAACGCGTGAGCACCGAGAGCATCTCCCGCAGCGAGCTGGAGCGCCTGCGCCAGGCCATGGAGCGTGCGGCCCGCGACAACAGCCAGCGCGACCGCGAGGAGCTGGAGCGCCGCCTCGACGAGCAGCGTGAAGAGATGGAGAGCCTGCTGCAGCGCCAGCGCGAGCAGGGGCTGGACGAACAAGAGGAGAGCCTGCTCCGTCGGCGCCAGCGCGAGCTGGAGACCTTGCAGCGCGACCAGGCGGCCATGGAGGAGCGTCGCCGTCAGCTGGACCGGCTGCGGCGCGAGATGGACCAGGCCGCGCAGGACCTCAACCGCAACGCCCGCGACGAGGCGGCGCAGCGCATGCAGCAGATGGCCGAGGACCTCAACCGCATGGCGCGCGAGCAGATGAGCGAAGAGCAGCGCCGCGAGCTGCAGCGCCAGATGGAGCAGCTGCGCGAGATGATCCGCCGGGCGCGTGAGCAACAGCAGCAGAACGGCGACCAGGGCCAGCAGGGCCAGCAAGGTCAGCAGGGCCAACAAGGTCAGGGCCAGGGGCGCGAGGGGATGATGCAGCGCTTCCGGCTGGGCGCGGCTGGCGAAGGCGGGCAGCAGGTGCGCATCCGCATGCCCGGCGATGGGCAGCAGGGTCAGGGTCAGCAGGGCCAGGGCCAGGGTCAGGGCCAAGGCCAGCAGGGCCAGGGCCAGGGCCAAGGGGGTCAAGGGCCTGGTCAGGGCCAGGGCCAGCAGGGTCAGGGCCAGGGCCAAGGTCAGGGCCAAGGTCAGGGCCAAGGTCAGGGCCAGGGCCAAGGTCAGGGCGGTCAGCCGGGCGGCTCGGGCCAAGGTCAAGGCCAGGGCCAGGGTCAGGGCGACATGGAGCTCACGCTCGACCCGTCCGGCCAGGGCGGCGGCAACGCCACGCTCGAGCTCCCCGGGATGGGCGAGGGCCAGGGCCAAGGGGAGAGCGAGGGCCAGGGCCAAGGCGGTGGCATGGGCCCTGGCGCGGGGTCCGAGAGCGGCGGCGAGATGCTCAGCGACGACCCCACGCGGCTCAACGGGAACACGCGCGACTCGCGCGTCGAGGGGCAGCACGGCGACGGCCCCTCGCGCAGCGAGGTCATCCTGGGCGCGGCCGAGCGCGGCTTCGTGGGGCGCGGCTACCGCTCCGTTCACACCGACTACTCCAACCACGCCGAAGAGGTGCTCGAGCGCGACGAAGTCCCGCCCGGCTACCGCTTCTACGTGCGACGCTACTTCCAACTGATCCGGCCGCGCGACGCGGCGGACGCCCCCAGCGCTGGCGCAGCAGGCGCGCAGGAGACGACCCCATGAGCAAGGACACCCCAGCCGAGACCGTCGAGACCTTCGGGCGCGACGTGCAGCGGGTGAAGGCCGAGATCGGCAAGATGATCGTCGGTCAGGACGACATCGTGGACGGCGTGTTGACCTGCCTTCTGGCCGGTGGCCAGGCGCTGCTGGAGGGCGTGCCGGGCTTGGGCAAGACCATGCTGGTGCGCACCCTGGCCGAGTCCATGCGGCTCGAGTTCTCGCGCATCCAGTTCACGCCCGACCTCATGCCGGCGGACATCCTCGGCACCACCGTCCTCTCCGAGGACGCGCACGGCAAGCAGAGCCTCGAGTTCCGCAAGGGGCCCATCTTCGCCAACATCGTGCTGGCCGACGAGGTCAACCGCGCGACGCCCAAGACCCAAAGCGCGCTGCTCGAGGTCATGCAGGAGCACTCGGTCACGGTGGGTGGCCACACCTACAAGATGGAGCAGCCCTACTTCGTGCTCGCCACGCAGAACCCCCTCGAGATGGAGGGCACCTACCCGCTGCCCGAGGCGCAGCTGGACCGCTTCCTGTTCAAGCTGCAGGTGGAGTTCCCCTCGCGCGACGAGCTGCACGCCATCCTCGACCGCACCACGGGCGCCGAGAGCCCCGAGGTCAAGCCCGTGCTCGACCGCGAGACCATCTTGAAGATGCGCAAGGTGGTGCGCGACGTCGCGGTCGCCCGCCACGTGCAGGACTACGCCATCCGCGTGCTGGAAGCGACGCACCCCGGGCGCCCCGGCTCCCCGGACAGCGTCGCCCGCTTCGTGCGTTTCGGCGCCAGCCCTCGCGGCGTGCAGGCCACCTTGCTGGCCGCCAAGATCCGCGCGCTGTTCGACGGTCGCTTCAGCGCCAGCATCGACGACGTGCGTTGGGCGGCGAAGCCGGCGCTGCGCCACCGCATGATCCTCAACTTCGAGGGTGAGGCCGAGGGCGTGCGCACCGACCAGGTGCTCGACGACATCCTCAAGTCCGTGCCCGAGACGGCGAAGTAGCCCCAGCGTGCTGAGCTGGTTCCGACAGCGAGTGTCCGGCGGCGGCGCGAGCGCGGTGTCCGCGTCCAAGACGGGCGCGAAGGCCCGCGCGCGCAAGGCCCCGAGCGGCGACGCGGAGCTCTTCGACGAGGAGTTCCAGCGCCGCTTGGAGTACCTCGCGATCGTGTCACGCCGCATCTACAACGGGCGCATGCGCGCCGAGCGCCGCTCCAAGAAGACTGGCGCGGGCATCGAGTTCGCGGACCACCGCGAGTACGTGCCGGGTGACGACTTCCGCTACCTGGACTGGAACGTCTACCAGCGCACCGGGCGCCTGCTGCTGCGCCTGTTCGAGGAAGAGGAAGACCTCTCGGTGTACGTGCTGGTGGACGCCTCACGCTCCATGGGCATGGGCGACCCACCGAAGCTCACCTACGCCAAGCAGCTCGCAGCGGCCTTCGCCTACGTGGCGCTGGCCAACCTGGACCGCGTGTCCGTGCTCACGTTCGACGCGGGCATGAGCGCCCGACTCGCGCCCACGCGCGGCAAGAACCGCATCTTCAAGGTCTTCGACTTCCTGCGCGACGTGCAGGCGAAGGGCGAGACCCACATGGGCGACGCGCTGCGCACCTTCGCGGCACAGAACAAGCGCCGCGGGGTCGCCATCCTGATCAGCGACCTGTACGACCCGGCGGGCTTCGAGGCGGGCATCAACCAGCTGCGCTTCGCCAAGTTCGAGCCCTTCGTGCTGCAGGTCTTCGACCCGGCCGAGGTGCGCCCCGAGCTCAACGGCGACGTGCGCCTGGTGGACCGCGAGACGGGCGAGCACCGCGAGGTGACCATCACGCCGCGCCTGCTCGAGAAGTACGCCGAGGCGCACGCGGCCTACCGCAAACGCATCGAGGACTTCTGCACCCAGAAGCACGTGGCCTACCAGGCCATCGAGACCAGCACCCCCTTCGACGAGGCGGTGCTGGGCGTGCTCCGCCGCGGAGGCTTGCTGGGCTGATGGGCGGCACGGGGCTCACACTCACGGGGCTCACCCTCTCCCAGGTGCTCATGGTGCTGGGGGGCTTCGGCCTGGGCGCGGTCATCCTCTACCTGCTCAAGCTGCGGCGCCGGCGCGTCGAGGTGCCGTTCGTCCGGCTGTGGGAGGACATCCTCGCCGAGAAGCAGACCACGCGCCTGTTCTCGCAGCTCAAGCGCTGGCTCTCGCTGCTGCTGGCCCTGTGCATCATCGCGCTGTTGGCGTTCGCGCTGGGCGACCCCCGCTACGCCGGTGCCACGGCCCAGGGGCGCTCGCTCTTGGTGTTGGTGGACGCGAGCGCGTCCATGTCCGCCACCGATGTCGAGCCCTCGCGCTTCGAGGCCGCCGAGGCCGAGCTGCGACGCTTGATCGACGGGCTCGGGCCCGCCGACCGTTTGCAGATCGCGCAGCTGGACCAGACCGCGACGCCCCTCTCGCCGCTCACCACCGACGCGCGCGTGCTGCGCGACGCCATCGACTCCCTGAGCACCACGCACTTGGGCGCCCAGCTGCGCCCCGGGCTGCACCTGGCGCTGGACGTGCTGCGCGGCCAACCCCGGGCCGAGGTGGTGGTCATCACGGACGGCGGGTTGTCGGCCTCCGCCACCATGGCCGAAGAGCTGCGCGAGGCGGACATCCGGCTGAGCTGGGTGCGCGTGGGTCGCACGGACGACAACGTGGGGCTCTCGGCCTTCGCGGTGCGCCGCTATCCGCTCGACAAGAGCCAGAGCGAGGTGCTGGTGGAGCTGTGGAACCCCACCGACGAGGCCCGTCAGGTGGAGCTGCAGCTCATCGGCGACGGAGAGCCCGTCGACGTGCAGACGCTCTCGCTGGGTCCCACCGAGCGCTTGCGGCGCACCTTCCGCAACGTGTCGGGCGTCGACCGCACATTGGAGGCCCGCCTGGTCACGCGCGAGGGGCTCGACCACCTGGCCGCGGACGACCACGCCTACGCCCGCCTGCCCGAGCGGCGCCGCGCGCGCGTGTTGCTCGTCTCGCGAGGCAACCTCTACCTGCAGGCCGCGCTCGTGCTGGACGAGTACCTCGACGTGGTCGAGGTCACCCCGGACATGTATCCACCGGAGGGCCGCTTCGACGTCGTCCTGTTCGACGCGTGGGTGCCGCCCTCCCCGCCCGAGACGGCCGCGCTCTACCTCTACCCCAAGCCCGACGAGGGCGTGACGGGGCCGTTCGAGATCGTGGAGGAGGTGGCCGCGCCGACCATCGAGCGCGTGGAGCGGCGTCACCCCCTCGTGCGCTGGACGGCGCTGACCGACGTGAACATCGCGTCAGCCCTGCGCGTGCGCACCGAGCGCGGTGACCGCGTGGTGGCTGGCACGGACTCGCTGCCCCTGATGGTCGAGGGGCGCCGCGCTGGCCAGCGCTTCGTGGCGCTCAACTTCGACCCTCGCCAGAGCGACCTGGTGCTGCGCGTCGCGTGGCCGCTGTTCCTGCTCAACACCATCGACTGGTTCGTGCAAGAGGACGCCCGCTACGTCTCCAGCTACTACACGGGCGACACGTGGCACATCCCCGTCCCAGCGGGGGCCACGCAGGCCACCATCGTCGCGCCGGACGAACGGGAGTTCGTGGTGCCCATCGTGGAGGGACGCGCCCTGTTCGCCGGGTCGCGCGCGGGCATCTACACCATCCGCACCGCGGGGGCGGAGGGCGCCGTGACGGAGGACGCGTTCGCCGTGAACGTGGGGCCCGGCGACGAGAGCGAGATTGCCCCCGCCGAGGCGCTGTCCGTCGGGCCCACCACCGCCGGTGAGGTCAGCGCGGGCGCCGCGGGCGTGCGGCGTGAGCTGTGGCTCTACCTGCTGGCCGCGG
The DNA here is from genome assembly GCA_020633055.1 of Sandaracinaceae bacterium. NCBI lineage: Bacteria > Pseudomonadati > Myxococcota > Polyangiales > Sandaracinaceae > Sandaracinaceae bacterium. The sequence goes on along the minus strand of JACKEJ010000017.1, from coordinate 137,502 downwards.
TGCTCGTCGTGCTGGGCCTCGAGTGGTTCTCGTACCACCGGAGGTACACGGTATGAGCCGGCCTCGCAGCAGCAGTTCCATGAACTGGGGCGTGCTGGCTTTCGCGCTCGTGCTCGTCGGCCTGGCCGCCGCGTACATCGCCCAGCAGGTGTGGCACCACGACCTGACGTGGGAGATGCGCGGCGAGCGCTACGAGTTTCTTGCGTCGCGCGCGCTGGTGGCCCTCAGCCTGATCCCCCTGCTGGGGTGGGTGGCCACGCGCTCCCTCGCGGACCTGCCGCCGCTGCAGAAGTGGCTGGGTGTGCTCTTGCGCGCGGCGCTGATGGCCACCTTGGTGCTGGCCCTGGCGCGCCTCTCGCGCACCACCGACAGCGCGCGCATCAGCACGGTGTTCCTGGTGGACGTGTCGGACTCCGTCACAGACGAGGCCATCGCCGAAGCGCGCGAAAAGGCGCAGGCCGCCTTGTCCGCGCGTGGCGAGAACGACGTCCAGCTGATCACGTTCGCGCAGCACGCGCGGGTCGTGCCGTTGGCGCGTGAGGCGACGGAGCTGCCCGAGACCCTCGAGCGCCACACCGACGCGACGCACCAAGACGCGGGGGCGGGCTCGAACCTCGCCGCCGCGCTGCAGCTGGCCTACGGCCTCTTCCCGCCTGGGCACCTGCGCCGCGCCGTCCTGCTGACGGATGGCGGGCAGACCGAGGGCGACCTGCTGGCCGAGGCCAGCCGCGCGCACGACTTCGACGTGCGCCTCTACCACCACGTGTACACCCAGGGCGCCCCCCACGAGGTCGCCGTACGCGAGGTGAGCGTGCCGGACCAGCTACGCGTGGGCGACCCGTTCCCGGTGCGCGCGCGGGTGTTCTCGAACTACGAAGCCGAGGCACGTGTGCGCCTGTACCAGGGCGAGACGCTCAACGGGCTCGACTCCGTGCGGGATGTCACGCTCACCCCGGGGGACAACGAAATCGAGTTCCAGTCGGTGGTGCGCGTCGCGGGCCCGGTCACATACCGCTTCGAGCTCCAACCACGGGGCGACGACCGCTTCCCGGCCAACAACCGCTTCGAGACCACCGCGGTGGTCCCCGGCAAGCCCACCGTGCTGTACGTGGAGGGCGCGGCGGGGCGTGCCAACTACCTCAGCCGGGCGCTCGCCGCGGGTGACTTCGACGTGGACGTGCGCTCCCCGCGCTCCATCCCCACCAGCCCGCAAGAGCTGGAGCGCTTCGACTTCTTCGTGCTGTCGGACGTGTCTGCCGACGAGGTGTCCATGAGCCAGATGGACGCCATCGAGCGCTACGTGCGCGACCAGGGCGGCGGCTTCATCATGGCTGGCGGCGAGAGCGGCTTCGGCCTCGGCGGCTGGCAGGGGTCGCGCATGGAGCGCATGTTGCCTGTGCGCATGGACGCCGAGCGACGGCGCAACCAGCCCTCGCTCGCGTTGGCGTTGGTCATCGACCGGAGCGGCTCGATGAGCGGCCAGAAGATGGAGCTGGCCAAGGAGGCCGCGCGCGCCACCGCCGAGATGCTGGGCGCCGACGACTACATCGCCGTCGTGGGCTTCGACTCGACGCCCGAGCGCATCGTGCGCATGCAGAGCGCGCGCAACCGGCTGCGCATCGTGCGCGACATCAGCCGCATGACGGCGCGCGGCGGGACCCAGATCTTCCCGGCGCTCGACATGGCCTACCAGGATCTGGCCGTCACCCGTGCGCGCGTGAAGCACGTCATCCTGCTGACCGACGGACAGGCTCCCGAGAGCGGCATCGCGGAGCTCACCCAGGTGATGCGCGCCGAGGGCATCACGGTCACCACCGTCGGCCTCGGCTCGGACGTGAACCGCGTGCTGCTCGAGAGCGTGGCCTCGCTCGGCGGGGGCCGCAGCTACTTCACCAACGACCCCCACAACGTGCCGCGCATCTTCATGCGCGAGACCACGACCGTGGCGCGCTCGGCCGCCGTCGAAGAGTACTTCCAGCCCATGGTGGTGCAGAACGCGGACTTCCTGCGCGGCATCGACATCCGCACGGCGCCCTTCCTGCACGGCTACGTCGCCACACGCCGCAAGCCCACGCCGGCGCAGGTCATCCTGCAGAGCGATCTCGGCGAGCCCATCCTGGCGCGCTGGCGCGTGGGCCTCGGGTGGTCGATGGCCTGGACCAGCGACGTGAAGAACCGCTGGGCCGTGGAGTGGCTGCGTTGGCCTCAGTATTCGCGCTTCTGGACCCAGCTCGTCCGTGAGCACATGCGCCAACGCCGCCGCGAGACCCTCGACATGACCGCCGAGGTGCTGGACGGCGAGGTGCGCGTGACCGTCGATGCCATCGACACGGCGGATCGCTTCATGAACGACCTCGACTCCGTGCTCACCGTCGAGGGCCCGATGGGGGCCCCTGCAGCGCGCGCTGGCGTGGACGACCCTCAAGCGCGCGTGCGCGAAACCCACGCCCTGCGGCAGACCGCGCCCGGTCTCTACGAGGCGCGCTTCCCGCTCGAGCGCTACGGCTCGTTCATGCTCACCGCGCAGCACGAGCGGCAGGGCCGACCCGTGGCGGAGAGCACCGCGCAGCTGGCCAACCCCTACCCGCGCGAGTACCTCAGCTTCGAGCCCAACCGCGCCCTGCTCGACCGCGCGACGGGCGTCACGGGCGGTGGTGCTCTCGACACGATCGAGGCGCTCTTCGACGCTGGCGACGAAACGATTCGGTCGCACGAAGAGCTGTGGCCCAAGCTGCTGTTCGCCGCGCTCGCGCTCTTCTTGCTAGACTTGTTGCTGCGGCGCGTTCGCCTCTTCGATCGAGACTTCCGCCGCGCTTGACTCGCGTTTCGCCATGGTTACCATCGCTGGTCCCGCTGGCCCGGCCCATAGAGGGTGGGGCCCGCAACCGCCCCACTCCTCGGAGCCGATCACGATGAAGAAGAGCGAAATCAACCGCCTGCGCAAGATCCTCGAAGAGAAGCGCGAGAGCGTCATCCGTCGCGCCCGGGAGACCATGGAGAACGACATGGCGCTCGACGTGAACGAGCTCCCCGACGAGATGGATCTGGCCAGCAGCGAGTACATGCAGTCGTTCACGCTCCGTCTGCGCGGCCGTGAGCGCGTCCTGCTCCAGAAGATCGACGTCGCGCTGAAGAAGATGGACACGGACGAGTACGGCATGTGCGTCGAGTGCGAAGAACCGATCTCGGTCAAGCGCCTCGAGGCCCGCCCCGAGACCGAGCTGTGTATCCGCTGCAAGGAAGACCAGGAGCGTCAAGAGCGAGACTTCACGTGAGCTCGCCGGGCTCGGGGAGCGCCCAGGCGGTCGATCGCGCGCTCGTCGCCGCCCGCTTCGTGGCCGCCCTCGACTCTCACGACCTCGCCAGGGTCGCCGACGCGCTCCGAGCGGACGCGGTCTGGCGTCAGCCTGATGGGAGCGAGGCCAAGGGCCGTGAAGCCATCCTCGCGTCGCTGGGCAAGAGGGCGACTCGTCTCACGCAGGAAGGGCCGCTCCGCGTGACGCGCGGCACGGAGGTCGCGTACGTCTGCCAAGAGGGGCTCGCCGATGCGGCTGAGACCAGTGATGGATCCCGCGCGGCGCGCATCGACGTCATCGACGTGGACGCGACAGGCCGTGTCGGGACGTGGCTCACGGTAGGCGGTGTGGGCGCCGCTGCGCCTCAGAGCGGCTCGGAGGCGGACGCGCTCCAGCGCTACGTGGAGCACGTGGGGAGAGGCGACGCACAGGCCGTGCTCCAGCTCTTCGGATCGGCGTGCGATGTGGAGGACCCCGTCGGCACCCCGATCCACGCCGGCCGCGCCGCCGTGGAGAAATTCTACGAGAGCGGTCTGGCCGCTATCACCGGGACGCAGCTGCTCGGCCCCCCAGTCGTGTCGCCGGGGGTGGCGGCCGTGCCGTTCCGCGTCGAGCTCGATCTCGGGGGACGATCGCTGGCGCTGGAGGTCATCGACGTGATGCGGTTCGATGACGACGGACTTTTCAGCTCCATGCGGGCCTTCTGGGGCCGGGGCAACCGACACGAACGCTGATCAGGTGCCGCCAGCGCCAATTTTGGCACCCGGTGCCAAAACGCGTCGCATTGGAAAGGGGATCGTTACAAACCAGCGCAACACTGGTACAGTGGCGGGGTCGTTCGCTTTTTGAGAGGCGCACCTATGCGTAAGCCAAGCACACCGCTCTTCCAAACCCTCCTCACCCTCGCTTTATTCGCGACGCTGTTCTCCGCATGTGCACAAAGGGGCACCCCCCGACCCGGATGCGGGAGGGGAGGAAGACGCGGGTTCCGACATGGGCGGGGGGACCGACATGGGCGCCGACGCTGGGGTGGACTCCGGCCCTCAGACGGGGCTCTGTCAAGAGTGCGTGGCGGACGACCAGTGCCCCGAGGGATCCGAGTGTGTGCCCTTCGGGGAAGCGACCCTCTGCCTCGAGCGCGTGGCCAACGAGTTCGCGATCTGCCCGCGCACGTTCGAGGCCGCGGAGCTCGCCACGCGCCCCGGCCGCTACTACTGCCTCCCGACGGAGGGCTGCTGCATCGACGAGGATGACGACGGCTACGGCGAAGGCGTGTTCTGCGACGGGCCGGACTGCAACGACGCGGACGAGCTGGTGCACCCGGACGCGGACGAGCTGTGCAACGGGGACGACGACGACTGCGACACGCTCGCCGACAACATGCCCATCGACTGCGTGCAGCAGGGCTGTCGCTTCAACGGGACCCGCTACGAGTCCTCGCCTGGCGCGGCTTGCTCGAACGGGACGTGTGAGCAAGTCACGGTGACGAGCTGTGGGCGCTACACGTGCATCGGCGGCATGGAGAACGGCGACGTCTGCGCCGGCAGCTGCGAGGTGAACGGCGTCGAGAACGACGACCTGTGCATCGAGTCCGCGCACTGCGACGCGGGCGTCTGTGTGGACGACCTCCCCGACGGCAGCGCATGCACCGTCGACAGCGACTGCCGAACGAACCACTGCGAGAACGGGTTCTGTTGCTCGGGCGGGACGTGCTGCGCGCAGGACTCGAACTGCCCTGGCTACCCAGGCGTCGGCGTGATCTGCAGCGACCGGCCCATGTGCCAGGGAACGATCGGTTCCGTGAGCTGCGGAGCGGACTTCCAGTGCGTGGCGCTCAACGGGGCGCCGAACGACTCGGGCTGCACCAGCAGCATCGAGGCCAGCAACTGCGGTCCGTACCCGTCCGTGTTCTGTGCGGGCACGACCGACCAGACCGCGCCGTCCTGCGCGACGTCGTGCAATGTCGACGCAGACTGCGACGCCAACGCCCACTGTGACAACAACCTGTGCCTGCTCGACCTCCCGGACGGCAACGCGTGCGACGAGAACTCGGACTGCACGTCGTCGCACTGCCAGAACAACTTCTGCTGCTCCGGCGGCGACTGCTGCGCGATGGCTTCTCAGTGCCCCGCATCGTACAGCTCGGCGTCGGTGTGCACGGACGCGGCAACCTGTCAGGGCACGCGCTCCGACGCGACCTGCGTCGCGAACGTGTGCGGCACCATGGCGGGCATCCAGGACGACACGGGCTGCGGGACCATGACCGTCGCCGACACCTGCGCGTCCTTCCCCTCGGTGTTCTGCAATGGCATGCCCACCCAAACTCGCCCCCCCTGCGGCTCGACCTGCACGCTGGACAGCCAGTGCGACATGGGCTCCCACTGCGACAGCGTGTGCATCCCCAACATTCCGGACGGTGGAGTGTGCGACGAGGACTCGGACTGTGTCGCAGGGCACTGTCAGAACGGGTACTGCTGTGCGTCCGGCGTGTGCTGCTCGACGGCGGCCAACTGCCCGGCCAGCTTCCGGTCGCCCAGCGCATGCGGCAACACCACGACGTGTCAGGGCACCCGGTCGGACGCCACCTGCACCATGTCGCAGTGCGGCACGGTCGCGGGTGTCCCGGACGACTCCGGCTGCAACACGTCCAGCGTGTCGAGCAACTGCGGCACGTACCCGTCCGTCACGTGCAACGGCGCGGTCGACCAGACGGCGCCCGTGTGCGCCACGTCCTGCACCGTGGACGGCGACTGCGACGCGAACGCCCACTGCGACAACGGCCAGTGTCTCTTGGACGTCGCCAACGGCGAGGTGTGTGACGAGAACTCGGACTGCACGTCGTCGCACTGCATGAACGGCTTCTGCTGCGCGTCCGGCGACTGCTGCGCGACGCCCACGAACTGCCCCGCCAGCTACCGTTCGGCGGCGACGTGCACCACGCAGTCGACGTGTCAGGGCCCCCGCACGGACGCGACGTGTAGCAACAACCAGTGTGGCACGACGGCACCCATCGACGACGACCGCGGCTGCACGGCCGGTTCCATGGCCCTCGACTGCGACCTGAACCCACCTCAGTACTGCACCGGGACCGAGACCCAGGTGCCCCCGGTGTGCGCGGCTGCGTGCACACAGGACAGCGAGTGCATCGCGTCGGCGCACTGCGACACCACGTGCGTCGCGGACCTGCCCAACGGCTCGAGCTGCGACGAGGACTCGGACTGCATCGCGGGTCACTGCGCCAACGGGTTCTGCTGCGCGACAGGCGACTGCTGCTCGACCGCGGCCAACTGTCCGGCGAGCTACAGCACCGCGCCCGTGTGCAACACGGCCGCGACCTGCCAGGGCACGCGCTCGAACGCGACCTGCAGCGCGTCGAACCAGTGCGGAACCATCTCCGGCGTCGAGGACGACAGCGCTTGCGACAACCTGGTGGTCGCGAACACCTGTGGTTTCTTCCCGAGCGTGACGTGCAACGGGCAGCCGGTGCAGGCGCCGCCCACGTGCAGCACGGGGTGTACGACCGACGCGGACTGCGACGCGAACGCTCACTGCGACGGCGGCCTGTGCCTCCCCGACCTGACGGACGGCAACTCCTGCGACGAGGCGTCCGACTGCATCTCGGGTCACTGCCAGAACGACCGCTGTTGCGCGAGCGGCGACTGCTGCTCGACCGCGAGCAACTGCCCCGCGAGCTACCGGTCCGCGCCGCTCTGTAGTGATCCGGCGACGTGTCAGGGCTCCCGCTCCGATGCGGTGTGCGCAGGCAACATCTGCGGCACCACCACCAACGTCCCCGACGACACGGCCTGCAACGCAGGCGTCTTGGCGAGCTCCTGTGGTCCCTACCCCAGCCGGTTCTGCAACGGCCTCGCGTCGCAGGTGGCCCCGGTGTGCGGCAGCAGCTGCAGTGGCAACGGCGACTGCGACGTGGACGCTCACTGCAGCGGTGGCCTGTGCGTGCCCGACCTACCGGACGGTGGGTCGTGCAGCGGGCTGGGCGCCGCGGCGTGCACCAGCGGCATCTGCAACAACGGCTTCTGTTGCTCGGGCGGCACCTGCTGCTCCACCGCGACGGACTGTCCGGGATCCTTCCGCCGGAGCCCGGCCTGCGACAACGCCGCGATGTGCCAGGGCACGCGCGACGACGCCGCTTGCGTGGCCTTCTCCTGCGCCACGGTGCCCAACGTGCCGGACGACACGGCCTGCTCGGCGGTGACGGTGGCGAACCTGTGCGGCCCCTACCCGACCGTGTTCTGCAACGGCGCGGCGGACCAGATGGCCCCGGCTTGCTCGGCCATGTGCTCCGCCGATGGAGACTGCGACGCGAACGCGCACTGCGACTCCAACCTGTGCACACCAGACCTCGCGGACGGCAGCACGTGCGACGAGCCCTCGGACTGCGTCTCCGGTCACTGCAGCAACAACCGCTGCTGCTCGGGCGGTGTCTGCTGTTCGTCGGCCGCCGAGTGTCCGGCCGCCATGTTCACGGTGGCCCCCGTCTGCGACACCGCCGCCGCGTGCGACGGTCACCGTAACGACGCGGTCTGCAGCGGCTTCGTCTGCAGCATGTCGCCCGAGATCGACGACGACAGCGCGTGTACGGCGGGGACCCTCGCGAACGCCTGCGGAACGTACGCCGACCGCTTCTGCAACGGGTCGGCGACACAGTCTGCGCCGGCGTGTGGCACCAGCTGCACGAACGACTCGCAGTGCGACACCAGCGCGAACTGCATGGGCGGCATGTGCGTGTCGGACGGCGCCAACGGCGACGCCTGCAGCGCGAACAGCCAGTGCATGAGCAACCACTGCCAGAACGGCTTCTGCTGCGCGACCGGGGACTGCTGCTCCACCGCCAGCGACTGTGGCGGCTATGGCAGCGCCCCCGCCTGCGACTCACCGTCGACCTGCCAGGGCACGCGCGACGACGCCGTCTGCACCGCCGCCAAGCAGTGCAGCACGACCGCCAACGTCCCGGACGACAGCGCGTGCACGTCCGGCACCCTCGCCAACGGGTGCGGCAACTACACCAACCTGATGTGCAACGGGGCGGTCTCGCAGACGGCGCCGATGTGCCCGTCTTCCTGCACCAACAGCTCGCAGTGCGACGCGGGCGCGTTCTGTGGCATGGGCATCTGTCAGCCCCTCCGCACGCAGGGTCAGACGTGCTCCATCACGTCGGACTGCGCGGGCGGCCTCGCGTGCGCAGACGGCGTGTGCTGCAACAACTCCTGCGGCGGCCTGTGCATGGCCTGCAACGTCGCCGGCAACGTGGGCACCTGCTCCCCCATCCCTGCGGGCCAGGACCCCATCAACGAGTGCGGGATGGTGCCCTGCACGGGCTGGTTCTCGGGCTGGGGCGGAACCAACTCGGACCAGTGCTTCACAGCACAGAACGCGCCGGCCACGGCCGTGGACTGCAACGGTGCCGGCGGATGTGAGGGGGCGCCGCAGGTCTGTCCCGCGCAGCCACCCAGCACGATGGTCCTCGACTGTGACAACCTGTGTCAGGCCAAGAACACGTCGACGTGCGTGAACCAGGTCGCGCCCGTGTGTAACTCGGTCACGCCGAGCCCGGCCAACCAGACATGCAACCTGGGCGTCTGCACGCAGAGCCTCGCACGCTGTATGGGCGGCGTACCCCAGAACTGCCCGATCCCCAGCTCGCACCCGAGCTACAACCCGAACGACATCTGCGACGGTCTGGACAACGACTGTGACGGCATGGTGGACGACGGAGCGGTGGCCCTGTGCAACCTCCCCAACGCGAACGAGTCGTGCGGCGGCATGAGCGGGTGTCAGGTCGCCTCGTGCACGAACGGCTACCTGGACGCGAACTCCACGGCCTCCGACGGTTGTGAGTGCTTGCCCGAGAGCATCTCGGTGAACAGCTGCGCGGCGGCGACGTCGGCTGCCATCCAGTACACCCTCACCGAGGGGATGTCCGGCACCATCACGGGCAACCTCGATCTCATGGCCGATGGCGACTGGTACCGGGTGGTCATGAACAACTCGGCGACTGAGGGCTACCGCCCGCAGGTGACGTTCACAGGAACCGTCAGCAGCGACGTGGTGTTCGACGTGTACCAGAACGACTGCTCGACGCTCGCCCAGCACACGGGCCGCGCCGGCACCTCCTGCTTGGGCACGAGTGGCCAGCCTCGCAACATCACGCAGTACGACTTGAACGCCAACGAACGCACCACGGAGTGCGCGCCAGCGGGCAGCAACGGGACGGCCTGCAACAGCGCGCCGAGCCGGACGTTCTTCATCCACGTGCACCGCGCTCAGTCGTTGGCCCCAACCTGCACGCCCTACACGCTCCAGGTGCGGAACGGCACCTGAGCCCCTCGCGAACGGTGGCCGGCCGATGGGAGCGCCCCGTCGGCCGGGCGCGTTCGCGCTACACGTCGCGGGGGCGGCCTGCGGGGAGCGCACCGGCGCGTACGCTGGCAACCCTGGGGGCCCAGCGCGCGCGGCTCGAGCGACAGCGTCCGAGTTCCGCGGCGCTGGGGGGCACGGCGCCCGTGGCGCGACGCGTCGCTTCCGCCGCGATCAGTGAACGGACGCGCGCGTGGTGCCGGAGGAGGAGGCCTCGTGTGCCTCGTCTTGGGGGAGCTCGATGCGAAAGGTGGTGAGTCCGGGCTGGCTCTCCACGGCGATGCTCCCCCCGTGATCACTGACGATGCTGTGGACGATGGCGAGACCGAGACCCGTCCCCCCCTGCTTGCCGTGGGTCGTGAACGACTCGAACAGACGGGAGCGGATCTCCTCGGGCACACCGGGCCCGTTGTCGGAGAACGCGATGCACAGCGCGCCGTTCGAGCCGCGGGAGACCGTGAGGACGCAGCGCCCCTCGAGTCCGCGCGTCGCAGAGATCGCCTCCGCAGCGTTGCGCGCCAGGTTGTGCAGCGCGCGCAGGACCTTCGTCTCGTCGAAGTATGCCGTGCCCCGCTCCTCGAGCCGCAGGTCGAGGGCGATCCCACGCGGCTCCAGCTCGCGACGGAGCTGCTCGGCCGCCTCTTCGAAGAACTTGTAGACGTAGACCTTGCGGATCCAGATGGTGCGCTCCCCCCGGGCGAACGCGAGGGTCTCCTTGGTCATCACGTTGAGGAGGTCGACCTGGCGTTGGATGGTCTGCGCGTACTCGGCGCGCCTGTCGGCGTCCCCCTCTTTGCTGAGCAGCTTCGCGTAACCTTGGATGACCGTGAGGGGGGTCTTGAGGTCATGGAGAACGCTCGAGAGGAACTGCCCGATGGTGCTGAGGCGCTGCTCCCGAGCGCGGCGTTCACGGCCGCGCGCCTGCGTGATGGCCGTGGAGATGTGGCCCGCGATGACGGTGGCCAGCTTCACGTCGTCCTCCGTGAACGCCTCGCTCCCCGCAGCCTTGTTGAGCAGCTCCACCGCGCCGATGCCGTCGTCCCAGCGTAGCGGCACACACAGCAACGAGCGCGGGTGGTAGCCCACCTTCTCCGAGATGTTGCGGCTGTGGCGCTGGTCCGCGTCGACGTCGTTGACCACCTGATGCTGTTGGTGCTGAGCGACCCACCCGCAGATCCCCTGCCCCGCCTTGATGCGCAGACGCTTGATGGCCTCGGGCTCGCCTCCGACGGCAGCGCGGAAGCGGAGATCTCCCGTGTCCGAGTCGGCCAGCAAGATGGACGCAGCCTCGGCGTTCACGGCGCGCATCGTCCGCGCCAGCACGCCCTCGAGGAGCTCGTCGAGCTCCGTCGCGCTCGCCGACACCTGCGCGATCTCGAACAGGACGTCGAGCTCGCGGACCTTCTGCTGGAGCTTCTCCTGTGCCTCCAGCAGCTCGATGTTCTTGCCGATCATCGACAAGAACAGCTTGGAGTTCTCGATGGAGACGGCGGCCTGGCTGGCGAGAGCGCCCAGCAGCGCCTCGTCCTCGACGCTGAAGTAGCCCTCGCCCGACTTGTTGAGGCACTGCACGACGCCGATGATGCGGCCGTGGTGGTTCTTCATGGGGACGCACACCGTGGAGCGGGTGCGGTAGCCCGAGCGGCGGTCCCACTCCGCATCGAACCGAGGGTCCTGATACGCGTCCTTGATGTTGAGGGTCTTGCCGGTCAGCGCGACGGTGCCTGCGAGGCCATCACCCACGCGCAGCCGGATCTCGAGCCAGCGCTCCCCCTGCGCCACCTTGGACCAGAGTTCGTTGGTGTCCTCGTCGAGGACGTACAGCGTGCTCCGATCCGCCTCCATCGCCTCGGAGATGCGGTCGACCACCAACGTCAGCAGCTCTTGCAGGTCGAGGGTGGAGCCCAACGCAGCGCCGACGTCCTGGAGCGCCTTCAGCTTGCGCTGCTCACGCTTCACGGACGCACGCAGGGCGTCTACGTCGAGACCATCGGGCACGAACCCGAGTCTGGCCCAGCTGGGCCCTTGCGATCAATCGCTACGGCGACCAGAGCGGTCGCCGGGCACGGGGGCGCTTCAGAAGCCGCGGCGCATCTGCGCCCGATCACCGACCTCCACCGCCCGGATCGACGTCGTCATCATCACGGTGCAGGTGTGTTCACGCACCTGCACCACGCGGGCCTCGGCCACGACCTCGTCCGGGTACTCGTCCGGGCGCTCCGTGTCGGGGACGGTCTCACCGAGATCCGTCCGGTGCCCGGGGCGGCTCGCGCGCCACTCGTCGCCCGCGCGGACGATGGAGAAACGGTTTCCCAGCTCGACCCCTTCGGCGCTGCCCTTGTCCAGAAACCCGAGCTGCTGGTCCGCAAGGAACACGGTGGGCTGGAGGAGCGCGACGATCGTCGCGTCGACGTCCGTCGCGTTCACGCGGGGCGGCACCACGGAGAAGTTCCTGTCGATCTCGGCGATCAGGAAGCCGCGCTCGATGGGCTCCAGAGACTCCGTGATGGTCGCGCGCCCGAGCTGGCGGTCGGCGTCGTAGTCAGTCAGTCGCACCGTGCCGAGCACGCGCACGAGGACGCCGCTGTCGTTGTCCGAGCGCTCACCATTGCGGATGTTGCGGTAGACGGTGTAGCTGCGGCCCGGCGTTGGCGTCACCCCCTCCCCGAAGCGGACGTAGACCTCGTCGTACTCGGTGAGGAGCATCTGGTCTTCGCGTGATCCCACGATCACGCCGGAGCGCTCGCGCGCCTCGGTGTCCAAGTAGCCCTGGTCGCGCAGCCAGATGGTCCCGCCGGCGACGCGGGGCCGGCGCTGAATCGTCGGCGAAGACGCGTCGACCACGCCGCCCGGCCGAAGCCGCACGTGGTCACTCGGGTAGATCCAGTGTGGGTTCGTGATCTCGGGGTTGTAGGACCAGATGCGCGGCCACTCCCACGGGTTGCCGTGATACCGGCCCGAGATGTCCCACAACGTATCCCCGGTGCGAACCACGTGGACGTCCGGGACCGGGCCTCCGCCGCCGACGACGCGTACGCTCTGACGCTGAGCCCGCACGATGCCGGTCGAGATCGAGACCCATGTCACTGGGGCGCCAAGCAACGCGAGGACGAGCGCGATACGGCGATAGGACTTCATGACGCTTCCTCCCGCGATGCGATGCGCGCCGCGACGGTGTCCGGGTACTCCTGCTGCACCCGCTGAAACAGAGCCCTGGCGCGACCTGTGTCGCCGCTGCGAGCGTGGCACAGACCCATCTTGAGCAGCGCGTCCGCGACCTTCGAGTGGCCGCCGTGACGCTGCACGAACACCTCGAACGCGTGGAGGGCGTCGCGGTATCGTCGCTGTGCGTAGAGAGCCTCCGCGCGCCAGTAGCGCGCATTGGCCGCGTAAGGATGCTGGGCGTGGGTCGCCAGGAAGGAGTCGAAGCCCTCGACCGCCTGCGCGTATTCGCGGTCTCGGAGCATCCCGAGCGCCGCCCGGTACGAGACGACGGCGACGTCGGGAGCCTGCACGCGCGGCTCGGGCGCGACTGGGGTGAGGGCTCCACCCGCCGCGACGGTCGCCGGGAGCGGCGCGCCAAATGACGGCGGGGGGGCGCTCGGCGGGTTCACGGGAATCGGCGGCACGGGGACCTCCGGTCCCTGCGTGGTCGGCAGCGGTGCGCGCTCGGCGCTCGGCGCGAAGCCTGGTGGCGCCGCCCCCTCCGGGATGACCGTGGTCGGGATGTCGGCGCTCGGAACGCCACGCACGCGCAGAACTGGACGCGGACCATCCCCACGAGGGGTCTCGTCGACGACCACCTCGCCGGCGTCGGGCTCGATCCACGCTGCGCCGCCGTCGGTGTCGCTGCTGCCGGAGAACTGAGAGGGCACAGCCCCGTCATCGGCCGCGGCACCATTCGCCCGGATGCTGATGGTCGCTACGCGCTGGGTCGCCTGGGCCGTCCGCAGAGACTCGGCCTCGCTGCGGGCAAGCGCGAGCTCGCTACGCAGGGCACGAATCTCTTCGTCCTGCTGTCGCCGCGCCTCCTCCAGCTCGGCAATCTGCGCGTCCGCACCGTCGGGCACGGTCCCACCACGCCGAGCAGAGGTGGCGCCGCAGCCAGTGCCGAGCGCGAGGAGGAGCGCAAGTGCGAGAAGTCGAGTCACGTTGATCCCGAGGCAGCCGCCGGGCCACCTGGGAGACATCGTAAGGACTGCGCGCCGGGCCCGTCAAAAAAGCGCGGCGGCACATCGGGCCGCAGGCTGCGCGCCCGTCACGCGCCGACGACGGGACCGATGCCACGGAAGCGTGCGTAGCGCTGCGCGACGAGCTCTGGTCCCGGCAGCCCGTCCAGCTCCGCGAGATGCTGGCGCAGCGCCTCGCCCAGCGCTTGGGCGGCTTGTGTGGGGTCGCGATGGGCCCCGCCTGGCGGCTCTCGGACGAGCTCGTCGACAATGCCGTTCTTCAGCGCGTGCGAAGCGAGCAGCTTCAATTGCTCGGCCGCCTTGGGTGCCTCGGCCCCGTCTCGCCAGAGGATGGACGCGCAGCCCTCCGGCGTGATGACACTGTAGGTGGCGTACTCGAGCATGAGGACGCGGTTGGCCACGCCGAGACCCAGCGCGCCACCCGACCCCCCCTCCCCGATGACCGTGGCCACCACGGGCACGGGCAACCTCGACATGCTGAGCAGCGCTTGGCCGATCGCCTCGCCTTGCCCGCGCTCCTCGGCGCCGATCCCGGGATAGGCCCCGGGGGTGTCGATGAACGTGAACACGGGGCGGCCGAAGCGACCCGCCAGCTCCATGATGCGCACCGCCTTTCGGTACCCCTCGGGGTGGGCCATACCGAAGTTGCGACGCACCTTCTCCTTCGTGGTGCGCCCCTTCTGGTGGCCGATGACGGCGACGGCCCGCCCATCGAGGCGCGCGAAGCCGCTGACGATGGCTGGGTCGTCCGAGAACGCGCGGTCCCCGTGCAGCTCCAGGAAGTCGTCGAAGATGGCCCCCAAGTAGTCCAGGAAGTACGGCCGCTCGGGGTGCCGGCTGAGCTGGACCTTCTGCCACTCGCTGAGCTCTGCGTACAGCTCGCGCTGAAGGCTCTGTGCGTGGGACAGGAGCGCGTTGACCTCGGCGGAGACGTCATCGCCTGGTCCTGCCGCCGCACGCAGCTCCTGGATGCGCCGCTCCAACTCCACCAGCGGTTTCTCGAAGTCGAGGTGTGCCACGCCGTAGAGGTAGCTTGGATACGCGGCGGCGGCTAGCGGAGAAGAGGCCGAGGTCGCTCACTACGCGGACCCGGACGAGCTGCCACACCGTGTCACGAGCCCCTCTGGTGGCCACACTGGAGAGCACCACGTGACGCGGCTTCCGGGCGGCGCCCCTGCGGCCCGCGTTGGCCACCACGCCGCGCCCGGCTCAGCTGCTGGCCGTACGGTCGTCCCAGCCCTGGAGCGGCTTGGCGCGCAGCACGTTGTACACCTGCAGCGGCTTGGCCTTGCCCTTGGCCTGGATCTCACGCGGAGGATCGAACTCGAAGTAGTCCTTGACCTCGTTGTAGGTCCACTCGCTGATCAGACATTCCCCTGCCGCAGCGTGTGAACACAGTCGGGCCCCGACGTTCACCGAGTCACCGATGACCGTGTACTCGAGCGCCTTGGAGCTGCCGAGGTAGCCCGCGACGACCTCGCCCGTGTTGATGCCGATGCCGATACGGATGGGCTGCTTGCCCTCGGCGCTGCGTCGCTCGTTGAGCTGGTCCAGCACCTGGTACATCTCGAGGGCGGTGCGCACGGCGCGCACGGCGTCGTCCCCGTAGGACACCGGCGCACCGTAGAGCGCCATGATCTCGTCCCCGACGAACTTGTCGAGGGTGCCCTGGTACTTGAAGATGATGTCCACCATCAGCTCGAAGTACTCGTTGAGCATGTCCACCATCTCACGCGCCGGGATGGCCTCGCTCATGGAGGTGAAGCCGCGAATGTCGCTGAAGAGGACGGTCGTGGGGCGCGCCTCGCCGTACTTCTTGACCTCGACCTTGCCCAGCAGCACCTGCTCGGCGATGGCAGGCGAGAGCAGGCGCTGGAAGCGCTCGCGCGTGACGGCCTCGGCCTCGAGGCGCTGCGCGAAGAGGCTGTTCTGGATGGCGATGGCGGCCTGGTTCGCGACGTTCTGGAAGAGCTGCAGGTCCTTCTCGTTGAACGCGTTCGCTGCGATCTGCGAGTCCAGCAACATGATGCCGAACACCTCGCCAGCGTGCAGCAGTGGCACCGCCATGCTGGAGCGGATGCCCTGCATGATGATCGAGTGCGCCCCGGAGAAGCGCGAGTCCACGGAGGCGTCGCTCGAGAGGACGGCGGCCTTGTCCCGCAGGACCTGGTCGATGATGGTGGTGGACAGCACCACCTCCTCGCCTTCGGCCTGCTGGCGCTTCGTCTGCACGCAGCGCGGCGTGAGCTCCTTGTTGTCGTCGTACAGCAGAATCACGCCACGATCGGCGGGCAGGATCTGGAACGCCGCCGCGAGGATCTTGGTCAGCAGCTTGTCCACGTCGAGCTCGACCCCGATGGCCCGCATCATCTCGTAGCTGACGCGCAGCTTCTCGTAGTCCCGCTTCAGCGCCTCGGTATCGTGCACCATGCTGGCCGGCACGAAGGACTGCTCTAGGACGGCATCGAGCTTGGTGCGGATATGGCTCTCGACCATCCCGGGAGCCATCGTGACGGACGCCTGGCGCTTCCTGGGCTGAGCCGCAGCTGCCGCGAGGGCCGTCGCCGCAGCCGCGGAGGTGAGCGCCGAGGGCGGCTGGGCCGGCCTTGCGTCCGAGGGGCGTTGGGGGGCAACGCCGAAGCCGGCTTGCTCGATGGTCTGGTTGCGGGCGGGGGCGGACGGCTCGGGGGCGCCGCCATCCGCGCGGTAGATGATGCGCGTGGAGCCCATCATGATCTCGTCGCCGTCCCGCAGCGGGTGGTCGCCCACGCGCGCGCCGTTCACGAACGTCCCGTTCAACGAGCCCAGGTCGCGCAAGATGTACCCACCATCGACCTGGTCGATGTGGCAGTGCTCCTTGGACACGATCCGGTCGAGCACCTGGTGGGTGTTGTTCGGATGGCGTCCGAGGGTGTTGTGGGCGAGCAATTCACGGTCTTGCTGACCGTCTGCCCCGATGATCGTAATTCTGGCCATGTAAGCGCAAAGCGAGCTGCGAGAGCCGCGATGGTAACGACCGCGGCGGGTGGAAGTAAAGCTGCAAGCGCCACGCGCTCGTTTTCTCGGCGTGAGTCCACGCGACGTGCCATCCGCGCTGCTTCCGGTCCGTCACGCGCACACGAAAAAAGCGGCCCAGGGGGCCGCTCTCTTCCTGCTCTCGGCTTCGACCAAAGGATGAGCCGAAGCTCCGCAGGTCGCGCCGCCCCTGGCTGGGCTCAGGCGCCCTCGGCGGCCTTCGTTTCGGCGATGTAGACGTCGACCGCGTCCTTCACGGGGGTCGCAAACGACACGCGCTGCTTCGCGATTTCGCGCAGGGCCGTGACGGCGGGGCGGTTCTTGCTGGCGACGAGGGCGGGCGCGCCCTTCATGAGCTCACGCGTGCGGCGGGCAGCCAGCACCACCAGGGCGAAACGGTTCTCTTCGTGCTCGAGGCAATCTTCGACGGTGACGCGGGCCATGGATACTCCAGTGATTGGGTCGCGGAGGGTAGCAGCTCGCGCCCGGCACCGCAATTGCGGCGAATACGCCCGCGCCAGCGGCGCCGCTCCGGCGGCGCCTGTCGGACCCCGAGGACCCGAACCCTCGCGTGCGCTCTTGATCCGGGAGCGCATGTCGACTACCGACGGGACTCATGAGCGCCATGCGCCCACCGTCTCAGCGTCGTCCCCGTCGCGACCCTCCTCTGCGCGCTACCGCGATGTCCCTCGCGATGGCGTGCTCCCTCGCCTGCGGGGCGTCGCAGCGACCGGCCGCCGCCCCCGACTTCCGCACACTCCAGGTGCACGAGGCGCGCGTCAGCGAGCTCGGCGCCCGCGCTCAGGATGGGACGCTAGGCTGCTCGGAACGGCAGGGAGCGGCTGAACGATGTGGCGCAGAGGTGGCCCAGGCCCGCGCCGACGCGGAGGGAGTGCGCGACGCGGACCTCGAAGCGCGCCTCGACCGCCTCGTGCAGCACTGCGCTGCCGCCGCCGGCACCGTCCATGCCCAGTGTGCCGACGCCCAGTGACCAAGCGCCTCCCCTGAGCGCGCTCGCGGTGCTGCTGCTTTGCGCCGGCACGTCCGTGGCGCGTGTCGCTCAGGGCGCGCCGGTCGACGCGCTGTCCCTCGGCCTCCACTTTGCGGCCTCCCTGGCGCTAGTGCGGGTTGGCGCCTCCCTGGCCGTGCGGCGCCGTGCGCGCCTCATGGCGACGACGCTGAGGGAGACGACCCCTGTCGACCAGCTCGCACCGAGCACGACTGCGGAGCGGGGGGCCCCGCCCGACGCGCCACGCATGCGCGTCCCGCCCGCGCAGCGCTTCGACGACGTCGTGGACGACCCCGGGCGCCACCCTGACTGCCGCATCGTTCCGAGCGGACGGGGGGCGTGGTGGCGCGCTCCGTACGCAGGGGTCGTGTTCGGGGTCTTGCTCGGCGTCCACGCGCTGGCGGTCCCGCTGCTCCGTGCCCCCTGGACGCTCGGCGCGACGGCGCTCGCGTGCGCTCCCCTCGCGCTCTTCTGGCTGCGAGGCCGTGCGACCTGGCGGGCGCGGCGCGGGGTGGCGTTGGTGCTCACGCCCGAGGCGCTCATCGTCCGTGATGCGCGAGGTGCGCGCAGCGCTGCCTGGCGGGATGTCCGCGAGGTCGCCCTCGCCGAGCGAGCTGGCTGGGACACACTACGGGGGGCTCACCGCGTGACGTCGTTGGTCGTCGAGCGAGCGGGAGCCGACCCGCTGGTCATCTCCGAGGACGACCTCGCCGCTGCGCCGGGGGTGGTCGCTGGCGAGATCGACCGATACCGTGGGGCGTTCGTGGACTGACTGGGCCCCGCCGCCCTCCCGCGGCCACGCGCTGAGCTCTAGGCGTCGGTGCAGGCGGGCGGGCGGGCATTGGGGTCAGAAGCGCACGACGCCCTGCAAGACGCTGCCACGCCATGGTGTAGCGGTGACGAGGGCGCGCGCGTCGCATGAGACGACACCCGGCTATGGGCGAGGCGTCGCAGGAGTGGGCTCGGGCGGAGGGGCGGGCAGCTCCCGCTGTGCAGGAGCGACCACGCACGCGTCCACCGTGACGCCGACGGCAGGGGCGAACGACAACACCTCCAGCGGCCCCGTGGCGTCTACCGTGACCTGCGAAGACCCCGCCTGAACCTCACGTCGTACGTCGAGCAGCGTCAGCACAGCCTCGCGCTCCGAGCGTACTGCGCACACCACACGCACCGCACCGCGGGGAGCCCCGCTGGACGGCAGCACGACGCGCGCGTCGGTGCGAGGCTCGCAGCCCTCCTCCGCGCAGACCCACTCACCGACCCGCGCACCGGGGGCGTCGCCCAGCACCAGCCCGCGTCCGCTCGGGCGGCGCAGGACGCCCAGCTGCCCGAGCAGCGCGACGCCGCCCGGCACCGGCTGCTCCATGCCGAGGTAGCGCCAGAGCAGCGGAATCACCGCCCGGTCGCCGAGCTCGGTCAGCGCCCGAGCCTCCGCCGCGCGCGCCGGGAGGTAACGCTCGTCGCGCAGCTTGCGCCGCAGCGGGCCCACTGCCCTCCGATCGCCGAGCATCCCGAGGGCCGTCGCGGCCGCTGGTCCCAGCCGCACGTCGCTGAGCAGGGTGACGAGCGTATCGAGGGATGCGGCGGCGCGCAGCGCGCCGAGGGCCAGGACAGCAGAACGCCGCTCGCCCTCTTCTGCGCTCGCGTCCGCGGCCCATGCGTCGAGGACTGACGCGCCAGCGCGGTCCCCACGTGCGGCCAGCACGAGGGCGCCACGACGCCGCAGCTCCAGGCTGGTGTCGGGCCGGGAGACCAGCGCGCGCACGAGCCCAGAGCTGCCTTCGTCGCCGAGCGCGAGGGAGGCGAGCGCGGCTTCGTCTCGCACGGCCTGGTCATCGTCCTGGTCACGGATGCGGATCAGCGTGTGCAGCGCTGGCAGGTGGCGGAGGCGCCCCAGCAGACGGGCGGTCCCCGCCCGCACGGTCGCGCGTGTGTCGCCCAACAACGGCATCAGCTCGGGCGCCACCGACGCGTCTCCGAGCTCCGCGCGCGCCAACGCCTCGGGCCACGCCTGAGAACCCGCCATCGCCATGGC
The DNA here is from genome assembly GCA_020633055.1 of Sandaracinaceae bacterium. Lineage (NCBI taxonomy): Bacteria > Pseudomonadati > Myxococcota > Polyangiales > Sandaracinaceae > Sandaracinaceae bacterium. Next base: position 117,579 of record JACKEJ010000017.1, on the reverse strand, counting down.
CTCCACATCGGGGATGCTCGCCACGAAGCCGCTCAGCGCCCCACGCAGCCGCGCGAGGACCTCGGGGTGCGAGTGGGCGACGTTCCGCCGCTCGCCCGGGTCGCGCGTGAGATCATAGAGCTGACAAGCGGTGGACTCGGTCGCGCAGATGGCCTTGTACAATCCGTCGGTGACCATGCGCGCGTCGCCGACCTCGGCAAATGCATAGCGCGGTCCTCCCTCCTGATGGACCAACAGCGGGCCCAAGTCGTCCCCGCGCATGCGTGCGTCCCGCGGGATCCCCAGCGCCGCGAGGATCGTGGTGGCGATGTCCACCAGCTCGACGGGCGCGTGGCTCTCGAACGGATGAACGAGCTCGGGAGTGGACCACAGGAGCGGCACCCGGACCTGCTCCTCGTACAGCGTGGACCCATGGTAGAGCCCACCGTGGTCGCCGAACTCCTCGCCGTGGTCCGCCGTCACGATGACCGTCGCCCCGGGGCGGTAGCGCCGGAACACGCGCACGAGGTCACCGATGGCGTCGTCCGCCGCGGCCACTTCGGCGTCGTAGCGCTCCTCGGCGGAGTCGCCGCGGGCGAAGCGCGGGTCTGGATCGTAGGGCTCGTGCGGCTCGAACAGATGCACCCACGCGAAGACGTCGCGCTCGCCTCCCCCCTCCTGCTCCAGCGATTGCAGGTACTCGCGCAGCTGCCGGACGCGCCGGTGCGCGGGGGCGAACATCTCCTTCTGGTACTCGAACCCGAAGCGCGCCTCGCGCAACGCCTCGAAGCGATGGGCATCGACGAAGAAGATGGCGGGTGGGTAGAACGCGGCTGTGCGCATCCCATAGCGACGCAGCAATTCGGGCAACGCGACGTGCGTGGAGGGCGCGCCCGGCAGGTCCAGCACGGGCCTCAGGTACTTCCCCGTCAGCAGGCTGGACAGCGCATAGCTGGTGTGTGGCGTGGGCGTATAAGCGCGCTCGAACACCGCGGACTCGTCCGCAAGCGCGTCCAGCTGCGGTGTCGCGTGACGGGGACTGCGCAGGCGGTCCGCGCGGAGCGCGTCCACCGTGATCAGCAACACGTTGCGGGACGTCAGGCGCAGCCCGGTGCGCAGGTCCGGCGCATCCATCTCGGACGCAGCGTCCCCCTGCCGTGGGCCCGTGAGGTCGTCCGTCGCGTCGCCCCGTGTGTTCGCGAAGGTCAGGAGCCGCTCGGCCAGCTGCAGCGTCCGACCGCTGACCCCCGTGTACTCCGCGACGACGAACGCCACGTTGGGGGCGCTCAGGGCACGCCACACCGCCATGGGCAGACCAAGCAACGCGACGCCGACGAGCACTGCCAGCAGGCGCGGAGAGGAGCGTCGGTCGCGGAGGGGGGCGAGCCACGTCGCGACCGACACGAACACCAGCACGAGAGCGGCGAGCGTGCCGTGGAACACGGGGTACAGGCGCCGCAGCAGGAACGCGTCGGCCACGCCCGCAGCCAGAGCGAGGGCGAGCACCCCGAGCGCCAACGTCGCGCTCCCGCCCGCGCGCGCTCGGGCATCGAAGCGCGCGCCCAGCTTCAGCACGGTAAAGGCTGGGATGGCGGCTACCAGGGACACCAGGGGGACGCGCAGGGGGGAGTCGTGCACCCGACGCCCCGAGGTCAGCAGGTAGAGCACCACGGTGGCGAGCGCGAACACGATCACACACAGCAGCCGCGCGCGCCCCTCGGCGTCTGGGGCGACGCGGGCGAGCGCGTGTCCGAGCGCGTAGCAAGCGGCCGCGCCTCCCACACCAGCCGTGAGCGCCAGTGCCACGAAGGTGTGGCGCTCAGCCTGTCCCAGGAACAGTGACCAGGTCGGCGTCGCGACGGCGAGGCCGATGTCGAGCGCGGAGACGAGCACGCCCGCCAGCAACACGCGGGGCGCCCAGGTCGGGCCGCGGGGTGGCTCGCTCGCGGTCATCCGGACTCCTCCGCCACGATGGCCTGCTCGAGCACCCGGCGCACGGCGTGCCGCGCCCGCGCATGGTGCGGCGCCGACAGCGACGGGTCGTCCGCGTGGAGCGCGCGCGCCAAGGACCGCGCGAGCTCCAAGCGCTCGAGGTCCCGAAACAGATCGGCGAAGCGGAACCCCGCGGCGCCCGCCTGGCGAACCCCAAAGAGCTGCCCAGGGCCACGGATGGCGAGGTCCCGCTCCGCGAGCTCGAAGCCATCGGTGGTGGCGCACATGGCCGCGAGACGAAGCTCCGCGTCCGGGGTGAGCGCGTCCGCGTGCACCAGCAGGCATGCGCTCTGGCGCTCACCGCGCCCCACCCGCCCACGCAGCTGGTGGAGCTGCGCCAGGCCGAAGCGGTCGGCATCTTCCACGACGATGACGTTCGCCTCGGGCACGTCCACGCCCACTTCGACGATGGTCGTCGCGACCAGCACCGTGACGCGCCCGTCCGCAAACGCACCCAGGGCCTCCGCGCGCGCTTCGCGGTCGAGCTTGGCGTGCAGCATGGCCACAGGGACGTCCAAGCGGGCGCTCAGCTCCTGATGAACCGCGACGACCCCGCGGCCGGATGGGTCCTGCTCCTCGTCGTCGTCTTCCCGCCCGCGCGCCGACGCTGGGGCGATGGTCGGGCACACGACGAACGCGCGCCCGCCAGACGCCAGCGCACGCTCGAGCTGGCGGTATGCCTCCCCCCGCCCGGACGACGCGTAGCGCTTCGTGATGATGGGCTTCCGGCCCGGCGGCAGGCCGCGCATGGTGCTGACCTCGAGGTCGCCGTAGAGCGCCAACGCCAAGCTGCGCGGGATGGGCGTCGCCGTCATGACCAGGAGGTGCGGCGCGCGTCCGCCAGCCTTGTCGACCAGCTGCAAGCGCTGCGCGACCCCGAAGCGGTGCTGCTCGTCGACGACCACGGCGGCCAGGTCGTCGAACTGGACGGCCTCCCCCAAGAGGGCATGCGTGCCGACGATGATGTTCGCCTCACCGCTGGCGATCGAGGCGAGCCGCTCACGCCGCTCGCGCGCGCGGAGCTTGCCCGCCATCAGCACGGGCCGCAGCCCCATCGGCTCCGCCAGGCGTGTGATGCCCCGAAAGTGCTGCTCCGCGAGCACCTCGGTGGGTACGAGCCAGGCGATCTGAGCGCCGACGTGGGCGACCTGCGCGCTGGCCAGCAGCGCGACAGCGGTCTTGCCGCTGCCCACTTCACCTTGGAGCATGCGGCGCATGGGAGTCGTGGCCGCCAGGTCCCGGCGCACGTCGCCCAGCACGCGCCGTTGATCCTCCGTGAGCGAGAAGGGGAGCTTCCCCTCGTCCGCACGGCAAACGTCGGCTGGCGCGACACATGCGCGGGCGGGCAGCCCAGCCTCGTCGGCCCTGCGCTGCTGGAGCGCGAGCTCGAGCAGGAACAGCTCCTCGATCGCGAGGCGACCGTGGTGCTCGGTGTCCCCGGCGTTCCACGTGACCAGCGCGTCTGGGTCCAGGTCGGCCGGAGGCGCGTGCAGCGCGGCGAGCGCGACCCCCACCGGGCCCAACGCCCCTCGGTCGCGGACCGCGTCGGGGATGATGTCAGGCACGAACGCGCCGACGCGCTCGAGCGCCGCGGCGAGCGCCTTGCGCAGAGCCGCAGGCGTGACGCCCGGGATGGCGGGATAGCGCGGGACGATGGCCCCCGCCTCGTTCGGGAGCTCGGGGTGGGCGATGGTGAGCACCCCGCGGTGCTCGTCCACGCGGCCGAAGACGCGCACGGTGGCCCCCACCGGGAAGCGCTGCGCGAGGCCCGGAAGCCCGTGGAACCAGACCAATCGCAGCTGCCCATAGTGACCACTGGGGTCGGACGGCCGTGGCACGAGGCGCACCTCGCTCAGCCGTTTGCGTCCTCGCGGAGGCGGTTGCGTGACCGTCCGCACGACGCCCTCCGTCAGCAGGCGTGCTCCCGGCGTGAGCCGACCGATGGGCGTCACCAGACGTCGATCGTCGTAGCGGCGGGGGAGCAACCAGACGAGGTCGCCGACGGACGACAGGCCGCGCTCCGACAGGGCCTTCCCCGACACCTTGCCGATGCCCGGCAGCGTCTCCACCGGCGCCGCCAGGATGGCGTCGATCGCGCCCTCGTCGGGCGCTCCCTCGCGCGCTGTGCGCGACGCTGCGGACGTCGAGCCCACCTCGAGGTGGGGGGGCGTGATCGTGGAGGGGTCCGTCGCGCCCACGTGCCTATCCTGGACCTAGTGCCTCGGCGCCGGGCTCAGGGCTGCGACCAACGGACGGCCGTGATCTCGTAGGTGCGCATGCCCCCCGGGGTCTTGACGGTCACTTCGTCACCCGCCTCACGGTTGATGAGCGCACGCGCCACCGGGGACGTGACCGAGATGAAGCCCTTCTCCACGTCGGACTCCTCGGAGCCCACCAGCCGGTAGACCTTGGTCGCGCCGGACTCGACCTCTTCGAGCTCGACCCACGCCCCGAACTTCACCTTGTCACCGCCCAGAGTGGCTGGATCGATGACCTCTGCGCGAGAGATCTGGTCCTCGACGACGGCGATGCGCGCCTCCACCATGCCCTGCTTCTCGCGCGCCGCGTGGTACTCGGCGTTCTCCTTCAGGTCGCCATGGTCCGCAGCCTCCCCAATCATCTGCGAGATCTTGGGGCGCTCGGCCTTCAGCTCGGCCAACTCGCTCTTGAGGGCCGCGAAGCCCTCGGGTGTCATGGGGACCCGTTCCATGAGCAAGTCGTAGACGTTTCCTCGCGCGGAAGCAAGCTCGGCGCCGTGCGGTGTCCGAGGCGCCATGATATGAGCGAGGCGATGCGCGTCACCCCCTACCCCATCACGGCCTACGGGCTCGCGTGCGGTCTCGGCCGTGACACCGCGACCGTGCTGGAGCGCCTCCGCCGCGGCGAGCGCGGGCTCACCCCCGTCCCGCTGTCCGTGCCCTTCGAGACCGTGACGGGCACCATCCCGGGCGACCTCCCGACGCTGGACGCACGCATCGTCCGGCACGACTCCCGACTTGCCCGCGTGACGCAGCTGGGCTTCGCGTCGATCGCGAGCGAAGTCGTCCGGGCCGTCTCGACCTGGGGGCCCGCACGCGTCGCATGCGTCATGGGCACGAGCACCGGCGGCATCTGGGCCACGGAGGTCGCGCACGCCGCGCACCACCATGAAGGTTCGCTCCCGGCCGGCTTCGACTACGCGGCCCAGCACCCGTTCCACATCACCACGGACATCTGCCGCGCGCTGGGTGGGTTCGAAGGGCCGCGGTACATCGTCAGCACCGCCTGCTCGTCCAGCGGCAAGGTCTTCGCGTCGGCCCGCCGCTTGCTGGACGCCAACCTCGCAGACGCCGTGCTCGTCGGCGGGGCGGACGCGCTGTGTCACACCACCGTGCGCGGGTTCTTCAGCCTGGGCGTCATGGCGGAAGGCCCGTGCATGCCGTTCAGCGAGGACAGGCCGGGTATGAACATCGGCGAAGGGGCGGCGTTCGCGCTGGTCGAGCGTCGCGGTGCACCGCGCGCCATGCTCCTCGGTGTGGGCGAGAGCAGCGATGCGTACCATCCGTCGTCGCCCCACCCGGAGGGACGCGGCGCGCGCGACGCCATGGCACAGGCGCTCGCGCAGGGCGGCGTGACCGCCGAGGACGTCGACTACGTCAACGCGCATGGGACCGGCACCAAGCACAACGACAGCGCCGAGTCCTGCGCGGTCGAGTCACTGCTGGGGCGCGAGGTGCCCGTGGTCTCCACGAAAGGCTACACGGGGCACACGCTGGGCGCATGCGGTGCCGTCGAGGCCATCTTCGGCATCGTCGCCATCGAGGAGGGCTTCCTCCCGGCGAGCGTCGGCTCGACGCCCCGTGATCCGGGCATCCCGCTGAACATCCCGAGCGAGCGCGTGGACCTGCGTCCGCGCTTCGTGCTCAGCAACTCGTTCGCGTTCGGCGGAAACAACTGCAGTGTGCTGCTCGGGAGGCCTGAATGAAGGCGGTGTACGTCCTCGGCTACGGCTTCTACACCCCGGGCTTCCCCACCCTCGCCGCGTACCGCGACGGCGTACCCGTGGACGGTACGTCCCGACCAGCCGTGGACTTCGTTCCGTCCCGCAACAAGCGCGGGTGCAGCATGCTGACGTTGGCGGCGGCGGAGGTGGCGCACCAGGCATGCGCCGATGCGGGTGTGCCGGCCTCCACGCCCGCGCTCGTGTTCGGGAGCTGCCACGGCGAGATGGAGATCGCGGTCGCCCAGATGGAGATGTTCCAAGCGGACAAGGGGCTGCTCTCGCCTGCGCGGTTCAAGAACAGCGTGCACAACACGGGCGCAGGGATGTTCTCCATCGCGGCCGAGAACCGCGGGTACGCCACGGCCATCGCCGCCGGGCACGACACGGTGGCCCTCTCGCTGCTGGAGGCCATGCTCCTCCTGCACCACGACCGCTACGAGCTGGCGCTGGTGGCGCTGGCCGACGAAGCGCTGCCGGCCCCGCTGACGGGGTTCTCGGACCACGAGGCCCTCGGCGTGGCGCTGTTGCTCGCCCGCGCCCCCGCGGCGGACGGTACCTGCCGCGGGACCCTGTCGGCGCCGATGCGGCAGTCGTCCCAGGCGGGTCGGTACGCACGCGACGAGCGCTTCAGGGGCAACCCGGTGGCGCCTTTGTTGGACGTCATCGACGCGCTCGAGGCCGGCGGGCCCGCGGACGTGCCGCTCAGTCTGGACGGCGGCGAACCGTGGATGACGCGCGTGGAGCCCGCGTGACGAACACGGGGAGAGTGGCCATCACGGGTGTCGGCCTCGCGTCACCCATCGGGTGCGATGTCACGTCGGCGATCGCCGCGCTCCGGGCCAACGCGAACGGCGTGACACGCACGGACCGCTACGCCGCCTACGGTGGGCTGGACGCCCAGCTCGTGGCAGAGGTCCGCGACCTCGACCTGCAACGCTGGCCCCGCAAGCGGGTGCGCACGATGGGCCGCGTCGCGCGCCTCGCCCTGCACGCGAGCGAGCAGGCGATCGCCCAGGCGAACGTCGACGAGGAGACGCTGCGTTCCGGTCGCTGCGGCATCGCGTTCGGGTCGACGCACGGGAGCAGCGACGCGTGGGAGCGCATGGCGCGCGCTTGGCTGCTCGACAACGACCTGCGCGGTGGGGGCTCCAGCATCTACCTGCAGTTCATGGCCCACACGTGCGCGGCGAACCTGGCCATCTACTTCGGCATCACGGGGCGCGTCCTGCCCACCTGTGCGGCATGCGCCAGCGGCAGCATGGCCATTGGCCAGGCCTACGAGGCCATCCGCGCGGGCGCGCAGGACGTGATGCTCGCAGGCGGCGCCGAGGAGCTGCACCCAACGCACGTCGCGGTCTTCGATGGCATGTACGCGGCATCGCTCGCCCACGAGCACCCGGAGCGCGCCTCGCGCCCCTTCGACGTCGGCCGCGACGGGCTGGTCGTGGGTGAGGGCGCCGGATGCGTGGTGCTCGAGCGCTGGGACCGCGCCGTCGCGCGCGGCGCCGACATCCTGGCGGAGGTGGTGGGCTATGGCTCGAGCTGCGACGGAACGCACGTGACGGCCCCGTCCGCGGACGGCATGGCCGCCGCCATGCGCCTGGCCCTCGAGAGCGCGGCCTTGCCCCCGAGCGCCGTGTCCTACGTGAATGCACACGCGACCGCGACGACGCTCGGCGACGTCGTCGAGAGCCAGGCCACCTACGCGGTGCTGGGTGGCAGCGTACCGGTCAGCAGCACGAAGGGACACACGGGGCACACCCTCGGGGCCTGTGGGGCCATCGAGACGGTCTTTTGCGTGGGGGCCATACGCGAGGGCTTCCTGCCAGCGACGCGCAACCTCGACCAGGTCGACACGGCCTGCGCGCCCCTCGACTACATCCGCACACCACGCGACGCACGCCCCGCGGTGGTGATGAACAACAACTTTGCGTTCGGCGGCATCAACACCTCCCTGCTCTTGCGTACGCCATGAACCACTCAACGTATGACATCATCGTGCTCGGTGCGGGGCCCGCTGGCAGCACCACTGCGAACCTCCTGGCGCGCGCGGGCCACCGTGTGTTGGTGCTGGAGAAGGAGACCTTCCCGCGCTTCCACGTCGGAGAGTCGTTGCTGCCCGCCGACCTCGCGCTGTTCGAGCGCCTGGGCGTGGACTTGTCCGATCCGTCGCGCTTCGTCTTCAAACGAGGAGCCCTCTTCCTGGACGAGCGAACGGGGGAGCAGGTCGCGTTCTCCTTCGCCGACGGCCTCCCTGGCACCCCGACACACGCGTACCAGGTCGAGCGCGCCGACTTCGACACCATGCTCATCGAGCGGGCCGTGGCGCTGGGGGCCGAGCTGCGCTACGCGACCCGCGCCGAGGCGGTGACCATCGACGACGACGGCGTGTGGGTGACGGCCAACGGTGAGCTTCTGCGTGCGCGCTATCTGGTCGACGCCACGGGACAGAACGCGTTCATGGCTGGACAGCTGCGCACGCGCCAGCGCATCGAGGGGCTCGGCTTGGCGGCCGTGGGCTGCCACTTCCAGGGGCTGTCGGACGCTGCGGCCGCCGAGCTCTACGAGACCGGCAACGTGCTGGTGTTCATGCTCGAGGACGGCTGGGGCTGGGGCATCCCGCTGTCGGGCAACCGCCTGAGCGTCGGCCGCGTCATGGCCAAGCAGGGCATCGGCGAGGACACGCTGCAGCAGCTGCTGGACGGGTCACCCACGCTGCAGCGGCTCACCGCGGGAGCCGCCCGCGTGGGCGGGGTGCGCGTCGGGAACTACAGCTACAAGAACACGGCCCCCCACGGCGCGCGCTACGCCTGCGTGGGCGACTCGGCGTGCTTCTTGGACCCCGTGTTCTCCTCCGGTGTGACGTTCGCCATGTTCGGGGCCGAGAAGCTCGTGGAACAGCTGGACCCGGCCTTGCGCAGCGGAGCCGAGGCCGACCCCGAGCTGGCTGCCCCGCTCGCCACGTTCATGCAGCACGCCTACGACGTCTTCGGCGCGCTGTGCGGGCGCTTCTATCACGCCGACCTGGTGCATCGCGTCTTCTTCTACGACTCGCCCGACCCGCACATCACACGCGGCGTGGTCAGCGTGTTGGCAGGCGACATCTACCGCGACGACAACCCCTTCCAACGCATGCTGCTGGGGGACCGCCGCCGCATGCGCATCTGACGCCGACGGGCCTCGTGCGCCGTCGATGGCGACGACGCCTCAAGCGCCGTCGGCCAGGAGGGTGAACGTGTCACCCGTGTTGGGGATCGTGTCCGCGTTCCCGTCGGTCCACTCCAGCACGAAGTACGCGCGCGTCTCGGTCGGCAAGCTGGGCGCGATGACCGTGGCGAAGTAGTGCGCGGCGGCGAGCGTGCCCTGAGCGATGTAGCCATGGGCCGCCACCACGGTGCTGTTCGACGGCGTGTCGCGGATGATCTGCACGACGCCATAGTCGTGCGACGTGCTGATGTCGCCGATGGCCACGTCCAGCACGACCGTCCCGCCTGCGCGTTCCGTCACCACGTAGCGCCCCGCCGGGAAGGTGGCGCGCACGGGCGCGGACGACATCGTCAGGTACTGCATCACGTTCTGGACGAGTGAGTCTCCGCCGAGCACCCCGAGGGTGGTCGCCCCGAACAACGGCGCGAAGGTGGTCGGATCGAGGAGCCCCGCCTGGGTCTGGTCCACCATGCTGATCGCGGGAGACTGCATGCACCCCGACGCGACCGCAGACGCCATGGTCGTGCCAGCCTGTGTGTCGTTGGCGTCACCGTCCAAGATGACGGTGATGCTGGGGAAGCTGCAGCCCAACGCGAAGCCCGTGACACCCGCGTCGGGCTCACCACCCGCGTCGTCAGGCCCCAGATCCGATCCGGGGTCCCCCTGATCCGTGCCCGCGTCACGCCCCTCGACCGTCTGGAAGGCCAAGCGTCCGCATCCGATCGAGAGGACCAGCAAGGCGCTCACCAGCGAGGCTCGGACGGGCATCAGCCAAGAGTGCATGATCGACCACGTACCATGCCAGTGCGCGCTGGACACCCGCAGGAAAAACTGGTGCAATGCGACGTGCGCGCTGAAGACTGGCTCGGGAAGCTGCTGTTGGGACGCTATCGACCCGTGCACGTGCTGGCGCAAGGCGGCCAAGGCGTCGTCTACCTCGCGCGTGCAGAGGGGGGCGTCGGCGGCTTCGTGCGACCGGTGGTCGTCAAGCGCATCCTCCCGGACGGCCTCGAGAACGAGAACAACACGCGCCTGTTCTTGCGCGAAGCGAAGCTCCTGTCGGAGATGGATCACCCCAACATCCTCGACATCATCGACCTGGACGAGGTGGACGGTCAGTACGTCATGGTGCTCGAGTACGTGCGGGGCGCGGACATAGGGCGCTGGGCCCGCTTCCTGAACGACCAGCGCCGCGGGTTCGCGTGGGACCTGGCCGTGCACGCGTGTGCGTTGGTGGCCGACGCGCTCCACTACGTCCACACCCGCCGCGACGCAGAGGGCGCGTCCCTCGGGATCATCCACCGTGACGTCACGCCGGCGAACATCCTGATCGACGTCGAGGGCACCGTGAAGCTCGCGGACTTCGGCATCGCGCGCCGTCAGGGTGACAAGACGGAACAGATCAACGGGTCCGACGTCGTGCGCGGGAATTTCTCGTTCGTCGCGCCCGAGGTCTTCGTGGGCACGCCTCCCACTCCCGCCGCCGACATCTACTCCCTGGGGATGGTGCTCCACTGGCTCGTGTCGGGCACGCGCGCGCAGGCGGGCAAGACGCTCGAAGCGACCGTCTTCAAGGCCATCTACGAGACCCCTCAGCGCTTGGACGAAGCATCGCTCGAGGTGCCCAGCGCGCTGGCCGACGTGGTCGAGCAAGCCATCCAGAAGGATCCCCTTTCGCGCGTCCCCAGCGCCGCCGAGCTAGCCGAGCGGCTGCGAGCCACGCTTCCACCGGGAACCCCACAGCGGTTCGCGGCGACCGTCCAGAGCGACCTCACCAGCGCCGCATTCGGCGCCTTCGGGAAGGCCATCTCGCTCGCGGAGCTGGACGCGATGTGGCGCGACTACGTGCCGCCGAGCGAGGCCCCCGAGGTCGTAGTGCCCGCGGCGGCGACGGGGCGCGCTGAAGGTGGTGGCCCGAGGCGCTTGCTCGTCGCGGTCTTCGGGGGGTTCGCACTCGCGCTGATCGGGGTCGGCGTCTGGTGGCGGCTGAGCACGCCTGCGGTGCAGGAGCCAAGCCAGTTCATCCTGGTCCGTGGGGACGTGTCCGCCGTGGGCGCCGGCATCGACGAACGCGCCCCCGCGACCGGACCGACCGCCGCGAGCCCCACGTCGCCCGAAGGCCTCCCGTCGGACGCGCCGCCCTCAGAGGATCCAGCGCCTCCTCGAGAGGCACCCGCGAGCGCGGCCTCGGCGGAACGTCCACAACCCCGCGCCGAGGTCACCGCGGCGACCCTCACCCGCACGTTCTCGCAGCGGCGAGGCGCGATTCGACAGTGCGCCGACCGGCACTCGGAGATCGAGCGCGTCCAGGTCACCTTCCGCTTCGACGTAGACGAGTCCGGACACGTGCGCGGGGTCGACCTCAGCCCCGCCAGCACGGCGGGCACCCCACTCGGGGCGTGCTTGCTCGGTGTCGCCCGCGGCACCCGCTTCGGCCCGCTCCCGCGCGCCGCGAGCTTCAGCATCCCCGTGGCGGTCCGTCGCGGCGGCGACGAGACCCCCTGACACACCGTCAGCCTCCAGCGGCTCGGCGCACGAAATAGTGCACCCCCCGCGTCGTCGTGATTCGCACGGCGATCCCCCCCGCGTCTGCGGTAGCCGTCGCCGAGAAGGATCCGCGGCGGTCCAACGTGAGCTCTTGCCCGCCCACGGCCACGCGTGATCCTGGCTGAGCCGTGCCCGCGACGCTCACGCTCGCCCCCGCCCCGAAGCCGCGGTCTGGTGGACTCGCCAGATAGGCCGTAGGCGTGGCGGTGTCGTAGCGGAGCGTGACGCGCGTCACGGGCGACGTGCGGCCGCCTCCCTCGAACTGGAACGTGAGCTCGCCCTCGCGCAGGGCGGAGCGCGGCACCGTGGCGCTGGGCGACGAGCTGGTGAGCCTCGTGCGCCCCCGCGTGCCCGTCAGTCGAACGCTGTACTGCTCGGCGCTCGGGGCGTTGGGCCAACGCAGCGCGAGGGTGGGGAGCGCGCCCTCGTACAGGAACGTGTAGCGGCGCCCGTCGGCGTCCACGCCATGTCGCTGCGAAGCCGTGTTGAGGCGCTGCCGCCCGGCGTCACCCGTCACCGTGAGCTGCCCCCCCGCCCCGAGCTGCCCCCCGCAGTAGACCTCGTAGCGACTGCGCCCGCGGGCCAGCCGCACACCCACCGTCCCCCCGCCCGTGTAGACGACGGTGCTGCCGCCAGAGGCCACGCGAACCTCGCCGTCGGCGCAGCCGGTGCGAATCCCCACGAGCGCAGGAGGCGCTGGATGGTGGACCACGCCACCTGCTCCCGCGGCCACGCTGAACTCGACCGGAGACACGCTCGGCAAGCGTGGGCCGTCTCCGCGCAACGTCCCCTCGCCGGGGGCATCGTCCATGTCCGTGCTGGCGGCGTCTTGATCGTCACCGGTCGCGTCGGCCTCTGTGGAGTCCCCGGCCGTGTCCGGGTCCGATGCGGAGTCCCCCTCTGGACCGTGCCGCGCGGTGTCTGGTCGCCCCGCTGGCGCCGCCGCGGCCGTGGCGACGGAGGGCGCCGCCGTGGGCCCGGCGTAGTGTTCACCCGCTGTCAGACGAGCGCCGTCCTCCAACTGCGCGAGACCGAACAAGACCTCGAGCTGCGTGCCTTCGTCGCCACGGATGGCGCGCACCCGGCCGCCTCGCTCCACGCGCACGGGACCGAACTCGGTCACGATGTCGAGGGCCTCACCCGCCTCCACCTCGATCTCGCCGCCCCCGAGCTCCAGCGTGGGGGTCTCGTCCGGCTGGCCGCCGAAGCGCACCAGCGCGTTGGCTCCCATGCGCAGACCTCCGCCCCCTTGGAGCTGCAGCTGTGCGCTGCCGTCCGGTCCCGTGCGCACGGCTTCTCCGAGCGCGATGCCGGCGTCGACGGCTGCGGTCCGCCACGCCTCGATGGCACCGACCTCGTCCCGCTCCACCGTACCCGCGACCTGGGCCAACACGGCGACAGGCTCGCTCCCGCAGCCACGCCCACATCCGAGCAGCGCGAGGGCAGCCGAGGCACAGAGCAGCCAGGAGCGTGTCCGGACGGAGAGGGCGCGGCGGTGATGCGTTTGGGTCATTCGGGGCGGAGGTGGACTTCGATGACGACGACGCCACGTTCTTCCACGTCGACGTGACGCTCTTGGGCACGATAACCCGGTGCGTCGACGTGGAGCACGTGACTGCCCGGCGTGACGGCGATGGAGAAACGCCCCTCCGCGTCCGCGTCGATGCTGCGCGGATCGTCGTCGAGGCGAATCCGGGCGGTCACCGCGGCGCCACGGAGCCCACGGACGCTGCCGCGGATCTCACCGTCTGGCAGGCCGGGTCGCAGCGTCAGGGGCGCCACCTCACCGCCCGCGTCGGGACCGAGCTCGGTGCGTGACACCGTGTGACCTTCGGCCTCCACCCGCAGGGTGAGCGCGCCCTCTGGGAGTCCGGCGAGCGTGTACCAACCGTCCGCGTCCGTCTCCCCCTCTGCCACCACGCGACCGTCGGACAGCGCCACCACGCGTGCCCGCGGCACGGCGCTACCGTCGTCGCCCACCACACGGCCGCGCAGCGCGCGCGCGACGTCGGGGGTGGGCTCGCCAGCGGACGAGCCATCGTCGTCCTCGCTCTCCGCGCTGGCATCCGCCTGGTGCGCGCGCGCGGAGAGGCGTCCCAAGTCTACGGCGAGCGTGAGCGAGAGCGAGATGCGGGGGACGACGCGATATGGCGCATCCGCGCGCACACGAGGGTAGCCCCCCAAGCGCGCCGTCGCGTCCAAGCCGAGGTGAACGCGCTCGGCGAGCGTCAACGCTGCGCCGAGCATCGCCGAGGCCCGACTCGCTGAGAACGGCAGGTCGCCACGCTGGACGAGCGCGTCGAGCGCCACCTCCGCGTAGAGCGTCGCGAGTCCGACCGTACCCGACACGCCGAGGCCCACCTCGACTGCGTCTGCGTCGGTGACACCCAACGAGACCTGATCGTGCGCCGTGTACACGCGGCCCCGCGGGATGGAGCGGGCGCTGCGGTCCAAGAGGTACCCCGCGCGAACCGACAGCGACGCTGCGCCGATGTCCACCTGGCCGTAGAGCGTCACGGAAGGCGAGAGCGCAGACAACACGACTCCTGGGTCATCGCCGGCGGGCGCCCAGAGCTCCGCGCCGAGACCCAGCGAAAACGAACTGGCGCGGAGCAAGCGCGCGAGCACGAAGACACGCGGCTCCCCCACCACCGAGTCATCCTGGCCCGCCCCCCCACGGTGTACGTCGCGATAGCCGCCGAGGCTGACGCCCAACGACAGCGCACGCAGCGGGTGGACCGCGAGCGCGAGCTGACCGGCCAGGCGATGGTGGGTGTCCCCGTCGCGCAACACGGACGAGGTGAAGCCGTACTGGCCGCCGAGCGCCAGGGTGGCGACCCCAGCCGGATCGTCGAGGCGCACGAGACGCTGGGCGCCTGTCAGCGCCGTGCGGCCGGACACGGCCTGGGCTTGCGCGACGCTCGGGAGGTAGGTGAGCGCTCCCACACAGACGAGCGCGACGACCCGCACCATCGAGCCGAATGCGCCGTACACGCGTGGTAGGCGCAGGCGCGTGCCGCGGTGCTCCTGCTGGACCGCTCGTTCTGGGACCCCGCGCTGGGGGGGTCCCGCGGGATCATGGGCTCGCTCGGCTGGCCGAATCGCTTCAGAGTCCATCAGACCTGAACGCCTCTGGGTGGGTGTTCCCTGACTCGTACCACGGCGCGCCCTCGTCGCGGACGAATTCCTGCGATCGCTACCAGGCTCCGGCGCGATAGGTGCCGAGCGCCAGGCGGCCCTGTGCGTCGAACACGATCCCCTCTCGGGCGAGGCAGACCCGCTGCTCCACCTGGGCTGCGCCCAGGAAGTCCCCCGAGCGCTCGCTGACCTCGCCGCGCGCGTTGACCACCCGCCACCAAGGGACCGTTGGGTCGGTGAGGGCCGCGAGCGCGTAGCCCACCCGCCGCGCGCTGCCTGGGCGACCCGCGAGGCGTGCCACATCTCCATAGGTCAGCACCTTGCCCTTTGGGATCTGGCGCACCACGTCGTAGTAGCTCGGGTACTCGGCGGCTCCTGTGGGGACCTCGTGCCGTCGTTTGCTCATGACGGCCACACCCTACCGCGCCGCGGCCCGTGCCCGTGTGTCTTCGCATCGCTGCGGGGCAGCGGCTCGGTTTCCACCCGAGCCAGCGTCGAGTCTGGTGGGTGGCGCGCCCACCTCCACCACGGACACCTGCGGCCGGCCGGCCCGGCGCGCCTCAGCCGATGGGGCCTGTAACCGCCTCGATGCGCGCCACCACCTCGGGCGGCGTGGCCAGGTTGAGCTCCCCGCGCCCGTTGAGGGTGACCAGCACCGTGCGCGCCCGAGCTGCGCGCTTGCCGGACGTCAGGTTGCGCACCTCGTAGGCGATGCACAGCCGCTGAGATACATCCTTGAACCACGCGTCCACGCGGAAGCGGTCCCCGTAGCGCAGAACGCCCGTGTGCTTGCACTGCGTCTCGCCCATCACCAGCCCACACCCCAGGGCGCGCAGCTGGTCGTTGTCGAGCTGCACGCTGCGCATGAGCGCCGTGCGCGCGATCTCCACGTACTTGTAGTAGTGCCCGTGCCAGACGATGTTCAGGGAGTCCACGTCATGGAAGGGCACCTCGAGCTCCACCGACACCACGTGCCGCTTGCCGTCCCCGCTCATGACGGCAACCTCCCGCGGGCGCCGCGAAAGAGCCACCCGAAGAGAAAGCCCATGATGCGCATCGTCATCAGCCGCGAGTGCATCAGGCTGATGAGCACGTTGTCCTTGAACGCGTGGAAGTGCGACACGCCGCCCTCGTCGGCCGAGACGTAGCGTACCCGCGTCGGCACGTTGCGCGTGGGAACACCGGCCCACACGAGGCGCACGGCGATCTCCGGGTCGAAGTCCATCCGGTCCCCCCACACGGGAACCTCGGCGCTGATGGGCAGCGGGTAGACGCGGAAGCCGCACATCGGGTCGGCGATGGCCCCGCCGCCCACCTCGAGGCGCGTCCAGAAGATGGTGATGCGACGGCCCACCAGGCGGGCCTTGGGCGCCGTGTCGTCGAAGACGGGCTGCCCCAGCACCAGCGCGGTGGGCGTCTCACGGGCGGCCTCGAGCATGGCGGGGATGTCGTCGAGGGTGTGCTGCCCGTCCGCGTCCACCTGCAGCGCATGTGTGAACCCGGCGTCGCGCGCGAGGCGCAGCGCGTCCTTCACGGCAGCGCCCTTGCCGCCGTTGGCAGCACGGTGATGGACCGTGGCCAGCCCAGAGGCACCGACCTCGGCGATGGCCGCGCGCCCCTCGAGCCCGCTCCCGTCGTCCACCACGATCACATCCGGCACGTAGGCACGCACGGCGCTGACCACGCGCCCGATGGTCTGGGGGTTGTTGTACGAGGGGATGATGACGCAGGGGCGGAAGGTGTCCGACCCCGCGCTCATCGGTTCTCGGCGACGAAGGCGGCCAGGGTGGCCACCGAGCGGAAGATCGAGCGCGTGTTCTCGTCTTCCGCGCGGATCTTCACGCCGAACGCCTTGTCGAGCGCGATGGCCAGCTCGAGCGCGTCGATCGAGTCGAGCCCGAGCCCCTCGTTGAAGAGGGGCGCGTCGGTCACGATCTCCTCGGGGGTCACGTCGTCCAGCATGAGCGCGTCCACGATCAGTTGCTTGATCTGCGCCTCGAGCTCGGGGTGGGTGCTATCGCTCATGGGTTGGCTCCCTGGTGTGTTCCGGTGCGCGCGCCGCGTTCAGACGCTCGCCGCCATCTGCCGTAGCACGTACTGCAAGATGCCGCCGTGCTCCAGGTACTCGACCTCTTGGGGCGTGTCGAGGCGGGCGATGACCTCGAAGGACTTGCCCGTGTCGGTGGTGACCGTGAGGCGCTTCTTGGGCGTGAGGCCCTCGCCGATACCGGTGATGCTGAGCACCTCTTCGCCGGTCAGGCCCAGGGTCTCGCGGGACTCGCCGGGCGCGAACTGCAGCGGGAGCACGCCCATGCCCACCAGGTTGCTGCGGTGGATACGCTCGTAGCTCTCGGTGATGACGGCCTTCACGCCCAGCAGGTAGGTACCCTTGGCCGCCCAGTCGCGGGACGAGCCCGTGCCGTACTCCTTGCCGGCGATGATGACGAGCGGCACGCCGTCCGCCTGGTACTTCATGGACGCGTCGAAGATGCTCATGGGCTCGCCACCAGGGAGGTGACGCGTGACGCCGCCCTCGGTGCCGGGGGCCAGCAGGTTGCGCAGGCGGATGTTCGCGAACGTGCCGCGCATCATGACTTCGTGGTTGCCGCGGCGGCTGCCGTAGCTGTTGAAGTCGGCCGGCGCCACGCCGTTCTCCTCGAGGTACTTGGCGGCCGGGCCCTTGCGCGCGATGTTGCCCGCGGGCGAGATATGGTCGGTGGTGACCGAGTCGCCCAACAGCGCCAGCACCCGCGCGCCCGAGATGTCGGTGGGCTTGGGCGGCGCGCCCTTGCTGACGCCCTCGAAGAACGGCGGGTTGCGCACGTAGGTGGACCTGTCGTCCCACGCGTAGCGGCTGCCCTCGGCGAAGGTGACCTCGCGCCACTGTGGGGGTCCCTCCAGCACGACGGAGTAGCGCTCGATGAACTGCTCGCGCTTGACGGCCGTGGCGATGGCCTCGGTGACCTCGGCGTTGCTCGGCCACACGTCCTTCAGGAACACGTCCTTGCCGTCGGCACCCTGCCCGAGCGGCTCGGTGGCAAGATCGATGTCCATCCGTCCGGCCAGGGCGTAGGCCACGACCAGCGGCGGTGAGGCCAGGTAGTTGCAGCGCGTGAGCGGCGAGACGCGGCCCTCGAAGTTGCGGTTGCCGCTGAGCGCCGAGGTGACGCACAGATCGTTATCGCGGATGGCCGCGGTGATGTCGTCGTCGAGTGGGCCGCTGTTGCCGATGCAGGTGGTGCAGCCGTAGCCCACGATGTTGAAGCGCTGCGCGTTCAGCTCGTCCAGCAGGCCCGCCTGCTGCAGGTACTCCGTGACGACCTGCGAACCCGGCGCGAGGCTGGTCTTGACCCACGGCTTGGTCTTGATGCCCAGCGCGTTGGCCTTCTTGGCCACGAGGCCCGCCGCGATCATGACCGCCGGGTTCGACGTGTTGGTGCAGCTCGTGATGGCGGCGATGACCACGGCGCCGTTCTTGAGCGCGAACGTGTCCGACCCGCGCGTGATGCTGACGCTCTTGTCGGGCTCGCTGGTGAACTCGGTCTGCGCCTTCAGGTAGCTGGCCTTGCTGTCGCTGAGGGCCACGCGGTCCTGCGGGCGCTTCGGGCCGGCCAGGCTGGGCACCACGTCGCCCAGGTCGAGCTCGAGGGTGTCGGTGAACTCGGGCTCGGGGGCGTCGGCCGTATAGAACAGGCCGCCGGCCTTGAGGACCGCCTCGACCATGTCCACGTGCGCGTCGTCACGCCCGCTGAAGCGCAGGTAGCGCAGCGACTCGGCGTCCACGGGGAAGAAGCCCATGGTGGCGCCGTACTCGGGCGCCATGTTCGCGATGGTGGCGCGGTCGGGCAGGGAGAGCTGCTCCATGCCGCTGCCGTAGAACTCCACGAACTTCTCGACGACGCCCTTCTTGCGCAGCATCTGGACGATGGTGAGCACGGCGTCGGTGGCCGTCGCGCCCTCGGGCAGCTTGCCGGTGAGCTTGAACCCGATGACCTGCGGGATGAGCATCGCGATGGGCTGCCCCAACATACAGGCCTCGGCCTCGATGCCGCCGACACCCCAGCCGAGCACGCCGATGCCATTGATCATCGTGGTGTGCGAGTCGGTCCCGACGAGAGAGTCCGGGTACGCGACGCTGCCCTCGCCGCTCTTGCGGAGGCACACCACGGGCGCCAGGTACTCCAGGTTGACCTGATGAACGATGCCGGTACCGGGGGGAACGACGCGCATGTTCTCGAACGCGCTCTGGCCCCACTTCAGGAATTGGTAGCGCTCCTGGTTCCGCTCGAACTCCAAGCGAACGTTCTCGTCGAACGAGGCGGCCGAACCGTAGGCGTCCACCTGGACTGAGTGGTCGATGACCAAATCAGCGGGTTCCAGTGGGTTGATGCGCGCCGGGTCCCCGCCCATCTTCGCGAACTGGTCCCGCATGGCGGCCATGTCGACGACGGCCGGCACACCCGTGAAGTCCTGGAGGAGCACGCGCGCGGGCCGGAAGGCGATCTCCGACGACGGCGCCGCCTTGGGGTCCCAGGCCGCGACCGCTTCGATGTCGGCCTTCGTCACGGTGTTGCCGTCCTCACAACGAAGGAGATTTTCCAGGAGCACCCGGATGGAGTAAGGCAGGCGCCGGATGTCCCCGTGGCCGGCCGCGTTCACGGCGTCCAAGCGGAAAATGTCGATGGAATTGCCAGCGACGTCGAGGGTCCTCCGGCTCTTGAAGCTGTCCAGGGAGCGCGTCATTGGGGTTGCCTACCACGTCCGCGAACACCGTTCTACCGGGATATGCCCGCCGACTATCGCAAATTACACCCTGGAAACGTGTTGGTATGGGATTGTTTTATGATATAGACGGCCAAACAACTCGATGAACGGGACGCCTCAATCGGCAAACGTTCGGGAACAGGAAGAAGCAACATGGCAGCTCGTAAGCGCGCAACGACCAAGAAGGCCGGTGGCCGAGGTAGCCCGGAAGCCATCGCGAAGCGCCGCACCGCGCGGCAGCTCAACGCCCTGCTCGAGGGTGGCACCAAAGAAGGGCCGAAGCTCGACGGTCGGACGGAGAAGCGCCGCAAGCGTCTCATCCAGGAACTCAAAGAGGGCAAGCGCGGTGAAGCGCTGAAGCCCGTGGAGGCGGTCAGTCACACCAACGAGCTGCTCGGGCTGGGCGAGAGCCTCGCCTCCCTCAAGCGACAGGGCGTGAAGCCCCGCAAGTTCGACACCTCTCCGGAGATCATGGAGGTGGTGCACGCGACGCAGAGCGCCTACGGCTACGCGGAAGACGCGTGGAAGATCATCGGCATCACGCTCGACGCGCCGCCCGAGAAGAAGGCCAAGCGCAGCCGCAAGTGAGCGGGGCCGCTGGCCGCGCCGGCGCCCACTCGGGGTTGGACAAGCGCCCACGCTGGCGCTAAACGTCCATCCCTTCGGCGCCGTAGCCAAGTGGTTAGGCAACGGTTTGCAAAACCGTCACACACCGGTTCGAATCCGGTCGGCGCCTCCGCCGCCATGAGACGCCCCAGGACCACATCCCTGGGGCGTCTTGGCTTAAGGATCCACCCGCCGGCTGCCGCATCGCAGCGGCCTCCCCCTCCCCCCCGATGTCCGCCACGCTCGACCAGAACGACCCGCTCCGCAGCCCGACACCGGGGCCAGACGCTGTAGGGCAGGACGTCCCTTCCGAGGCGGCCGCGGAGGGCGCGTCGTCGTCCCGAGGGGCAGGCGACGACGTGGCGAGCCCATCCCCGATGTCCGTAGCGGGCGCGGGCATGCTGCTCGGCGCCGGCGTGGGAGCCGTCACGGCGCTCGGCGACTTTGGCGCGATGTGGCTCTGGCTGCAGCTGTGGGGCGACCGCGTGGGCTTCCTGGCGCGGCTCATGGCGGTCCAGGTGTCGCTCGGCGCGCTGCTCGGCGCGTTCGCGGGCGCGCTGGCCGGTGCCCTCGAGCCCGTCCTTCGCCAGCGGGCGGCGCTCAGTGCGCGGCCGGAGCGCGCGCTGGCACGCCTGCGCCCGGTGAGCGGCACCGTGCTCCTGGCGCCCGCCGCCTTCGGGGTCGGCCACATGCTGTTCACGGGCGGCAAGATGTCGATGATGCCCTACCGCGGCGTGTTCGCGGCGCTGCTGGGCGTGCTGCTGACGGCCGGCGTGTACGTGGCCCTGCGCGTCATCCTGTGGGCTGCCCAGGCACCGTGGTCGTCGCGTGTGCGCGCGACGCTCGGCGTCGGCTGTCTCGTTGTCGTGGGGATCCTCGGGAAGCTCGACCAGACCTTCCTGCCGAACCTGTACGACTACCTGCACGGCTGCCTGACGGCGGTGCAAGCAGCCTTCGCCGGCCTCGGGCTATGGCTCCTGTATCCGGTCGCCCAGGCGCGCGCGACACGGTTGCGTCCGCCTCGCACCAAGGGCGTGCTGCTCGGCACGTCGGTCGCGCTGCTGGCGGCGCTGTGCGCGACCCTGTTCACCCTCAACGTCAACCAGAACGTACGCGTCGCGTTGGTCGACGCGCGCGCCTCCAACTCGCGCAGCGTCATGCAGGGGCTCGAGCCGTTGCTCGCGCTCACGCGCCACGACGCCAGCGCCGAGGCCATCGCCAGCGCGCGCGCCCGGCGAGCAGCGCGCGGCGAGGCTGCCCGCGCGCAGCAGACCGACGGAGGCGCACCCCCGCCGGCCATGGCCGAGGCGCACGTGCTGCTCATCACGGTGGACGCCCTGCGCGCGGACCACCTGGGGGCTTACGGCTACACGCGCGGCATCAGCCCGGAGCTGGACCAGCTGGCCGCGCAGTCCGTGGTGTTCGACCGGGCCTACGCCAGCGCGCCGCACAGCAGCTACTCGCTGTGTTCGCTGATGACCAGCGAGCACCTGCACCAGACCACGCGGCTCGAGATCCCGCTGCCCGAGGCCACGCTGGCGTCCACGCTGGCGGAGTCCGGCTACAGCACGACCGGCATCTACACCCTCGGCATCTTCCACACCGAGGGCGAGTCACTGCGGCTGTACGAGCACAACTCCCTCGGGTTCGCGCGCCACGAGCACGCCAACCTCGACGCCGAGCGCCGCACCGATCTCGCGCTGACGGAGATCGATCGGTTGGTGTCCGAGGGCGAGCCGCCCACGCTGCTCTGGACCCACTACTTCGACGTCCACGAGCCCTACCAGGACACTCGGTACGGTACGTCCGACGTCGACCGCTACGACGGCGAGATCGCGCATGTGGACACGGAGATCGGGCGCTTGCTCCGCGAGGCACGCGCGCGCCTGACCCGGCCGCTGGTCGTGATCCTCACGGCCGACCACGGCGAGGAGTTCCGTGACCACGGCGGCGTCTACCACGGGTCCACCCTGTACGAAGAGCAGATCCGGGTCCCGCTGATGGTCATGGCGCCCGGCTACGAGCCCGGACGGGTCGCCGCACCGGTGGAGCTCGTCGACGTCGCCCCCACCATCCTCGGGCTGCTCGACGTGCTCCCCGCCGCCAGCATGCACGGCGAAGACCTGCGCGCGCTCATGCGCGGCGACGTCGCCGACGTCGGGCCCGCCTTCGCCGCCGTGTCCCGCAGCCGCATGGTGGTGGACTGGCCGTACAAGCTCGTCGCCGACCTGCGCTTCAACACGTTCGCGCTCTACAACCTGGAGACCGACCCGGAGGAGCGCGTCAACCTCGCCAACGCCGAGCCGGAGCGCATCGAGGAGCTGCGCGGCGAGATCTACGCGTTCATCGACGCGCTGCAGCAGTCGGCCACCTCCGCGCCGCTCACCGCACACGAGCAGGCGCTCGCCTGGGGGCGCATGAACGACCGCCGCGCCGTAGAGCCGCTGGGCGAGCTGCTGGCGGACGCGGATGCCCCGCAGGAGCAGCGCTGCGAGGCCGCGCAGATGCTGGGCCGGCTGGCCGACGACCGGTCCAAGCCCACCCTGATGGACGCGCTGTCCGATCCGGACCCGCTGGTCGCGGCGGAGGCGGCCATCTCGCTCGGGCGCCTCTACGACCCACGCGCGCGCGACGCTCTGCGTCGTCTGGTGCACGTCGAGGACGCGGACCTGCGCAGCCGCGCCGCCGTGTCGCTCGCCCGCCTGCGCGACCCTGACGCGGTCCCAGGGCTGCTGGACACCTTGCGGCTCACCACGGACACCTACGAGCGCGAAGAGTCCGTGCGGTGGCTCGGGCGACTGCAGAACCCCATCGCCCTCGAGCCCCTGATCGAGCTGCTGACCGAGTTCCGCTTCCGCTACCTGTCCATCGTGGCCCTCGGGCAGCTGGGCGACCGCCGTGCCTATGACCACCTGGTGGACGTGCTCGAGTGGGAGTCGCGCTCCAACGTACGTGACGGCGTGGCGCGCAGCCTGGGTCAGCTGGGTGACCCGCGCGCGCTGCCGCTCTTGCTGCGGATGGCCGGGCACGAGGTGGAACTCACGTCCGCGCCCGAGTCGCTGGTGCGCTTGAACGCTCTCTCGTCGGGGCTCATCGGCGGGGTGGACCTCAACCGCACCACCGGTCGCCGAAACCGGACGGTGGCCGAGTGCCGGGAGGAGGCTGTGCTGCGCGACTGGGACTACCTGGACCGCACCACGTGCTCCTCTCGCGCGAACGAGCTGAGCGCGCGCTTGGCCCTACCTCCGAGCGTACGTGCGCCGTCTGAGACCGCTGAGGGCGCCGCCGCCCCCGGTGAAGCCTCCCAGGTCGTCCTCATCGTGCGGCTCCGACGCGTGGGCGAGGGCGCGCCCTTCCCCGTCACCGTCACGCTCGAGGCCCCACGCGGCGCCCCCGCCCTGCCCGAGCTGAGCGGCGAGGCCGCGTCGGGCTGGCGCGAGCTGCGTATGGAGCTACCTCGCAGCGCGCTCACCGGGAGCGCCACTCGCGCCACGGTCCATGTGCCCGAGGGCGAGCGCATCGAGGTCGACCACATCCTGCTCGTCCCCGTCCTGCCCGCGCCCAGAACCGCGCCCTGAGCGGCACACTGGCGCCCGTGCCGTAGGACCCAGCGCACGCCGTGGGGTGCCGCTACCCGACGTACCCGTGGAGCAACGGTAGGCCGTCGTCGATGCCCCGCACACTTCGTGTGCTGTCCGGCCTCCAGCCGTCCGCGAGCGCGGCCCGGATGACGTGGGCGACGGCGTGTGGACACTAGATGTTCACGCGCACGATGGATGGACCGACGGCATCCGGAGCGGGAACACGGAATGGCGCCGCCAGGTCGGCGCAGTCCACGGTTAGCCCGTATACCGCGCGAAGCTCTAGCCAAGCCCACAGGTGGGTGGACTTCCCTGCCGGCGCGATAGACCCGGGTGAGAGCCCACACGCCGCCGTCGTGCGGGAGGTCCGCGAAGAGACGGGACGCGAGGTCGTGGCGACACGGCGAGTCCGCGCCGGCCGAGCCGTGGACGCTCCAGCGGCTGGCGAAGGAAGCCGGCATGTCGCGTTCGCTCTTCGCGTGGCGCTTCGCCGAGCTGGTCGGCCAGCCGCCGCTGGCCTACGTGACCGACTGGCGCATGCGCCTGGCGCGCGTCTGGCTGCGAGACGAGACCGCGACCGTCGCCGAGGTGGCGGCGCGCGCTGGCTACGGGTCCACCGCCTCTTTCGGGCGCGCGTTCAGGCACACCTTCGGCGAAGCCCCGGGCACGCTCCGCCAGCGCGACCGCTCGCTGGTCTGAGGGGGACGCCTTCGCTCGCGGGCATGATGCCTCCCGTCAGGCCCCTCGGGCACCGGACGCGCGCGCGCCGCACAGCAGCAGCGTCACGGCCCCGCGCGCCAGCTTGCGGAGCGCACGCCGAGTCCCGCCAGCCCGACCGCGGAGCGACAGGCTGTGGAGTTGTGACGAGAGGCAACGCGCCAGCGTGTCCGTGTCCGTGCCCGCCGGGAGTTCGCCTGCGCTCACCGCGGCGTCCAGGCGCTCCCGCAGCGCGCCGTCCAGCCGCTCGATCGTGTCCCCCACCACCTGCCGCAGGCGCTCGTCCTCCGCGGCCTCGAGCGACGCGACCGAGAACACCAGGCAGCCGCGCGACGGCCCGCTCGCCGGCGCGTACATGTCCACGAACGACAGCGCGAGCGCCTCGAGGGCATCGTCGACGCGAGACAGCGCCAGCGCGGCCGCGGCCCGCTCCGCCATCTCGGCCGTGAAGCGCGCGATGACCGTCTCGAACAAGGCACCCTTGTCGCCAAACGCGGCGTAGAGGCTGGGGCGCTTCATGCCCGTCACGTCGCTGAGGGCGTCGAGCGTGGTGCCCGCGAAGCCCCGCGACCAGAAGAGGTTCAGCGCCGCGTCGAGGGCGGCGTCCGGATCGTAGCTGCGGGGGCGTCCTCGCGGGCGGGTCGTCATCGGCATTATTGTATCAACTTGCAAACAAACCGCCACCGCGCTAATTGTTTGCGATGCAGTACAAAAACATCACCGCCCGGGACCAAACGCTCACGCATGACCTCCCACCCCCGCCCATCGCGCTCCTCGCCACGCGGTTCGCGCGCGCCGAGCTCGCCGCCCTCGGTCGACGCACGCAGCGCGCCCTCGGCTTTCGGCGCCCGCAGGACATCGAGCTGGCCGCGCTCGGCGTGCCCGACTCGGCCATCGCGCAGCAGGCCACCGAGATCGCGCGCGCCGCCGAACCCGCGTACATGTTCAACCACTCGGTGCGCACCTACCTCTTCGGCCTCGCCATCGGCGAGCACCTCGGCCTGCGCGCGGACCGCGAGGTGCTCTACGTCGCCTCGGTGCTGCACGACCTGGCGCTGGCCCCCGGCCACGACGGACCAGAGTCGTTCGAGCTCGAGGGTGCACGCAAGGCGCACGACATCGCCCTCGACGCAGGCATGGACCAGACGCGCGCCGCGCTCGTGCACGAGGCCATCGCGCTCCACACGTCCGTGGGCATCGCCGACAAGCGCGAGCCCGAGGTCGCGCTGGTCCACTTCGGCGCGGGCCTCGACGTGATCGGGTTCCACGCGGAAGACGTATCGGCGGCCACGCGCCGCGCCATCGTCGAAGCATGGCCGAGACACGCCATGAAGGAGGCCTTCGCGCAGCGCCTCGAGACCGAGGTGGCGCACAAGCCGGGCTGCCACTTTCGCGGGCACGCGCGGCTCGGGTTCGCGATGAAGGTGCGGCAAGCCCCGTTCGCCGAGTAGCAACACACGTAGCGCGTTTTCATTTCGCGACGCAAACTCGTGGTGCCTGCCACTGGAGCGAACGAGAAAGGGCTGACCGCGATGTGCACCATCGATCGACTATCGGACGCTCAGCTGCAAACCGTAGGAGACATGGTGGTCGACGCGAACCTCGTGGCGAACGGGATCCAGGAGATGGGGCGCTTGGCGATCGCCGACTTCCGTCGACGCTATCCGCGCGTGCCCACGAACGCCCTCGACGCATTCGCCTCGTCGTACACGTTCAACAATCGATAGGCGACGAGCGCCCCCAACGACGCCGTGGTCTGGCTACGGACCGGGGGCCAGTGCACGCCGACGAGCGATCACGACGATGCCCACCGTCTGCAGTCCGAGCAGCAGCAGCGCGGAGACCACTCCCACGCGGTCCGCGACGAAGCCGATGGCCAGCGGAAGCAGGAAGTCGATCGGCGCGAACAGCCCCTGCAGCGCCTCCACCACCACAGCACGGTCGTGCGCGCGGAAAGCCTGGGCCTGGACCAGCGGGTACAGCTGCGCGACCAGCGCCTCCAGGAGAAACAGGCCCGCGGCACTCCAAGCGAGCGTCGGCGCGGCCAGCCACACGACGAGCCCGACGCCCGACGCCGCGGCGGTGAACGTCAGCCAACGGCGTGGATCGACGCCTCGCGCGAGCGCGCGGTCGAGCACCACGAGGCCCAGCACACCGCCGAACGTGGCGAGCCCGAGCACGAAGCCGCGCTGAGCCAGCGACGCGTGGTAGGCCTGCTCGAGCCACACCGAAGCCACCGCGACGAAGACTTCGTCGAGCAGACCACACATCGCCACCGCACACAGCCAAGGGAGCAACGCGCGGTTCCGGAGCCCCATGCGCAGCACGTCGATCATCGACAGGTCGTCGTCGTGGCCCCCATCCCCCTCACCGTGGCGCGCTTCATCGAGGGGCTCACCGCGCGGGTGAGCGACCGCGTCCGTGGGCGCCTCGAACGGCCGGGAGGCCAACCACAGCGCGTGCACCATGCACATGCCTGCCACGCAGCCGAGCGCAACGCGCCAGCCGCCACCCAAGAGCGCGATGACCGCCAACAGCAGCGGGGCGCAGACGTCCCCGAGCGTGCCCATCAGCACCCAGCGCGTCATGAGCTGCTCCCGGCGCGCGGGCCAGAGGTCCATGAGCGTGGCCTGCGCCAGGTTCACGCCCAGCCCGTTGCCGATGAACATGAGCGTCATCGCGAGCCCCAGCGCCCATGGTGTCGGAGCGATCGCGGCCAGCCCGAGCCCCGCGCCCATCAGCGCGAGCCCACCCGTCACGAGCCGCCTTCGCAGGCGCGGGTGGCGGTCGGCCCAGAGGAGCAGCGGAGGCTCCGCGAGGCTCGCGACTGCGCCAGGCAGCGTGAACAGCAGCAGCAGAGCCGTGCTGGTGGACATCCCGAGGTCGCGCTCCAGCTCGGGCACGGCGACGAACGTCACCCCGGCCGTCTCGTCGAGGAGGTCGACGAACAGCAGGAGTGAAGCGAGGGTGAGCCCCGCCCGCTTGGGAAGACGTCAGATGAGCTCGGTCAGGCGACGCATGGGGTCAACGTAGCGGGACACGCGCGGCCTGTGCAACTCCGCCCCCACGCGCTGACTCGCCGGAGAGCCGCGCAGGCGCCAGGGCCAGCCGACACGTGGAGCTCGGGCGCCGCACCAAGGCAGGCTGCGTGTCACCCGCCGACCAGCTCGTCCACCAGCGCGCGCGCCTCCACGATGTTGTCCTCGATGGAGCAGTACGTCCACGAGCCGTAGCGCCCGATGCTGTGCACCCCGTGCTGGCGTAGCAGCGCCTTCTTCTCGGCGACGTCGCGCAGCGAGTCGACCGTGATGTGTACGTACGCGGGGTTCATGACGACGTGGTGCTTCGACACCAGCTGGTGATCGGTCACGAACCCCACGCGCGCGAGGTCGGCCAGCACCGTCGCGAGGCTCTCCTCCGCTATGGCGTCGTCCACGACCTCGTCCGTCTTGCGCCCACGCTCGACGTAGAGCGACATGCGGTCCGACCCGAAGATGTTGTCGTAGAAGCCCACGCGGTAGAACGACACGTCGCGCTGTGGGAAGTACACCCAGTGGTACGCCTCGGGCCCCTTGCGGTCGAAGCCCAGGTTCCACACCTCCACCTTGTTGCACGAGTACACGCTCGCATCGAAGGGCACGGCGGCGGCGCGCAGCAGCACATCGAACGGCGCCGAGCTGACCAGCTGCTCGAAGCGGATGCGGCGCTTGCTGGTCGTAGCGATACGCTCCTCCAGATCGATGGAGATCAACCGCTCGTTCA
This sequence comes from Sandaracinaceae bacterium, assembly GCA_020633055.1. NCBI lineage: Bacteria > Pseudomonadati > Myxococcota > Polyangiales > Sandaracinaceae > Sandaracinaceae bacterium. Next base: position 89,304 of record JACKEJ010000017.1, on the reverse strand, counting down.
ACGCCACGCGCGCCTCGTCGACGCCGCTCATCAGCGCGTGCACGTACTGGATGGCCCCACCCTCGGGATACGTGAAGGTCGCGTTGTAGCTGTCGTTGTCGCGCTTCAAGAAGCCAGCGATGATCTCGTCGAGCGAGGCGTGCGGGAAGAAGCGCCCCATCGCGTCGACGTCCAGGGTCCCGAGGTCGGTCGCGTAGAGCTTCTCGTTGTAGGGGATGAGGAACTTCTCCGAGATGCCGCGCCCGAACTTGGCGTAGAGCATCTCGAGGAAGTTGGTGGGGGCCGCGTCCTTGCGAAAGTACAGGTCGTGCAGGCACTCGAGGAACTCGTCACGTGGGAGCTGGTGGATGTTCTTCTGGAACGGGAAGTCCACCATCTCGCCCGCGTAGTAGATGCGGCTGTCCTTGACCACCTTGAGGATGCGCTGCTCGCGCATGCGGGCCGTCAGCTCGGCCTCGATGGCGGGGTGACGAAAGTGGAAGAAGTGGCCGGAGTAGTCCCACACGAAGCCATCCTGCCGGACGGTCTTGCAGTAACCCCCGACCTCACCGTCGGCCTCGAGCACCAGGTAGCTGCGCTCGCGCCCCAAGCGGTCGGCCACGGCCAGACCGCTCATACCGGCGCCTACGATCAAGTACTCGACGTGTTCCATGGGGTCTCCGGGGGGCTCGGCGGGAAGCCTCGCACGACGTGCAGCCGCTCGTCCCGTCGCTCGACGAGGGCGACCAACTGGCCGTCGGGGCCCAACAGCGCGAACACGGGCCCAGCCGGGACCTCGTCCCACGACCGGACGGGCGCGAGCGCGTCGAGCGGCAGGGCGCGCCCGAAGCGCAACTCCAAGACGGCGTGCTCGTCGACCTGCAGCGTGCCCAGCGACGCGACGGCGCGCGGGAGGGGCAACAGCGCCGCCCGTGTGGCTGCGCGGCAGGCGTCGTCGTGCATGCCCGCCAGCAAGCGCCCGTCGAGCGCCATGTCGGCGTCGAAGTGACCATTGCGGGTGCGCCGCAGCGCCACGAGGTGCCCCTCCGTGCCCAGCGCGCGCGCCAGGTCACGGCCCAGCGAGCGCACGTAGTAGCCCTTGCCCGTGTGCAGCGCGAGCGAGACGTCCACGGCGCCATCCGGGTCGTCCGCGACCTGCGCGACGTCCCGCACCTCGAGCGCGTGACACACCACGTCGCGAAACGGGGCGTCCACCACCTCACCGGCACGCGCCCGCTCGTGCAGGGCCCGACCGCCGATCTTGATCGCGCTCACCGCGGGGGCTTGCTGGGAGTGCTCGCCCACGAACCCTGCCGCCACTTCCCGCACGCGCGCGAGGTCGAGACCAGCGGGAACGGGAGCACGCGCGGTCACTTCGCCCTCGGCGTCGAGCGTGGACGTGCCGCGCCCCAAGCGCAGCACGGCCTCGTAGCGCTTGTCCTCCGCGCCCAGGTGCGCCATCAGCTTGGTGCCCTGCCCCACCCCGAGCACCAGCACGCCCGTGGCCATGGGATCCAGCGTGCCGGTGTGCCCCACTTGGGACGTCCCGAGCACGCGCCGCGCCCACTGCACCACGTCGTGCGACGTGGGACCCACAGGCTTGTCGACCACCAGGAGCCCGTTCACGGGGGACGTCTTGGGGGGCCTTGGCTTTTTGCTCATGCCCGCTCAGCCACGCGCACAAGGTCCGAGCAGCGCGACGGCCTCGCGCAGCACCCGAACCCGCACCGTCTCGAGGTCCTCGCTGCACTGGGCCCCAGCCGCGTTGCGATGCCCGCCGCCGCCCAGGGCCACGGCGATCAGGCTGATGTCTGCGCTGCCGCGAGAGCGCAGGCTGATCTTCGTGTCGTACCCGTCGTCGACCGCGCCGTCGGCACCAGGCGTGCGGGGCCACTCCCAGAGCAGCGCAGCCACCTCCACACCGCGCAGCATGCGGCCGTAGTTCACCATGCCCTCGACCATGTCGTCGTTGGCGCCCACCTCGGCCAGCATCGCGCGCGTCACACGCAGCACCGCCACGCGTCCGCACTCGGTCAGCTCGAGGGTGTCCAGTATGGAGGCCAACAGCTTCATGCGGGCCTCCTCCCAGCCCTCGAAGAGCTCGTACGCGGCCTCCCAGGGGTCGGCTCCCGCCTCCAGCAGCTCTGCCCCGAGGCGCAGCGTGCACGGCTTCGTCGCGGGGTAGCGGAAGCCCCCGGTGTCCGCCACGATGGCCGCGTAGAGCGGAGAAGCGGCGGCGCGAGGCAGCGGCCACACGCCCAGCTTGCGCGCCAGCGTGGCGATGACCTCACCCGTGGAACACGCGTCCGTGTCGCGCAGCTTGAGGTCGCCCACGTCGTCGTGGGCCGCGTGGTGATCCACCACGATCAGCGGGCCGCGCACGCTGCGGTCTGGCAGGCCGTCCGGCAGGAGCGACTTTGCAGCCGTGTCCATCACCCAGCAAGCGTCGAACGTGGCCCCCTCGGGCAGCTCCCGCACGTGCGGCACGAGGCCCACCAGGTAGTGCAGCGTGACGGACAGCTCGTCCGGGACGTAGAGGGTCACGTCCTTGCCCAGCTGCTGCAGCACGGCCGAGAACCCCACGGCGCTGCCGAACGCGTCCGCGTCCGGGCGGCGATGGCAGGCCACGAGGAAGCGCTGGCCCTCACGGACCTGCCGCACCGCCTCGTCGATGCCCTTCACGCGTCCCCCTCGCCGTCGTCGTCGGTCGGAGCATCGTGCTCGTCAGCGTCCGCGCCGCCTGCGACGGCCCGTGCCTGATCCTGCTCGGCGTCCGCGCGAATCTCCGCCAGCACGGTCTCTATCTGCAGCGCCGAGTCGACGACCTCGTCCCAGAAGAACTGAAACGCGGGCGTGTACCGCAGCCCCAGCTTGGCCCCCACCTCGCGTCGGATGTAGCCCGCAGCGTGCTCCAGCCCCTTCACGACGGCGGCGCGCCGGGCCGTGTCCGCGGGCTGCAGCGTGCGCACGTACACGCGGGCGTGCCCGAGATCGTCCGTCACGCGCACCTCGGAGACCAACACGTCCCGCACGCGCGGGTCGCGGATGGCGCCACGGAGCAGGAGGTCCATCACCTCGGCGCGGACGCGCTCGGCCACGCGTACACTGCGTTTCTGCTCGACTCGTGGCATCGCCTTGTCTCAAAGGGTGTGGCGCTCCGGCCCGAGATGCAAAGCCTCGGGCCGGCGCACGCTCAGAGGGTCGCCTCGACCTGGATCAGCTCGTAGGCCTCGATGATGTCGCCCTCGGCCATGTCGTTGAAGCCGGCCAGCCCGATTCCGCACTCGAAACCCGTGCCGACTTCCTTCACGTCGTCCTTGTGACGACGCAGCGAGGCGACGTCGCCACGGAAGAGCACCTCCCCATTGCGGAGCAGGCGCGCCTTGCCGCTGCGAAGGATCTTTCCGTCGGTGACCATGGAGCCCGCGATGGTGCCAGCCTTCGGGATGCTGAAGACCATGCGCACCTGCGCCTTGCCCAGCTCCTTCTCGATGTACGTCGGGGCCAGAAGCTTGCGCATCGCCGCGCGCACATCGTCCAGCGCCTCGTAGATGATCGAGTAGTTGCGGACGTCGACGTTCTCCTTCTTGGCGATGGCCGTGCCCTTGCCCTGGGGGCGCACATTGAAGCCGATCACCAGCGCGTTGGAGCCGCTCGCCAGCATGATGTCGTTCTCGGTGATGCCACCGACGCCGCTCAGGATGATGTTGACCTTGACCTTCTCGGTGCTGAGCGCGGCCAAGGACTTCTTGAGCGCCTCGAGCGAGCCCTGCACGTCGGCCTTCACGACCAAGCGCAGCTCCTCGACGTCGCCGCTGTTCATCATCTTCTGGAACTCTTCGAGCCCACGCGCGCCGGACATCGGGCCCTGGACGGGCTTGCCGCCAGCCTTCTTGTAGGACTCGGCGACCTCGGCGGCCTTCTTCTGGTTCTTGACCTGGTAGATCATGTCACCAGCCGACGGAAGGTCCTGCAGACCGAGGATCTCGACGGGCGTGGCGGGCCCAGCGACCTTCACCACGCTGCCGCGCTCGTCCATCATGGCGCGTACGCGGCCCCAGGCCTGACCTGCGACGACGTAGTCGCCGGGCTTCAGCGTTCCGTCGCGCACCAGCACGTTGGCCACCGGCCCGCGACCGCGGTCGAGCTTGGCCTCGAGCACGACGCCCTCGGCGGGGATGTTCGGGTTCGACTGCAGGTCGAGGATCTCTGCCTGGAGCAGCACGGACTCGAGCAGCTTCTCGATGCCGAGACCGGTGTGCGCGCTGGTCTCGACGTAGATGGTGTCGCCACCCCACTCCTCCGGCTGGAGGCCCAGCGAAGCCAGCTCGTGCTTCACACGCTCGGGCTGCGCGTCCTCACGGTCGCACTTGTTGAGTGCCACCACGATCGGGACCTGAGCGGACTTCGCGTGGGTGATCGCCTCACGCGTCTGCGGCATGATTCCGTCGTCCGCGGCCACCACGAGGATGACGACGTCCGTGGCGTCCGCGCCACGGGCGCGCATGGCGGTGAACGCCTCGTGACCCGGCGTGTCCAGGAAGACGATGGTGCGGGTCTCTCCGTCCAGCTGCACGCCGACGCGGTACGCCCCGATGTGCTGCGTGATGCCGCCCGCTTCGCCAGCAGCCACCGACGCGTTGCGGATCTTGTCCAGCAGCGAGGTCTTACCGTGGTCGACGTGGCCCATGACGGTCACGACCGGAGCGCGCAGCAGGCGGTCCTCTTCGAGGTTCTCGAAGTCGCCGCGGGCGTCACCGACGATCTCGTCTTCGGTGCGCGCCACGTTCTCGACCTCGTAGTTGAACACGGAGGCGAGCAGCGTGGCGGTGTCCGCGTCCAGCGTGCTGTTGATGTGCACGTTGGTGACGCCCTGCTGGATGAGCTCCATCAGCACGTCCGTGGCCTTCAGGCTCATGCGCTGGGCGAGCGTCTGGAGCTGGACCTGGTCCTCGATGCGGATGATGCGCTTCTGGGCGCCAGGCACCGTCGCCTCGAGGGGACGCATGCGCTTGATCGTGCCGGCGGGGCCACCCTTCGGGCGGCGCTGCGGGCGCGCCGGCGGACGACCCGCGGGGCCGATGCTGGACCGATTGACGATCTTGCGGCGCGTCTGGGTCTGCGTCTGTTGATGCTGCGCCACGATCTTGCGGCGCTTTTCCTCGGACACGGTGAGCGTGCGGTCCGCCGTCGTGTTCCCGCGACGCGTGACTCCCGGCGGGAGATGCGTGTGCGCGAAGCGCTCGGAGGGGTCCGCCGGCGCGACCGACGGGCGCTCTTCGCGCATCTCACGCAGCTGCTCGGCGGTGGGCGCGGGGACCTTGACTGCCACCGTCTCGCTCTCGGCGCGCAGCTCGGAGAGCGGCACGGGGCGAGGAGCGGGCTCGGGCGCAGCGGGCTCGGCCTTCGGCGCGGCAGCTTCCGAAGGCTGCGCAGGCTCCGACGCCGGCTCGGGCTGGACGTCTGCCTCACGAGCCGCAGGCGCAGCCTCCGCAGGAGCGCTGGCCTTGGGCTCCGTGGCAGGCACCGTCACGGGCTCCGGCGCGGGCTTGGCAGGCGCGGGCTCGGCCGCAGCGCGCACGGGCTCTGGCGTCGCGCGCGCAGGCTCGGCCGGCGCGGCGGGAGGGGCGGACGCGCGCCCGACGACACGGGCCGCCGGGGCCGGGGCGGGCTCTGGTGCGGCGGCGACCGGGGCGGGCGCGTCGTCGTCGTCTTTCTTGCGCTTGCGACGCACGACGGTCGGACGGATGCGCTCCTCCACCACGTTCCCGGCGTTCTCTTTCTCCACGGCGCGCTTGATCTGCTCCACCTGGAACTGCTCGAGGACGCTCATGTGGTTGCTCACGGGGATGCCGAGCGTCGCAATCCGCCGCATCAGCTCCTTGTTGTCGATCCCGAGCTCTCGCGCCACTTCGTAGACTCGCACTTAACCTTCGTCCTCTCTGAGTGCCCGTATTCTCGCCGCCGCCTGAGAAAACTCAGCAGAAACACCCGCATCGAGGAGGGCGAGCACACCCACCTCATCCTTGCGAAACAGCGCGCCGAGCGCCGCTTTGTCACCGAACACCACGCACGCGGTGCCCAGTCGCTCCGCGGCTTTCTCAATCTCGAACCTTCGTCCTGCGGCGTCGTGTGCCACGACCAGCAACGTGATGCCACCCGCGCGCATCGCTTCGCGCACCGCATCGGTCCCAAGGGCGAGCACGCGACGGCGCTGCGCTGCCATCAGGAGGCTGTTGGCGCGGCGCTCCTCGAACGACGCGAGCGCCCCCGCGATCGCCTCCAGGTCGAGGCGCACCGGCTGCCGTGCCGCGCGGGCGAAGCCGCCCCGCGTGATGGCGCGCTCCAGACAGCCACGCGTCGGGTGCACGGACACCCCCTTGCCCCCGAGCCGTCGCCCTGGATCAGGTGCGACGTAGGGCGGCGTGGGGCCCAACGCGAAGCGCACGAGGTCCTGCCGCTCGGCTTTCTGCCGGCAGCCCACGCACAGCCTCTCGGGGTGCGTCTGGGTGGTCTCGTTCGCTTCGCTCTGGGTCATCCGTGTCGCGTGCCCGCCGAGGGCCGCGCCTCACTCCTCGTCTTCGTCGTCCTCGTCGTCGCCCGCCTCACCGTCGGCCCCCTTGGCCCGCTCGGCCGCCGCGGCCGTGGCCAGGTCCGCCGCGGCCTTGCGCGACTTCGCTCGGTTGGCCTTGATGGTGGCCTCGAGGGTCGCCCACGGGCCCGCCACGAACTCTTCCACGGCCTGCTTGAGGTCACGCGCGTAGAGCGCGTCGAGGCCTGCGTTGAGCGCGAAGCGGTCCACGTCGTTCTCACGCAGGATGGCCTGCAGCGAGCCATACCCCCCCGCGTCCAGCGCGTCCACGATGCGCTGCGACACACCGGGGACCAAGAGCAGCTTCAGCTTGTCGTTCGGGATCTCGTCGCCCTTGGCCAGCTCCACCATGCGCTCCTTGCGCATGGCCTCGACCTCGACCTCGGCCACCCGACGCAGCTCCTCGGCGTCCTCGACGCCCTCGATGCCGCCCAGCTCTTCCAGGCTGGCCTCGGCCACCTCGTCCAGCGTGCGGAAGCCCAAGCGGTAGAGGGTGCGGCCCAGGTTCGGATCGCCCACGCGCCCGAGCACCTCGATGGCCTCCTCCTCCATCTGCTTGAAGCGCACCTCGCTCACGATGTCGAGGCGCCACTTGGTCAGCTGCGACGCCAGACGGACGTTCTGGCCGCGGCGGCCGATGGCCAGCGACAGCTTGCTGTCGGGCACCACGAGCTCCATCGACTGACCGTTCTCGTCGATGACCACGCGGACCACCTCCGCGGGGGCGATGGCGTTGCACACGAAGCGCGCCGGGTCGCGGTCGAACGGGACGATGTCGATCTTCTCGCCGCGCAGCTCCTGCACGACGGCCTGCACGCGCGACCCCTTCATGCCGACGCACGCGCCCACGGGGTCGACGTCGCTGTCACGGCTGCTCACGGCGATCTTGCTGCGGGCGCCCGGCTCACGGGCCGCGGCGACGACGCGCACGATACCCTCGAAGATCTCGGGCACCTCGCGCTCGAAGAGCTTCACCAAGAGGCCCACGTCGGTGCGGGACAGGATGATCTGGGGCCCGCGGGCCTCGCGATCGATGCCCTTGAGGAGCGCCTCGACGCGGTCACCGGGGCGGTAGCTCTCCCGCGGCGTCTGCTCGCGGCTCGGGAGCACGGCCTCCACGCCGTTGCCGAAGTCCACGATGATGTTGCTGCCGCGCTCGAAGCGCCGCACCACGCCAGTCACGATCTCGCCGATGCGGTTCTTGTACTCGTTGAACACCCGCTCGCGCTCGGCGTCGCGCACGCGCTGGATGATGACCTGCTTGGCCGTCTGCGCCGCGATGCGGCCGAAGCCCTGGCGCTGCTGGGAGATGCCCAGCAGGTGACCGAAGAGCCGGTCCTGCTCACGGGCGCGCTCCACGTCGCTGGCCAGGTAGAAAATCTGGAAACCCAGCTCCTCGCCCACCTCGGCCTCCAGGCCGTGACGCTCGGCGTCCTCCGCGGAGATCTCGAGCTCCGGGTCGTCCACCTCGTCGACGACGGTCATGTACTGGAACAGGTCGACGGCGCCGGTCTCGTCGTTGTAGCGGGCCTCCAGCTCGCGGTCGGGCCCGAAGGTCCGCTTCGCGGCGGTGAGGATCGCCTGCTCCGTGGCCTCGACGAGCACCGAGCGATCGATGCCCTTCTCCTGGCTGACCAAGTCGATAACGCTTGAAAGAGACGTGTTGCCCTGACTCATGACATTCCCTGCTGCCGTCGTGCGGCTCAGAACCGATACACCAGATGGGCTTGGGTGATGGAATCGAACGGGATACGTAGCTCCGATCCATTCACGTTCAGCTCGACGAACTCGGCGCCATCTTCGGAGCGTGCGAAGCCCTTCAGATCGCCCTGGAACTTACGTTGCTTGGTGCCCTCGAGCGGCACCAGCGTGCGGACGCTCACCTCACGCCCGGCAAAGCGCTCGAAGTCGGCCGGCTTGACCAGCGGCCGCTCGAGCCCGGGGGAGCTCACCTCGAGGTGGTAGGCGCCGGGGAGCACGTCTTCGTGCACGTCCAGCGCGGCCGACACATCACGGCTCACGTCCGTGCAGTCGGTCAGCGTGATGTCGCTGCCGTCCTTGCCGTCCACGCGCGCCCGGTCGATGGTGATGCGGACGACCGCCCCATCCTTCTGGGGCACATGGCGCACCTCCACCAGCTCGACTCCGTGGGCGGAGCAGACCGGCTCGACGATGGACTCGAGCGTGCTGATGAGAGTGTCCGTGCGTTTCGACATGAGGGAGAACCGGAGAACCCCCAGAAATGCGAAAAGGGCGGACCCGGGAGCCCACCCTTGCAAGGATTCTCACAAGTGCGGGCGAATCGTACCACCCTCACGCCTATGTTGCAAGACTGACGTCGTCGCCCCGTCAACGTCGCAGGAAGCGCATCAGCGGCGTGACCCGCATCGGCTTCCCGCGCCCCACCAGATGCCACGCAAAGAGGGCGCACCACCCGAGCACCGCCGCCGTCGCCGTCACGCTGCACAGAACCACGCGCACGGGGTCGATGGACAAGCGCTACCAGATCTTCGCGAAGGCCGAGGGCGACCGCGCGGACTATGGGCACGCGGACCTGCTCATCGGTCGACACGCGGCGGACGAGGTGTTCCCAGAGATCGCTGCGTTCTTGGCGTGAGCGCGCCTGCGCGCGCGGGCGTCAGCCCAACAGCGTGGAGAGGTGCGCGTAGTGCACGTCCGCGTAGTGCGCCAGCGCAGCCAGGGCGTCGCTCACCTCGCTCGGATCGAGCGTACCGAGGGGGTACTCCACCGACAACACGACGTCGAGATCGTCATCGATGGAGAACTTCGCGAACATGAGCACCTGGTTGAGGCGCAGCAGCTCGTCATAGAGCGCCGCGGCCCGCGTGCTGTCCTCGGGGGTCTTGAAGACGGGCACGATGGCGAACGTGACGTACCCGGCGTGGGCACGCACGAGCAGCGGGAAGCTGCGCCCGGCCGCGCCCAAGTGCGCGCGCCACGTGTCGTTCGCGATGGGGGTGGGTGTGTACCCGAGCGACCGGAGGTGGTCCGCCAGGTTGTCCCGATCGATGCGCGCGTCCGTGCCAGTCGTCATGGGTGCCGTCGACCGCCACTGTACGCGAGACCCACCCCGTTGCGCCGACTTTTCTGCGACGGGCCGGTTCGTGTTTCCGCGCCTCAGCCCAGCGGTGTCTCGCCGTGCACCCAGACGTACGTGGGCGTGGTGTCCTCTTCGTCTTCGGGCGCCCACACGGAGTGCCAGCCGGTCGGGAGGCCGGGCGTGGTCCAGTTGAAGAGCCAGCGCGAGTCGAGGGGCGACATGTTCACGCAGCCATGGCTCTTCGTGCGCCCGAAGTTGTCGTGCCAGAAGGCCGTGTGGAACGCATAGGAGCGCCAGAAGTACTGCACGTAGGGCACATCCTCGATGCTGTATGGACCGTCCACGACCGTGCCGTCACCGTCCATCGTGTTCGTGATGTGCTTCTCGCGAATGCGGAACACACCGCTCGGCGTGTGGTGATCGTGGTCCTCGTCCCCGCGCCGCTTCACGCGCCCGGAAGAGATGAGCGTCACATAGGCGGGCGTGTCGCCATCGTAGGCCACGAGGGTTTGGTTCTCGAGGTTCACCTCCACCCACTTCACGCCCGCGGGGATGCGCTCCTCCCGCTCGACGCGGTCCACCCGCATGACCTGGTCCGCGCGGTAGTAGAGCCCGTCGGCGGTGACGTAGTAGTCGCGGTTGCCCACGCGCTCCTCACGCGCGATGGCGAACGAGTCGCGGTGATAGGCGCGCCGCGCGCGACGCAGGCGCCCACGCTCGGGATCCATGGTCTCGGCGTTGGTGCCCTGGCGCCGTGAGATGAACCCGACGGGCAAGGTGGTGGTCTCGTCCAGCGCCAGCCCCTGGAAGGAGCTGCCCTCGCGTGTGGCGACGGCCCGGGCGGGCACGAAGCCAGCGTTCTGGGTGCGCCAGTAGCGCCGCGGACCCGAGCGGATGCGGCGGTCCAGGCTGACCCAGAAGCCACGCATCGCCCGGTGGTGCACCACGCCCTCCCCTCGCAGCGACTCCAACGTGATGGGCTCGGCGGGCTCCTCGGCCTCGGGCTCCTCGCTCTCGGCGGGCGCCGCCGCGACGGGCGGAGCAGACCCGGCGGCTGCCACGGCCGCTTCCGCGGGTCGCGCGGAGGCCATCGTCGGCGCTCCCTCCCCTGCTGGCGTCGCCGCAGGGTTGCCCGCCGCCGCAGCCTGCATGCCGCTGGCCGCGACCTCGCCTGCAGGTGCGGGCGTCGAGCCCGCAGGACGCGCCGCGGTACCTGCCGCGACGGCGTTGCCCGAACCACCGTCGGGGCGCGCGGTGCCGCTCACGGTGCCGGCAGCTGCCTCTTCCTCGCCCTCTGGACGCGGCGGGCGCCAGCCCTCGTGCTCCATCGCCTCGGCGTCGGTCGGCGGGCGGCGATAGACGGGCACTTCGCTGCGGATGTAGCCGTACTCGTACGGCAGCGGGTCCGCCATACGGGGCTGACGGAAGCGCACCTCGGGCAGGCGATCACCGTCGAACGCGATGACCTCGCGTCGGTTGCAAACGAAGCCCCCCGTGCTCAACTCGTACCACCCACCCGGGCAGTCGTCGTAGCCCACGGGCGAGGAGGTCTTGGCGGTGAGCACCGCCCCCGCACGCAGCCGGCCGATGCGCGTGGCCGTCTCGGCGGCACCGACACGCACGTTCACCACGAACCGTCCCGCGAAGATGCGCTTGGGCACCCCCGCGGTCGCCTCGCCCCCGTCGGCGCCACCATCCTCCACGCCGCCGTCTTCCGCATCGCTGGCCGCCTCGGTCGCGGTGGTCGGCTCGCTGCCTTCCCCTTCGGTGCCCGCCGTCTCCGCGACGCTCGGCTCGTCGGTGCCCTCGGCCGGTTCGCCACCGCAGCCCGCAACCAGGACCGCCGCGAGGCCACACAGCCCCAGTCCACGACGGATGCTAGAGACGCCACGGCCCGTGCGCAGGCATGGGCGGAACGGAAGAGGCGAACGCGAGTGAGCGTGAGGCAGAGACATTGCGGACATGAGGAATCAACGGCGCCGTGGCAACATTCCCAGCGTTCGGGGCGGGCGCGCTGCGCCCCGAGCTACGGTGAACCCTTGAACCCACCTCGCAACGCCGTCAACCCCTGCCCCCAAGCCGCTCATGAATGAGGGCGCCCGCGAAGGCGTCCAGGAGCACGTGCCACGCTCGAGGATGCTCCAGTACGCCCTGCCCTTGGCCCTGGGGCTCTCGCTCGCGTTCCACGCGGCGATCGCGCTGACCGTGTCCTCGATGGCCACCGCACCGCAGCTCGAGTTCGAGTTCGGCATGCCCGACGAGGTGGAGTTCGGCATGACCGAGGCAATGGATACCGTCCTCGTCGACGCCACGCCCGTCGAGCCACCCCCGCCCGCGCCGGTACCCGAACCTGCGGCGAGCGGCGAGGGGGACGCGGAGGGCACGGCGGCCAACCCCCCGCAGCCCGACGCGGGCGTGCCAGAGGACTCACGCGAGGGGCACGGAGAGCAAGACGCCGGCGTGCCCGACACGGGGCCGATCGACGACCGGCAGGACGTCGACCTGCTCGACGGCGGCGTGCCCGACATGGTCGCCGACGCTGGCGCGAGCGAGGACGCGAGCGTCGACGCGGGGCCGGTTCGAGCGCGAATCCCTGTCGCGAACGCCACGATCCGGGGCCCGGCGCGCATTCCAGCTGGCGCCCAGCTGGCGCTGCGCCTGGACATGGCGCGCCTGCGGCAGTCGGTCGTGGCAGAGGACGTGCGCGCCCTGATCGCCGCCGTACCCGACTGGCAGGAGCTGCTGGGGGGCTCCGGGATCGATCCCCTGACCGACCTCGAGCGTGTCCTCATCGCCACCCCCAACCGCTATCGCAGCCGCATCATGGTGGCCGGCCGACACGTTCACGACGAAGCCTTCACGCGCGCCGCTGTCGACCGCATGGCGGCAGCGCGCGGGACGACGGCGACGTGGTCCACCCGCGAAGGGGTGCCCGTCGCGCCCTGGGCGAACGAGGGTGAGACCCCGCGGGAGGTGGCGCTGCTGAGCCCGCAGCACTTCACCATCTCCCGCCCCGAGGACCTGGCGGTGGTGCTGGCCATGACCCAGGCACGGGCGGCGCGCGCGGCCGACGAGGAAGGGCTCGAGGAGGCGAGCGGTCCCGACGTGCTGTTGTCCATGGGGCCGAACGAAGGACTCAGCCTCGAGGTGGAGGGTGTGCATGCGTTCCTCATGGGCGGCGACCCCAACGTAATCCCGGTGCGCGCGCGTCTGGCTGTCCGCGAGGTGGGGCCGCGCATGGTCGGCATCGACGGCCTGGCGGTGTACCCGAGCGAGCAGGCGGCGCTCGACGGCATCGCCTACTGGACGGCGCAGCGCGACGCGGCGCTACGGAACGCGATGGCCCGCATCATCCTCGGAGATCGCATCGCGGTGCTGGAGAGCTTCACGTTCGAAGCACACGGGGAGCGGGTGATCATCCGCGGGCGCGCGAGCGCTGCCGATGTCCGGTTCGGCCTCGACCTCGCGCGTCGCCAGTTCGAGGCGTGGGCGCGTGAGGCCGAACGACGACGCGCCGCGGCCGCCGCACCCGGAGGCTCCCTCCCCCGCCCGCCCACCGGTGGCTCCAGCGCCCCCGAGACCCCGGGCGCCAGCGCCCCTTCCGCCACCCCGTAACGAAGGGCGCGCGAACGCGCACCACCTCCCATGAGCGACCCCACCCCGCCCCCGAGCGCCGACGCGATCCAGAGCTTCGTGCGCGACTACTATGGAAAGCAGCTCGCTTCGAGCGCCGACCTGGCCACGAACGCCTGCTGCGCAAGCGGCGCGCCCGCCCCCTGGATCGCCGACGCGCTCGCCAACGTCCACCCCGACGTCGAGGCGCGCTTCTACGGCTGCGGCTTCCCCATCCCGCACGCGCTCACCGGCGCGACGGTGGTCGACCTCGGCTGCGGCACGGGGCGCGACGTGTTCGTTCTCGCGCAGATGGCGGGGCCGGAGGGTGTCGTCCACGGCGTGGACATGACCGCCGAGCAGCTGGACCTGGCGCGCGCCACCGAGGCCTGGCACGCGCAGCGCTTCGGGTTCCCCGAACCGAACACGCGCTTCCACCGGGGCTTCATCGAGGACCTGCGTGACGTAGGACTCGCGGACGCGTCGGTGGACGTCGTCGTGTCCAACTGCGTCGTGAACCTGAGTCCGCGCAAGGACCTCGTCCTGACCGAGGTCGCGCGCGTCCTGCGGACCGGCGGCGAGCTGTACCTGAGCGACGTGGTGGTCGACCGACGCCTGCCAGAGCACGTGCAGCGAGACCCCGTGCTGTACGCCGAGTGCCTGGGCGGCGCGCTCTACGAGGCGGACTTCCTGCACCTCGCGAAGGGGCTCGGGTTCACCGACCCGCGGGTCGTCACGCGCGCTCCGATCGTCATCCAGAGCCCAGAGGTCGCCGGCAAGATCGGCCCCGCCCGGTTCTCGTCCGTCACGTACCGCCTGTTCAAGCTCCCAGGGCTGGACCCGCAGTGCGAGGACTACGGCCAGGTCGCCACCTACCGCGGTGGCATCTCCGGGGCGGAGACGCTGTTCTGGTTGGACGACCACCACGCCTTCGAGCGTGGTCGCCCCGAGCGGGTCTGCCGCAACACCGCCGCCATGTTGAACGCCACGCGCTTCGCGCCGTTCTTCGACGTCACCGTCCCGGGGGAGCACTACGGCGCGTTCCCGTGCGACCCCACCCTGGCCGCGCGGCACTACGCCGAGGCGCAGGCCAGCGCCGGCCCGGGCGCCTGCTGCTAGAGTTCGCTGCAGAACCACGGCAGCGAGCCATGACGACCGACGTGCCGCGGCTCTCGGCGTCGCGCCACGTCGCCCCGATATTGACGAGGCGAGCGCTGGCCACACCCCCGTGAGCCGATATACTCGCGCCACCATGTCCCTCAGCGCTTCGTTCCGATGCACCGCGGGCTGCTCCGGCAGCTGGCCCCTCGACACCGTCATCTATCAATGCCCGACGTGCGGTGAGCTGCTGGAGGTGCGCCACGACATCGAGGCCCTCAAGGCCAAGAGCGCGGACGAGTGGAAGGCCACCTTCGACGGTCGCTGGATGACCCGCCAGTGGCCCTACGGCAGCGGCGTGTGGGGCAAGAAGGAGTGGGTGCAGCCGCACCTGCGCGACGAGAACGTGGTGAGCACCGCCGAGGGCGGCAGCAACCTCTTCTGGGCCGAGCGCTACGGCAAGTCGCTGGGCCTCGACGAGCTGTGGATCAAGAACTGCGGCAACTCGCACACCGGGTCGTTCAAGGACCTGGGCATGACGGTGCTCGTCAGCACGGTGAAGCAGATGATCGCGGACGGAAAGCCCATCAAGGCCATCGCGTGCGCGTCCACCGGCGACACCAGCGCGGCCCTCGCCGCCTACTGCGCCAGCGCCGGGATCCCCAGCGTGGTGCTGCTGCCCAAGGGCAAGATCAGCACGGCCCAGCTGGTGCAGCCCCTCGCCAACGGCGCCAAGGTGTGCGCGCTCGACACAGACTTCGATGGCTGCATGGCCATCGTGCAGAAGCTCGCGCTGGAGCAGGGCATCTACCTGGCCAACTCCATGAACTCGCTGCGCCTCGAGGGGCAGAAGACGGTCGCCATCGAGATCGCCCAGCAGTTCGACTGGAACGTGCCCGATTGGGTCATCATCCCCGGCGGCAACCTGGGCAACGTGGCCGCGCTCGGCGCGGGCTTCGACATGCTCTTCGAGCTCGGCCTGGTGAACCGCCGCCCGCGCCTCATGCTGGCTCAGGCGCAGCAGGCCAACCCTCTCTACCTCGCCTACAAGGCGGGCTACGACAAGTTCGCAGCCATCACGGCCGGCCCCACCGAGGCCAGCGCCATCCGCATCGGCAACCCGGTCAGCGTGCGCCGCGCCATCCGCACGCTGCAGAAGTTCGACGGCATCGTCGAGCAAGCGAGCGAAGCCGAGCTGGCCGAGGCCTCCGCCAGCGCCGACCGCAGCGGCGCCTACACCTGCCCGCACACAGGTGTCGCGCTCGCAGCCCTGGAGAAGCAGGTGGCCGCGGGGAACATCCAGCCCGGTCAACGGGTCGTGGTCGTCTCCACCGCCAATGGCCTGAAGTTCACGCAGTTCAAGATTCGCTACCACGAGAGCCGCATCGAGGGTGTGACCAGCCAGCACCCCAACGCGCCGATCGACCTGCCGAACGACTTCGAGGCCGTGAAGCGCGAAGTCCTGGGCGGCTTCCACCTCTGAGCCGCGGGCTCGGCGGGCCTGGGCTCAGCCGCGTTTGAACCACGCCTCGAGCGCGAGCCGCGACGGCTTGGGGAGCGTCATCGGGCGCAGGCGGACGACGAAGCGCCCCTCGTCGTCGCGCTTGCTCCCGAGCGACTTGCACTCGACGGGCAGCGGCGCGTCCAAGTCGAGCACCACGCGCACTGGCGCGCCGGGTGCGAACGGCACCGACAGGCGCACCTCCAGGAAGCTCCCGTCCCACCCGAGCAAGGCGCCTTGCCGACCGTCGGCGAGGCTGAGCGTGGCGTGCGTCTGGCTCATCGCCGCCGCGCCGCCTCGCGGGCCTCGTTGAGCTCGGCCTTGGCCTTGAGGGCTTCGCGCTCGTCGCCCTTCTTCTTGCCTCGCCCCAGCCCCAGCTGGCACTTGGCCACGCCGTTCTTGAAGTAGACCTGCAGCGGGACCAGCGTGTAGCCCTTGGTCGTGAGCTTGCCGCGCCACTTGTCGATCTCCTCGCGGTGCGCCAGCAGCTTGCGCACGGCCTTGGGCACGTGCCCCGCGTAGCCGCTCTGCGCGTAGGGCGCGATGTGCATCTTGTGCAGGAACAGCTCTTCGTTCTCGATGACCGCGTACGCCCCGTCCAGGTCGCCCTTGCGGTTGCGCAGACTCTTCACCTCGCTGCCGGTGAGCACCATGCCCACCTCGAGCTTGTCCTCGATGTCGTACAGCTGCGCTGCCTTCGGGTTGCGGCAGACGAGCAGCTCCATGCCCGCCACGCCCTTTTCGACACGCTTCTTGGCCACGGCGGGGTCTACTCCGTTTCCGCGTCGGAAGCACGCCCCCCGGCGCGCTCGTGCAGGGTCCGGATGAGCGCGCGGCCGGCGGCCAGGGCGTCCACGTGCCCCCCTTCTGCCTGGGCATCCAAGGCCAGGATGGCGCGGTCGGGGTCGCCCCCCTCGAACCACACCAGCAGCCCTAGCTCCACGGCAAGACGGCTGATGGTGCGGGCATCCCCCACGCGACGCGCATCGCCCAGGCGCTCCATGCGTACCGTCCGCTCCCCGGCAAAGTAGCGTCCCACGGCGGCCTGCATGGGGACGAAGCGCCCTTCGTGACCCGTGAGCGGAACGGACACCCCAGCCGGCACTGGCAGCGCCGGCAGCGGGTAGCGGGCCACTACCAACAGCTCCGCCCGCGCGTCTCCCCCCACGTCCTCGGCGCGCTCGACGCACGCCCCCTCTTGAACGACGCGGGTGTCCACCGGGACCTCGACCGCGCGTCGATGCTCGTCGATGCGCACCACCGCCACGCACTCGGCCGGCCGCGCGCTGTCCACCAACGCGACGAGCAGCTCGACGCGGCCGTCGCCATCCAAGTCCGTGCCGGACAGAGGCGCGGGGAGGCCACGCACACGTTCCCGCGTGGGGAAGCGTCGGTCGGGCGCGTCGAGACCGAGCACCACCCCCACCGGTGTGACGATGCGCAGCGCAGTCGCCCCGCCAGGGTCGGACGCATCCAGCATGACGAGCTCCTCCAAGTCCACCAGCGAGCGCACACGGTAGCCGTCTCGCTCGAAGGCTCGCGTGAGCGCAGCGGCTTCTTCGCGCGGAGCGACGCCCACGCGCAAGTACTCGAGTACGTCGCGCCGGGGGGCGGGCTCACGACAGGCGGCGAGGGTCAGCATGACGGCAGCGCACGACCATCTGCCCAACCGCCACGGAGTGGCGCGCCGACCACTCCACACCGCGGTCAGCGTCACGTTCGAACACGCTTGTGCGGAGCGCTCAGGGGCGCGCATCCTCGCCGTGCTCCCGCGCGTTGCGTGGCAGCGTCACGGCCAAGCCGTGCTCGATCATGCGAAAGCGCTGCGGGCTGACCTTGCGCTCCGTGAGCGCTGCGGTGAGCTCCCGCTCCGGCTGCCCCTGCGCGTCGTCGGCCAGCGCGAAGCTGCCGTAGTGGACCGCCACCGACGTGACGGCGCCGAGGTCCAGGTGAGCTTGCACGGCCTGCGCCGGGTCCATGTGGACAGGCGACATGAACCAGCGCGGCTCGAACGCGCCGATGGGCAGGAGCGCCACGCGCGGGCTGCCGAGGCGCTCGCGCACCTCCCGGAAGTGTGGGCAGTAGCCCGTATCCCCCGCGTAGTAGATGCCTCCCGCCGGCGCGTGCACGTACAGCCCACCCCACAGGCGCTTGTCGAGGTCGGTCAGGGAGCGCCCCGAGAAGTGTTGTGCCGGGGTGAACACCACGAGCACGCCGGGAGCGACCTCGGTGGACTCCCACCAGTCGAGCTCCACCACGTTGCCTATGCCGTTGCGCGCGAGCACCTCGCCCACACGCTTGCCGGTGACGATGATCGGGGCCGAGTGCGTCTGCAGGCGCTGCAGCGTCCATACGCAGAGGTGGTCGTAGTGGTCGTGGCTGAGAAGCACCACATCGATGGGAGGCAGGTCCTCGAAGCGGATCCCAGGCGCTCTGAACCGCTTGGGGCCCGCGAACACGAACGGGCTGCAGCGCTCGGCCCAGATGGGGTCCGTCAGCATGTTCAGCCCATCGTGCTGCAACAGGACGGTGGCGTGACCCACCCACGTGACGCGCACGTCGGGGCCCATCACGCGCTCGACTGGCGCCGACCCAGGCTCACTCGGTACTGGCGTGATCTTCGGGCGCTTGCGCGTGGCGAACCACTTGAAGGTGTCGCTGCTGCTGCTGTGGCGCTTGCCGGAGGCGTGCTGGTTGAAGAAGCGTCTCCCGTCGAAATGATCAGAGCCCTGCGCCATGCCCCCATCATGCGTGGACGGGCGGCGGGCGCAAGGCTCCGTGGGTGCGTGGCTAGGTCCGACTCAGCGTGCGAAGAACGCCTCGATGGGCATCTGCATGGTGCTCTTGACCGGCGCGGTGATGGCGCCCGCGTGCGCGCGGCTGCGCGGCAAGACGCGGTCGAAGTAAAACTCACCCGTCTGGATCTTGGCCTTGTAGAACTCTGGCGTCTCCATGCCGTCCCCGCTCTCCAGCTTGGCGAACGCCACGGCCATCATCTTGGCCCAGAAGAACGCCATCATCGCGTAGCCGGAGTACATCAAGAAGTCGACGGCGTTGGCCGCCACCACGTCACGGTCCTTGCGGGCGCCGATGGCCACGCGCAGGGTGAGGTAGTTCCACTGCGCGCAGACCTTGCCCAGCGCGACGATGTACGGGCGCATCTTCGCGTTCGTGGCGTGCTCACCACAGAACTTCATGATCTCGGCGGTGTACTCGGCGATGGCCTTGCCCTTGCTCGCGATGAGCACCTTGCGGCCCAGCAGGTCGAGCGCCTGGATACCCGTCGTGCCCTCGTAGAGCGTCGAGATGCGCGTATCGCGCACGATCTGCTCCATGCCGTGCTCGCCGATGTAGCCGTGCCCGCCGAAGACCTGCACGCCCATGTTGGTGCACTCGAAGCCGATCTCGGTGAGGAAGCCCTTGAGGATGGGCGTGTAGAAGCCCAGCCGCTCGTCCCACAGCTCGCGCTCGGCGTCGTTGCCCTGCTCGACCGCCACCGTCATGTGGTCGGCCAGCTTGGCCGCGTGGTAGAGCATCGCGCGCCCACCCTCGGAGATGGCCTTCATGGTGAGCAGCAGGCGCCGCACGTCGCCGTGGTGGTGGATGGCGTCAGCCACCTTGTCGGGCTCCTTCTTGCCGGACAGCGCGCGCATGGAGCGGCGGTCCTGCGCGTAGGCCAGCGCGCCCTGGTACGCCAGCTCGGTGGCGCACACGCCCTGCAGCGCCGTGCCGATGCGGGCCGTGTTCATGAACGTGAACATGCACTCGAGGCCCTTGTTCTCGGGCCCCAGCATGAACGCGCGGGAGCCCTCGAACTCGATGGTGCACGTGGCCGAGGCCTTGATGCCCATCTTGTGCTCGATGCCGCTGCAGGTGACGTTGTTGAACTCGCCCACGCCGCCGTCCGCCCTGGGCACGAACTTCGGGATGATGAACAGCGAGATGCCGCGTGTGCCGGCGGGGGCACCGGGCAGACGCGCCAACACGACGTGCACGATGTTCTCGCACAGGTCGTGGTCGCCAGCCGAGATGAAGATCTTCGTGCCGGTCACATCGTAGCTGCCGTCGCCGCGCGGCACGGCCTTGCTGCTGACCTGACCCAGGTCGGTGCCGCACTGGGGCTCGGTGAGGCACATGGTGCCCATCCAGCGCCCCTCGGTGAGGGGCGGCATGTAGGCGTCACGCTGCTCGTCCGTGCCGTGCAGCATGATGGTGTTCATCGCGCCCAGGCTGAGGCCCGGGTACATGTTGAACGACCAGTTGGCCGTGCCCATCATCTCGGCCTTGAAGACGCCCAGCGACATCGGCATGCCCTGCCCGCCGTATTGCTCGGGGTGCGAGAGCCCCTGCCAGCCACCTTCCACAAACTGGTCGTAGGCTTCCTTGAAGCCCTTCGGCGTGCTGACGTTGCCGTCCGCGAGCGTGCAGCCCTCCTTGTCGCCGGACTGGTTCAGAGGCGCGAGCACGCCCTCGCAGAACTTGGCGCAGTGGTCGAGGATGCTGTCCACCACGTCCGGAGTCGCCTCGGCGCCGTTGGGCAGCTGGGCGTAGTGACCGGGGTAGTCGAGGACTTCGTTGATGAGGAAGCGCGTGTCCCGAAGGGGGGCTTTGTACTGCGGCATGGGGTACTCCAAGTAAGCGCGGGGGATCCCGTCGCGTCTCGTGTCGTCGCCGAACGCGGTGACGTGCGTCCTCTCTACCACATGGTCGGCATTTGTCTACCGAACGGTCAGCGTCCTGGGCGGGGTCGGCTGCGAGTCAATCCCGACGGCTCCGAGAAGAACTCCTCCGCGGTGATCAGCGCGCGGACCATGGGCGCGCCCTGAGCGTCGGCGCCGTCGCGCTAAGGTGTGTCGGATCTGGGAAACAGCGCGCCGACCTGGTCCATGAGCACGGGAACGACAGCGTCCAGGGTGTAACGCCCCTCATGCACTCCGTCGGCAGCTTCCGACGTGAGCGCCATCATCAGCTCCACACGCATGGTGGCGTCGCGGGGCGCGACCACACCGAAGACGTCGAGATCCTTGACGAGCCCATCACGCAAGCGCGCTAGCGCGGCTCGAACGGCGTCTCCGGCGGCGTGCTCGGCGTGCCGCATCGCGATCAGGGCGCGCAGCTCGTCGTGCGTCGCGAGGTGTGCGAGCGCCATCTCCAGCCCCGCGACCGCGGCCTCACGAGACCGTCGCAGCGCCATGGGAGCGTCCCGCAACGCGCGCCTGCGCGAGCCCAGCCGCTGCACGAGCAGCTCCGCTTCGCGTGTTGCCGCCTCGGCCAGACAAGCCTCGCGCGAAGCGAAGTGGCTGTAGAAGCTGGACTGACGGATGCCGGCACGCTTCGCGATTCGCCCAGTGGTGGCGGCCTCGTACCCCTCTGCGAGCAGGAGGCGCAACGCCTCGTCCAGCAGGCGCGCGCGCGTGTCCGTGCGCCGCCCGTCGGGTTTCTCGTGGGTTTGCACGTCGTCGTCGGGGACGCCCTTGTCAATCGCGGACATAAACGATAACCTATCGTCTATCATGCTCGAGCGCACCTCCTTTCGATCCATCGGTCTCGCAGACACGCACAAGGTGGCGGGGCTGACCCTGCTCGCTCTGCTCCTCGTCAGCTGCGGGGACGGCGGACAATCCCGCAGCGAGGCCCTGACCCAGGGCCTGCGAGCCGCTGGATACGACGTCCAGTCGGGGGTCGTGCGCGCGTTCCGCATCGAGGACTGCGCGCTGTTGCCCAGCTGCTTCGGCAACAACGCGACGAGCCCGTACGGCCTGTGGTGGCTGCCACCCGCGCCTGGAACGCAGCCTCCGACCACCGAAGCGATGGGCCTGCCGCCCGACGACGAAGGACGGAGCCCGGGGTGGGCGCTCGCCGCGGATGAAGCCGTCGTGTACCTGGGACGCACGTCGCCAGAGGCCGCGTACTTCAGCTACGCCCCATACGTGTTCTCGAGGGTGGACGCCGAGGGACGCCGCTTGCCAGTGTTCGCGAGCGTGAGTGACGCGGTCAACCTGACCCGCTTCGGTGCAACCCCCTTCGACCGCGAGATCGCGGTGATCATCACGGGTGACCCCGCCCTCGATGCGCTGGTCCGCGAGACGTTGCGCGACTCGGGCTTGGCGGACGAAGACGTCGTGACCTTCGGCCTCGCGCCGGAACGGGTCCGCTTCGGCACGGGAGCCGAGGCGGACATCGTCATGATGCTGCAGCGCTTCGCCCTGTTCGCCGACCCCGACGCAGGCGCGACGTACCTCGACGCCATCCCTGCCCAGGTGCTGCGTGTGACGCCACGCAGCGCGCAGAGCGTGACGCCGTTTGCACCCTCCGAGCGGGCAGCTCGGGCGAGCGGGCAGAACGAGGGGCAGCTGACGGAAGCGCTGGACGCCCTCGAAGCCGTGGTACGCGCACGACACGCTCGAGACACCGTGGAGCCCGTCCCGATCCTCTCGGCCTCGACCATCTCGCTGGTGCTGCGCTCGGAGGGCTGCCTGCAGAACCTCGGGAACTGCCTCGGCGAGATCAGCGACACGGTCTACAGCGCAGGGCCCGTGTCGCTCGCGGGTGGCGGAGGCGCGTCCGAAGCGTTGTTCCTCACGGACACCCCGGGCGAACGCATCGTTGCGATGGGCGTCAATCACGCCGCCTTCGGCCGCGCGACCTACAGCAACATGGTCGTCATGCACTCCGCGCGGCTCGCTGGGGTGGCCGCGATGACGAGCGACGAGATGCGTGGGAGCGCCGCGGCCCTGCGGCCCGACGACCCCGACGCGGAGTACCTCTTCGCCGTCTCGATCATGCGTGAGTGCGGCGACGAGCCGTACTGCCTGGAGGTACCGACGGGGTTCCCCGGCGTGGACCTGGACGAGGCGCTGAGCTTCGCCTTCCGCGCGTACGTCCAGCCAGGAGCGAGCGTCTCACCGGCCCCACGTGAGCTGCTGGTCGAACGGGTGCTCCACGTCATCCCTCAGGCGGCCCGTTGACGACGTCCGTGTCCTGGCCTCTCCAGCGCGCCAGCGACCGGGGATCGGGCTCACGAATACGTCAGCACCGCGCGCACCGGCGCGTTCAGCTTGGCGGCGCCCCCCAAGAAGGCCAGGTCGATGAGCACGGCGAGGCCCACGACGCGTGCGCCCGTCCGCTCTACCAGCGCTGCGGTGGCGGCGGCCGTGCCTCCCGTGGCGAGCAGGTCGTCCACGATGAGCACTCGCGTGCCGGCGCGTAGCGCGTCACGATGGATCTCGAGCGTATCGCTCCCGTACTCGAGCTCGTAGGTCACGGAGACGGTGTCCGCGGGGAGCTTCCCCGGCTTGCGTACCGGCACGAACCCGCAGCGCAGCGCGGAAGCCAGCGCCACACCGAACAGGAAGCCGCGCGCCTCGACCCCCACGATCGCGTCCACGCCGAGGTCCGCGACCGACTCCCGCATGAGCTCCACCGCCGTGGCGAACCCCTCCGCGTCCGCGAGCAGAGGCGTAATGTCCTTGAAGAGGATGCCGGGCTTCGGGAAGTCCGGGACCTCTCGGATGAGGCCTTCTACCAAGGCCAGGCGCGCGTCGGTGTTGCTCATGGGGTCTCCTGCGTGGGGTCGGGCTGCGGGTCGTCGGTGGGGCCGGCGACGAACGCGGCCAGGCCCAGCTGTTGGGTGTCGGTCACGCGCAGCGAGAGCGGCGCGACGCTGACGAAGCCCGCGTCCACCGCCTCGGTGTCGGACCCCGGCATCTCGGGGTGATGCACACCACCGGCGCCGCCGATCCAAAAGTACGGCCGTCCCCGCGGATCGTCGCGCAGATCCACACCTTCCGCGTAGTGGCGCTGACCGAAAGACGTCGCGATCACGCCCCGGGGCATCGGGCGATCGGGGAAGTTCACGTTCAGCAGGGGCGCGTGCCCCTCCGCGTCTCGAGTCGCGGACTGGAGCGACGTCAACATCCGCTCGCAGAGCGAGGTCGCCAGCTCGGCCATGGCCTCCATGTTCCCGTGGTGGAGGTTCGAGAACGCAATGGAAGGGATACCTCGGAGCGCGGCCTCGCGCGCGGCGGCCACGGTGCCCGAGTAGTGTACGTCGGTCCCCAGGTTGGCGCCGTGGTTGATGCCGCTCACGACCAGGTCCGGTCGCCTGGGCAAGAGCGACTCCATGAACAGCGCCACGTAGACGCAGTCCGCGGGCGTCCCGTCCACGGCGTGTACGTTGGGCGAAACCGTCCGATAGCGCAGTGGCACGTGGAGCGAGATCGCGTGGCTCTTGGCGCTCTGTTCGTGCTCGGGAGCCACCGTGTAGACGTCGGCGATACGAGCCAAGGACCGCCGTAGCGCGACGTTGCCGAGCGCGTTCACGCCGTCGTCGTTGGAAACCAGGATCAGGGGGCGTGGGTCGTCGCGCGTCATACAGCCTCCGCGCGGTGCCCGCGCAGTCGTCCGGGAGCGTACGGAGATCTCCGGTGAATGCCAGCAGCGCTTGACCCTACGACGCTCGTCGCGCATATTGGTCGGACCAACGAACCAATGACACCGAACCGCGACGCCCTCATCACGACCCTCAGCGCGCCCAGCACCGTCGACCTCTGCGCGGAACAGCTTCGCGCACGCATCCTCGACGGACAGCTGACCGTGGGCAGCCGCATGCCCCCAGAGCGCGAGCTCGCGACCCGCTTCGGAGTGAACCGAGTCACCGTTCGCAGCGCGCTCGCGCGACTGACGCTGGAGGGGTTGCTCTCGGTGCGGCAGGGGCGGGGCTACGAGGTGCAGGACTTCCAACGCGAGGCTGGCCCCACGTTGCTGCCCAGTGTCCTGTCAGTTGCGCGCGAGCGCTCACGCGACGAGCTCGCGGGGTGGGTGACGGACATGCTCGCCGCGCGACGGCACCTGGCGCGAGCGGTGCTGCTGGAGCTGGTGGAGCGCCACGGTCACGCAGCCGAGCGTGCCGACGAGTCCGCAACGTCGTTGGGCGCCGTGCTCGACGCGCTGGCCGCGTTCGAGCGCGCCGTGGACGCTGGCACGTCCGACGCAGCCACGCTCGCCGCCCTCGACATGGCCATCGTGCGCGCGCTGCTCGACGCCGCCGGCAACCGCGTGCTGCGCCTCGCCTTCAACCCCGTGCTGGACACGCTCGCTGCGCTGCCAGAGCTGGCCGCGCAGCTCTATGCAGCACCGCGCTCCAACGTCCAGGCGTACGGACTGCTGCGCGCATGGCTCGCGGCGCCCGATGCACGCGGCATCGAGCCCCTCTTGGCAGCCCTCGCCGCGCGCGACCGCCACAACGTCTCGCGTCTCATGGAGACGCCCCACCCGCCCCCCGAGAGCCGAGCATGAACCTCGAACGCGCCCTGCTGTATCCCATCCTCTTCCGTCCCGCCATCATCGAAGAGCGCCTCGACCAGATCCGGAGGGCGGGGCTGGCGCCCGACGTCCCCAACGCGTGGCAGGTGTCGCTCGGTGTGCTGCGCATGTGGCATCGCGTCTTCTTCAGACCCGAGAGCATCGGCATGTCCAAGAGCCACGCGGTGCGACCGACGCTGCGCGCCAAGCTGCTCGCGCCGCGCCCCATGCGCTTCCCTTTTCTCCTGCGTGAGCGCGCCGTTGCCCCGCTCGACTTCTCCGGCCTGCTGAGCTCGCCGGAGCGTGTCGTCCGCCACGTGCTCGGCGCACACCACGACGGCGTGCAGTTCGTGTACGACCTGCAGATCTTGTCCGTGCACCCTGGCATGCTCGAAGAGGCGCTGCGAGAAGCCCGCGACGTGGTGTCCGGCGCCTCGCCACGGGCTCCCTGGCTGCGCGACCTGACGGTCTACGAGCACTATCACGAGAACCTCCTCGCAGCCCTCGAGCGCGCCGTGAAGGGCGACTTCCCCATGCCCGCCCACCAAGTCGACGACCCCGACATCTCCTTCTTGGCGTACCTGGCGTGGTGCGCGCGGCAACCGCAGACCCCGAGAGCCACGCTCGACGCGCTGATGAACGGCAGGTACGACGTCGCGCATGGGCTGCGCGACGTCACAACGGGGGACAGTCCGGTCCGCGCGTGAACCGCAGCGGGGGCTGCACGACGCCGCTGGAGACCGTCCGGTCCGGATCCGCGAAAATAGAACAAGTTCCATTTTGGTGTGGCGAGCCCTTTGTCTACGCTGTATATCTGTGCCCCGGTAACCCTCAGTACCCCCTTGGAGGCTGGCACATGGATAAGGTTTCGAGCATCGATGAGTACTTCGCGCGCCTTGGCGAGCGTTTTGTCGCCAGCGAGGCGAAGGGCGTGAACTGCGTCATTCAGTACGACTTCTCCGGCGACGGCTCCGGTCAGTTCCACTTCGCCGTGAACGACGGTGTGCTTGGCCCGGTCACCGCGGGTGAGCACGCGAGCCCCTCGGTCACGATCACCATGACCGGCGCGAACTTCCTGCTCATGGGCAACGGCGACCTGGACGGCGCGAAGGCCTACATGACACGCAAGATGAAGGTGAAGGGCAAGATCCCGCTCGCCCAGAAGATGAAGAAGTTCCTCCCCCCCGCCAGCTGAGCGAGAGCACGGCGACGAAGCGTGCCGCCCGCTGCGCCCGCGTGCCTCAGCTCTCGTGAGCGAGGAGATCCGCGAGCAAGCGCTCGGGCGTGCATGTAGGTGGGCACGCGAGGTTGGCCTCCGCCACCCATCGGAACACCAGCGCCACGGCCTCGTCCGGCGTGTCCACCACCTCTTCGCGAGTCGGCGGCGCCGACATCCAGAAGATGGCCCGCATCACGCCCCGAACGACCGGCGACGGAATGATGCTGGCGACCCCGAGGCAGCGTTCCTTGATGAGGTCCCAGTTGTCGTCCTGCCACTGGGCGAGCCGTTTGCGCTGAAGCGCGTTGGTCTGCTGCTGCAAGCCGCGGAAGTCCCGAATGGTGACGAACTGCGGCCCACGCCGAAGGGCCACGTCGTTCGCCGCCAGGACGTCTTCCATGTCGGCCAGGTCGAAGTCGTTCTCGATGACGTTGAGCACGACCGGCCAATGCGTAAGCGTGGTCCGGGCTCGTGGTCGCGCGGTCATTCCGTGGTCAGGATACCTCACATCGTGCGTCGTCGGAGCCGCGGAGCCACCATCGTGCCCGCGTGAGCCGGTCGCGCCATCCTTCGCTCACCTCGAAAGGGGAACGCCCCAGGCCACATGCGGTGACCCGGGGCGCTCGACCGACCTGAGGCCTCCCGACCAGGTCCACCGCGCAGCCATGGAGGCCGTGGCGGCGGACCTGATCGTCGCGCCAGCGCATCAGAGCTGTTGGACGCTGACCGAGCCCCCGACGAGGCTCTCCGCGCGCTCCATGATGGCGCGGCCCGCGGCGGGGCTGTCACCGATGATGCGGACGGCGAACGCCCCGCCAGCCGAGCGCACGTCCACGTCGCGGATCGCGCCGTCCTGGATGACGAGCGGATCGGATGGGTTGACAGCCTGACCCCCGCGCGCATGGCACTGCAACGCCCGCTCGAGGTACTGCTGGGTCATGCCTGGCATGGCGTGCACGTGTACGGTCGCACCCATGGTGCGCACCGGCTGGAGGGCGCGTGCGAGGAAGACGCGCTCGCGGATGGGCCGCACCGCGAACGCCGAGCCCGCACCGTAGACCTGGTCCCGGACGGATGCGTCCATCGCGACACTGCAGGCGCTGGCCTCGGCGCGCGAGGGAGCGAGGGGGGAAGACGTGGATTCGCCAGGCAACCCGACCACGCCGGTGATCGCGAGTACGAGGGAGGTGAAGAGGATGTTCTTGAACATGGTGATGCTTCCTTGAGTTGGAGGGAGGGCCGGGCGTCGCATGACGACACGGCGGATGAACGGGCTCGAGATCCCCATCGCGCGGCAGCGCAGCGGTGCGCATGCCGTGGTTGGGGCGGGCGGGGCGGCGTCGGCGCGGGGGAGACTGATCCCCCCCCGACCGCGTTCAGGCCCTCGGGGGTCGCTCGAGTCCGTCGGGGAGGTACTGCGAGACCAGCGCGTGCTCCCTCGGGACGAGGTCTTGCGCCATGTCGGGCGGGGGCGGCACGCCGCCCGAGAGCGTGTACATGCCAGGGCCAGGCATGTAGCCCGTCTCTCCGTCCGCGGACTCCGGCAGCTCCTCCCCCTCGGACGGCGTCGGATCGGAGGCGGTCTCGTCGAACGGGACATCCGTCTCGTGCGGGGTCTCGGAGTCAGGCGGGCTGGAAGCCGGATCTGCGTCCTCCGACGCGTCGACGCTCGCCCCTTCATCTGCCAGCCATGTCTGCGCAGCTGCAACGCAGGTCGTCGCCAGGGTGAGCACGATGGCAGCGAGGACGCCGTACGCCACCCGCATGCAGGCTCGGATCCACCGAGCACGCGCGCCAGCGACCCGCGTGGATACTGCGGGGCAGCGCTGCTCGGAGGTCTCGCGGAGGGTGGACATGGCCGTCGATTTCAACCGTGGCCCCACTCTCCGAAACTGTCAAGACACGGACTCGAAATAGAACGGAAACAATCCGGGGGACGCGCAGAGGCGGTGCTCAGCTGCGGTCGAACCGTAGCAGCAGGCGTGCCCGTCCAGCGACGGGCGTCCCGGAAGTCGAGGTGGCCGGCCTGAACCGCAGCCTCTCCGCGCAGGCTCGCGCCGCTCCTCCGAAGCCCTCCCCGCGCGGCTCCTCTGCCATGACCCGCGCTCCCGCAGGCTGTCCGTTCACGCCGACCTCCACCTCCACCTGGACGGTGCCGTGGGCAGTGTGGGCGCCGGAGGGGAAGAAGCCTGCGCACGGGTTCGACCAGGCCACGAGCGTTGGACCGTGGCCGCCGCCGGACGCCCCCGCTGTGCTCGGACCGGTTCCCCCCCCTGCCCCCGCGCCAGCCGCCGTCCCCAACGGGCCCGCGCCATCGCCGGGCGTGGCGCCGCCGCCCCGGTCCTCCTCGGCCTCCCTTCCACGGGCGGGCTCAGAGCCGCTCGGGACTGCAGACGACTCCCTCCCCGCGTCGCCGGACACACTCGGCGCGTCGCCATGGCCCCGAGACGCGCGTGACGCTGCCACGTGCCGGGCTCCGGTGCGCACGTGGCGCACCGCGCGCGCGCGTCCCACCGCTGGCTCTTGAGCCATCGTCTGCGGCGAGCCTTCGGACCCCGC
Source organism: Sandaracinaceae bacterium (assembly GCA_020633055.1). Taxonomy (NCBI): domain Bacteria; kingdom Pseudomonadati; phylum Myxococcota; order Polyangiales; family Sandaracinaceae; species Sandaracinaceae bacterium. Next base: position 60,380 of record JACKEJ010000017.1, on the reverse strand, counting down.
GCCATCACTGCCGCCGACCGAGGACAGCCACAGGAGGTCGGACGCGCCCGGCGGCTCGGCCAGCACAGCCTCGGGCACCGCGGGGAACACGAGGATGACGGCGGCGTGGACCAACAGCGAGATCCCCACGGGGAGGATCACCGAGCGCTCCGTGGCTGCGTTCAAGGCCATGATTCATGGTGTGGAGCCCATGTTTCTGGCCTGTTTCTGACGAATGAATTCGAGCCGCACAGGCATGTCCGAGCGTTCGCGCCACGGTGCATCACCTGCTGTGAGAGCCGCTCACGTGCTCAGGCCCTCAGGATGCTCGCCATCTTCTTCCCTCGGGCGAGCTCGTCCACCAGCTTGTCGAGGTACCGAATCTTCTGCATCAATGGGTCCTCGACGTCTTCGACCCGCACACCGCATACCACGCCCTTGATCAAGGCAGCGCTCGGATTCAGCGCAGGGGCCTCTGCGAAGAACGTCTCGAAGTCGACCTGCTCGTCGATCACCCGCTGCAGCGCCGTGCCTGCGTAGCCGGTGAGCCAGGTGATCACCTGATCCACCTCCTCCTGCGAGCGGCCCTTGCGCACGGCCTTCTGGACGTAGAGGGGATACACGCTGCCGAACGAGGTCGTGAAGATGCGGTGCTTCTTCTCCATGCGCGCGACTCTACACCCAGAGCGTCGACGAGCGGCCATTCTGGACGCCCGACGAGACTGAGCAGGAAAAGGCGAAAGCCCGCGGCGTGTGCTCGCGGGCTTTCTGGTCGGGGCGACTGGATTCGAACCAGCGACCCCCACACCCCCAGTATGGTGCGCTACCAAGCTGCGCTACGCCCCGATGAGTGAAGCAAGAAAGGTGGGGTGAGGGACGCGGAAGATACAGCAAGAACTCGGGACCGCAATGCCTTTTTGGAGGAAGTTGCGCTCAGCGCTTCGTGGTCGGATGACGCAGGCGCGCCACGGCGGGGACCACGGCCTCCACACGCACTTCGGCCTCTGGTGCAGGGCTCACGGACCGCCGCTGTGCGTCGAGCTTGCCCAGAGCGCGGACGAGATCGGCGCGCAGGCCCAACAGCTCCGCGCGTAGCGCCACCTCACGCCGAGGCGCCACGGCCGCGCGGTCGCGGAGCTCTGCGAGCCGCTGCTTCGCGCCGGCGACGGTGTAGCCCTCGTCGTGCAGGAGACGTCGGATCTGCATCGCCATGTCCACGTCGGCGCGCGTGAAGTGTCGGTGTGCCCCGCGTGTCTTCTTCGGGCGCAGTTGGTCGAACTCGCCCTCCCAATAGCGCAGCACGTGCGTCTTGACGCCCACCAGCTCGGCGACCTCGCCGATCTTGAAGAAGTTGCGATCAGGGAGCGGTGGCCGTTGCCTCACTGCGAGGCCTCGTCACTCGGGTTCGGGACCAGAACCGGGACCGCGGGCCGAGCCAGCGGGCGTGGCGGGCGCAGGCGCATCATCCAGGTCTGCAGACGACTCGCGATGGGGGTTGAGCGCGCTCTTCAGCACCTGACTGGGCTTGAACGTGAGCACGCTCCGCGCGCTGATCGGGATGGGCTCACCCGTCTGCGGGTTGCGTCCCCAGCGCTGACTCTTGTCGCGCACCACGAAGTTGCCGAAGCCGGAGATCTTGATCTTCTCGCCCTCCGCCAGCACCTCCTTCATGGTGTCGAACATGGCCTCGACGACCTCGGCTGCTTCCTTCTTCGAGAACCCGCCGACCTTCTCGTACACGGCATCGATGATTTCAGCTTTCGTCACCAGAACCTCGCACGGCTAGAGCGCCAGAACAGAAGGAGAAAACCACAGGAACGCCCCAAGCTCAAGCGCGAGCTTGGGCGGACTGGGCCCGACTCACGGAGGGGCCCGTGGGAAACGAAACGGACATGATCCGCACTGGCCACTCGCGCACGGCGCACTGCGACCCGGCCAAGCCCAAACGATGCGCAGGAGCGTCGCGCCCCGACCGCCAGCGGCGCTCGAGACGACCGTGCGGTCTGCGGCTCAGCGCTGCTGCGCGGCAAAGCGCTGCGAGACCACCTTCACCACGCGGGCGTGTGTGCTGTCCACGTCCTTGTCTTTGAGGGTCCCAGCAGCATCTCGATAGGTGATACGGAAAGCCACGCTGCGGTGACCCGCAGGGATCTGTTCGCCCCGATAAACGTCGAACACGCGCACGGACTCGGCCAGCGGTGCTCCCTCGGCCTCCATGGCCGCAGCCACCGTGCCCGCCGCGTGCTCGTCTGCGAGGAGCAGCGCGACGTCGCGCGTGGCGGCCGGATACCGCGGGAGTTCGCCTGCCTGCGGGACTCCCGCCGCTACGGCTGCTTCGCCCAGCGCTGCCATGTCGAGCTCTGCATACAGCGGTCGACCGTCGAGCTCGAACGCGTCCACCACCTCGGGGTGGACCTCCCCGAGCACGCCGACGTCGACGCCCGCCACGGACACGACCGCGCGGCGCCGCGGGTGCAAGCTGGGCGCGCGGACGTCGAGCCCACCGTCGGCGCGCAGCTCCGGGCCGAGCCCGATGAGCGTGTGCACGACGGCTTCGACGCGTCCTTTCAAGTCGTAGAAGTCGTACGCCCGCTCGTCGCCGAGCCACGCGTCGGAGGCCCCCAGGAGCAGGACGGACAGCCACTCCCGCTCGACGGGGAGCAACGCGTCTCCGTCTTCCGCCGCAGCGCCGTTCGCCGCGTCTCGCGGGTGGAAGCTGCGGCCGACCTCGAACAACGCGATGGACCGTGCCTGGTGTCGCTGCGCCGCCCCCGCCGCCATGAGGAGTGAGGGCAAGAGCGACGTCCGCATGACGCTGCGCTCTTCGGAGAGCGGGTTCGCAAGGGGGACGGCGTCCGTCGCGACACGGGCCCGCGCAAGATCGGGCGGGGCAAGGAAGCGATAGTTGATGGCCTGGTGCATGCCAGCCGCCGTGCCCGCCAAGAGTGCTCGGCGACGGAACGTCACGGCCGGTGGGGTCCCGATCTCGGACGGTCGGACACGCGGGGTGCGCGCGGGGATGCGATCGAAACCGTGGATGCGCGCGACCTCCTCGATCAGGTCCACCTCGCGGCCGAGGTCTGGGCGGAAGGTGGGTGCGTCCACCACGAATCCATCGGCCGTCGCCTCCAGCGGATCGCAGCCGATGCCGCGCAGGACGCGCTCGGCCACCTCGCGCGGGATGGCGACACCGAGCAAGGCTTCCAGAGCATCCGTGCGCAGCGGGATCCGCGCGGCGGGGACGTCACTGGCGACCACCTCGGCCGCGGCGGCGTAGGCCACGCCGCCGCCCAGGTCCGCGATGAGCTGCGCGGCGCGCGCGAGCACGCGACGCACGGCGCGGCGGTCGACGCCCCGCTCGAAGCGGTGGCTGGCGTCCGTGTGCAGGCCCACCCGCCGAGAGGTGCGCCGCACGCACTGGGGCTGAAAGTACGCGCACTCGATCAAGACGTCGCGCGTGTCGTCCTGGATCTCGCTGTCGAGCCCTCCCATCACACCGGCGAGCGCCACCGGGCGCTCGTCGTCGCAGATCAGGAGGTCGCCCTCGGCCAGCGTGTGCTGGACGCCGTCGAGGGTGTGCATCTGCTCGCCCGCATGGGCGCCGCGTACGATGATGTGCGATCCCCGCACGCGCCCCAAGTCGAAGCCGTGGATGGGGTGTCCGTGCTCGAGCATCACCAAGTTGGTGGCGTCGACGAGGTTGGAGATGGCCCGCACCCCGAGGTTCTGCAGTCGGTAGCGCAGCCAGAACGGACTGGGAGCCACCGAGACGCCACGCACGAGGGCCGCGCCATACCGGGGGCACCTCTCCGCATCCTCGATGGTGATGCGCACAGGCGCTGCGCCCGACCCAGCGTCCGTGCCGCCCCCGTCTGGCTCACTCACAACCGTCGCCGCAGCGAAGGAGAGCTCGAAGCGCGCGTCGTCAGCGACGTCGAAACACGCGGAAGCCGCTCGCACGACTCCGGCACGCGGGGCCGGCGCGACCGGCGCGACGAAGGGCGCACCTGCGGCAAGCGCGACCTCGCGTGCGAGACCGATGTGCCCGAGGCAGTCCGGGCGGTTGGGGGTCAGCCCGATCTCGAAGATGACGTCGCGCAGCCCGAGCGCGTCTGCGACGGGCGTCCCCGGAGCGGCGTCCGCATCCGCGGGGAACACATAGATGCCCTCACCGCCGGGGCCGATCTGCAGCTCGCCCTCGCTGCACAGCATGCCGCACGAGACGATGCCGCCCAGCTCGCGCTCGGCGATGACGAAGTCTCCGGGCAGCACAGCCCCGAGCTTGGCCAGGATCACGCGTCCACCAGGGGCGGGGACGTTCGCCGCGCCGCACACGACCTCTTGCTCGCCCTGGCCGTCGAAGACGGTCACCAGGCGCAGCTTCTCGCGCGCGGGATGCGGACGAATCGCGCGCACCTCGGCTACGACGACGTGGTCCAGCCCCTCGCCTTTGCGGGTGAGGGACTCCACCTCGAGCCCCCCGGAGGTCAGCTTCTGGGCCATCTCCTCGGCGGAGATGTCGACGCCGCTCAGCGCCTTCAGCCATTCGTAGGATGCAAGCATGGGAGGTCCTCAGAACGCGGAGAGAAAGCGCACGTCGTTTTCGTAGAGCAGCTTGATGTTGGGGATGCCGTACTTGAGCATCGCGAGGCGGTCCATGCCCATGCCGAGCGCGAAGCCGCTGACCTCGGTGGGGTCGTAGCCGACGTTCTCGAACACGACGGGATGGATCATCCCGCAGCCCAGCACCTCGACCCAGCCAGAGCCCTTGCAAACGCGACAGGCGGCGGTGCGTGCGGCGTCGCCTTCCCAGGCGCGACAGAACACGCAGCCGAAGTCCACCTCGCCGCCAGGCTCCACGAACGGGAAGTAGCTGGGGCGCACGCGCACGCTGATGTCCTTGTGGAACAGGCGCTGCGCGAACAGCTGGAGCACGCCCTTCAGGTCCGCGAAGGTCACGTCCGTGTCCACCACGAACGCCTCGATCTGGTGGAACATGGGCGAGTGTGTCGCGTCGTCGTCGCGGCGGTAGACCGTGCCGGGCGCGACGATGGCGAGGGGCGGCTTGCGTCGCGACATCTCGCGCACCTGGATGGTGGACGTGTGCGTGCGCAGGAGCGTGGTCGCCGCGTCTCCCCGCTCGCGCTGGGTCACGAAGAACGTGTCCTGCATGTCGGTCGCGGGGTGATCCGGCGGGAACCCCAGCTTGTCGAAGCAGTTCTCGTGGAAGTCGATGTCCGGCCCATCCGCCACCTCGAAGCCGAGCGTCTCGAAGATGTCGAGCAGCTCGTGCTGGATGCGCTGGATGGGGTGCAGCCGCCCGATGGGGCGCGCCCGCGAAGGCAGGCTCACGTCCAGCGCCGGCCCCTCGAGCTCGGCCTGCCGGATGGCGCGCGCGATGCGGTCGAGGTGCCCCTCGAACGCCGCCGCGATGGCCTGCTTGAGCGCGTTGCCCTTCTGGCCGAACTCTTTGCGCCGGTTCCCCGGCAGCTCGGGCATGCGCTTCATCAGCAGCGTCAGCGAGCCCTGGGCGCCCACGAAGCGCGCGTTGGCAGCGCGCAGCGCGTGCTCGTCCGCAGCCTGCGTGAGGGCCCCCTCGTACTCGCCCTCGATCTGCGCGAGGACCGCCTCGAACTCCACCATCGGGTCGACTTCACTCATGCACGTAACTCCAAACAGAGACGCCGTGACCAGGAACCAACGGTTGTTCCCGAGTCACGGCGTGCTGCACTTGTCCTGCGGAAACTAGCGGGCGGCGTCGACGACGGCCTTGAACCCAGCCGGCTCGTTCATGGCGAGGTCAGCCAGCACCTTGCGGTCGATCTGGATGTCCTTGCTCTTGAGCGCGTGGATCAGCTTGGAGTAGCTGATGCCGTGCTGGCGGGCGCCTGCGTTGATGCGCGTGATCCACAGCTTGCGGAAGTTGCGCTTCTTCTGGCGGCGATGCGCGAAGGCGTCCTTCCACGCGTGGCGCACCTGCGACACGGCGCTGCGAAACTGACGGCTGCGAGCGCCGTAGTAGCCCCGGGCGAGCTTGAGGACACGGTTACGGCGGCGGCGGGCTTTGAACCCTCGTTTGGCGCGTGGCATGTCTTTACCTCAGCCCTGCAGCAGACGAATGATGCGCGGCGCGTCGGCGCTGCTGACCATGTCGTTCTTCTTGAGGTTGCGAAGGCGGTTGGCGGACTTGCCGCGCATCAGGTGCTGCTTGCCAGCCTTGCTGCGCCGAATCCGGCCTGTACCGGTGAGCTTGAAGCGCTTGGCCGCGGCCCGCTTCGTCTTCATCTTGGGCATCTGTGTTCCTCACTGAAAAGCTCGGACGCCAGCGAACACGCAGCGGCGAGCGGAAGGGGGCGTGGTGTACGAGGCAACGAGGCCTGAGTCAAGTCTCGTCGGACTCGTCCTCGTCCATGTCGTCGTCATCGTCGTCGTCGAGGACGTCCTCCACGTACTCCTCGTCGTCATCCGCCGCGGCGTTCGCCTGGTCGGAGCGGCCGCCACCATCACGCTGCTCGCGCGCGGGGCGCGGCTTGGGCTTCATGCGCGGCGCCAGCATGGCCGTCATGGTCCGGCTCTCCATGCGGGGGTAGAGCTCCACCACCGCCACGTCGCTCACCGCCTCGACGATGGCCGCGATCTGACGCTCGGCCGTCTCGGGGTGGGTGATCTCGCGGCCGCGGAAGCGCACCGTGATCTTCACCTTGTTCCCGTCCTCGAGGAAGCGCCGGGTGTGCTTCACCTTGAACGCGATGTCGTGATCATCGGTCTTCGGGCGGAGCTTGATCTCCTTGAGCTCGACCTGCGCCTGCTTCTTCTTGGCCTCGTTCTGCTTCTTCTTCTCTTCGTACTTGAAGCGACCGTGGTCCATGATCTTGCAGACCGGGGGAACCGCCTTCGGGTTCACCTCGACCAGATCTAGATCAGCCTCCCTCGCGATGCGACGCGCCTCGTGGGTCTCGAGCACCCCGAGCATGGCGCCGTCGGGTCCGATGACACGGACCTCGGGGACGCGGATGCGCTCGTTGACTCGGGGACCAAAAGGACTCTGGCGGTCACGGGGATCAAATCGACGGCTAGCGATGGTGGCTTCTCCTGAAAGGATTCTGGCGCCTCTTCTACTCACTTTCGGCTCTGTGGCAAGTGAAGCGGCGCGCGTAGCCTACCCCGGGCCCCTGGAAAGCGGAAGCGTCCTCGCGCGGGGCCGCGACGAAGGCATCGAGCGCATGGCACGTGGCGAGCGGGCGGCCCACTCAGGCGAGGAGGCCGCGCAGGGCCGCGAGCGAGGCCCGCGCGCTCAAGAAGCGGTCACTCGGGTCGACCGCTAGCGCCATCGCGACCCAGTCGTCCACCGCAGCCGGGAGCTCGGGTCTGCGCTGGTGCAGGCTCGGCCGTGGCGCCTCGGTGCACAGCCGAAAGGTCTCGATCGGGTGCTTCCCACGGAAAGGCGGCTCTCCCGCGAGCACACGGTAGATCATCGCGCCGAAGCCGTAGACGTCCATGCTGGGCATCACGGGCTGGTTGCGCCATGCCTCGGGCGACAGATAGCTGGGGGAACCTGCGACGAAGCCATCCGCCGTCAGGCTGCGTAGGTGGCCAAACTTCGCGAACCCGAAGTCCATGAGCCGCACGTTGCGGCCCGCCTGCTGCGTGAGAAACACGTTGGCCGGCTTGAGGTCGCGGTGCACGATGCCGAGCGCGTGCGCGCGCCCGAGGGTGTCGGCGATGGGCTCGAAGATGGCCAACGCGTCCGGCACCGCCATGCGACCTCCGCCCTGCTCGTTGCGCGTGAGGAAGTCGTCGAGCTCTTCGCCGTCCAGCAGCTCGGTCACGAGCGCGAGGTTGCCGTCGTCGGTGAAGCCCTGGTCGAGCACCTCGAGCGCAGCCGTACCGGCCAGCACCATCAGCGCCCGCGCCTCGCGCACGAGGCGTTCGCGCTGGTTCGGGTCCTCGGCCACCTCCGCGTGCAGGATCTTCACCGCGACGTGGTCTCCGTCACGCTCGTCCACGGCGCGATAGACGGCGCCCTGCCCGCCCGACCCGACCACGTCCACCAAGCGGTAGCGCCCCTTGACCCGCTGACCGAGCCGTCGCCTGAGCGTCTGTGGAGATGGTCCCGCCATGCGCGCCCGAGCCGCTCGCCTAGGAGCGACGGCTCGGTGGCAAGGACTCTACACGCATACGGGCGATGACGTCGGCGAGAGACATGAAGCCGAGGTCTTTGTTCTCGTCGCGCGAGCGAATGGCCAGGCCGCGCCCTGCCGCCTCGGCCTCGCCGATGACGCCGATGTAGGGGATGCGCATCAGTCGGCCGTTGCGGATCTTGGCCCCGAGGCGGTCGCGCGAGAGATCGACCGTCACGCGAAAGCCCTGCTTGCGCAGCTCGGCCGCTGCCTCTTCGGCGTAGTCGTTGTAGTCGGTCGCGACCGTCACAAGGTGCAGCTGCTCGGGCGCGAGCCACGTGGGGAACGACCCCCCCACGTGCTCGATGAGGACGCCCAGGAAGCGCTCGACGGACCCGAGCACGGCACGGTGCAGCATCACGGGCTGATGCGTCGTGTTGTCCTCGCCCACGTACGTCAGCTCGAAGCGCTCCGGCATGTTGAAGTCCGCCTGGATGGTGCCGAGCTGCCACGGACGACCCAGCGCGTCCTTGAGGTGGAACTCGATCTTCGGGCCGTAGAAGGCGCCCTCGCCTTCCGCGATGGTGTACGGCAGGCCCTTGGCCTTGACCGCCTCCTCCAGCGCGCGCTCGCTCTTGTCCCATACCTCGTCCCCGCCCATGCGCTCGTCGGGGCGCGTGGCGATGACGATGCGGACCTCGTCGAACCCGAAGTCCTCGTAGACCTTGTAGACGAGGTCGAGGAACTGCTGGATCTCGCCCTGCACCTGGTCGAGCGTGCAGAAGATGTGCGCGTCGTCCTGCGCGAACGTGCGCACGCGCGTGAGCCCCTGGACCACGCCGCTGCGCTCGAAGCGGTGCAGGCGTCCGAAGTCGGCCACGCGCCACGGCAGATCGCGGTAGCTGCGGTGCCGCATGCCGAACACCAGACAGTGGCTGGGGCAGTTCATGGGCTTGATGCCAAAGCGGATGGCCTCACTCAGCGCGTGACCGCACTCGTGGGCGTCCTTGGGCGGCGTCTCCACCAGCGCTTGGCTGGCCTTCTCGAGGTTCTCGATGGTCGCCGCCATGAACATGTTCTCTTCGTACGAAGGCAGGTGTCCGGACGTGACGAACAGCTCCTTGTCGAAGATCTGCGGCGTGATGACCTCCTCGTAGCCCGTGTCGGCGTAGAGGTCGCGCACGTAGTCCACGAGGCTGTTGTAGACCTGCGCGCCGCGCGGGAGGAAGAACGGCGACGCTGGCGCCAGCGGATGGAACGCGATCAGGTCGAGCTCCTTGCCGAGCTTGCGGTGGTCGCGGGCCTTGGCTTCCTCGATTTGCTTGAGGTGCGCCTTGAGCGCCTTCGGCGACGCGAACGCCGTGCCGTAGATGCGCTGGAGCATCGGGTTGCGTTCGTCGCCACGCCAGTACGCGCCCGCTACGGACGTGAGCTGGAAGGCCTTCAGGAAGCCCGTGCTGGGCACGTGCGGGCCCTCGCAGAGGTCCACCCAGTCCCCGTGCCGGTAGACCGAGATCTGGCCCTCGAGGCGCTCCAGGTGCTCGAGCTTGAACGGCTCGTCCAGCGCGCGGAGGATCTCACGCGCCTCGTCCTTGGTGACGTTCTCGCGCCTGAACGGTGTGTCACCGTCGATGATCTCCTGCATCTTCGCCTCGATGGCGCGCAGGTCGTCGTCGCTGAACGAGCCGTCGGGACGGCTGTAGTCGTAGTAGAAGCCGTTCTCGATGGCGGGGCCGAAGGCCACCTTCGTGCCCGGGAAGAGGCGCTGCACCGCGTCGGCCATGACGTGGGCGCTGCTGTGCCGGATGATGGCGAGTGCGGTGTCTTGATGCGCTTCGATCGGCGTGAGCTTGCCGTAGGTCTCGGGGAGCTCGGTGTGCAGGTCGAAGACCTTGCCGTCCACCATCGCCGCTACCGTCTGCTTGCTCAGCTGCTCGTTTGCTGCGAGCGCCGCTCGTGCTGTCTCAGCCATCTCTGCGCCTTGTGTTCGGGCGACCTCAGCGGGTCGCGCCCGGTGCTTTTACGGCGCAGAGCCGCTGCTGACAAGGCCGCATCACACGCGCGCGCGTGACGCGGTCTCGTAGCGTCGGGACGTGCGGGTGGCGCTGACGCTCAGGCCAGGCCGCACTGCCAGGAGTCGTCGTCCATCTCGAACACCTCGGCCGTCGCCTGCTCGGCGGTCACCGCGGAGAGCAGCTCCTGGACGTCGAACTCCGTGCTCTCCGTGAGCGCCGGGGGCGCCTGCGAGATGCGCGCGAGGTTGTCGAGCAGGTCGAGCTCCGCTTCGGTCTGGTCGCTGGGGTCGCTGGCGAACATAGGTGCCTCGTTTCGGTACGGTGGACGGCTCGCCGCGGGCTGCGACGCGCTCGCCCGGTCAGTTTACAGGGGCGTTGCTCTCCGTAAACCGATGGTACCGAGAAAGATTCACCCTGCCGGTCGCAGAAAGCTCTGTGACCCGGGGGTATCGGGGCCGCCGACAGTCCGCATTCGTCCTAAAAATGGGGCACCCCGGACTAAAGCCCGGGGCAGCGATCTCAGGTGGTCGCTCGCGCGAAGTCCGCCCCCTGCGGAGGCGGACTGCGTCTCGTGAACTGCGGTCGGGTGTTCGGCGCGACGGCTGCGTTCTTGGATTTGCGGTGGCGCCGAGCAAGACAGTCCTCCCCCTTGTGGGGAGGACTTTTCCGAGTGCCCGGCGGTAGCCGGGCGCTCGGAAGGATGCTGCCCCGGACTTTAGTCCGGTGTGCCCCCAATTCGGGACAACTGGCCCTTCTCTGAACTGGTTCGGAGACACCCTCTTTCAGCCCGGGGTGCCCTCATTCGGGACGACTAGCGGTTCTGAGCCAGCCTCTTCAGGGACAACCCTGTTCTGGGACAAATCGCACCTTTCGGGGACTGCCGCTTTCAGTAGAAGGTCTTGCCTTCCGCAGCCATGGTGCGCAGCAGCTGCGGCGGCGCGAAGCGCTCCCCGTACTCCGCCGCCAGCGCATCGGCGTCGGCCACGAAGCGCGCCACGCCGTAGTTGTCGATGAACGTGAAGGGGCCGCCCGTGAAGGCCGGGAAGCCGACCGCCATGATGACGCCCACGTCGCCGTCGCGGACGTCGGTGATGACGCCCTGCTCCAGGCAGCGCGCCGCCTCGAGGCACTGCGTGAAGAGGTAGCGCTGGCGCACCTTCTCGCCCGTGGGCTGGGGCGCATCCTGCGCGATGAACTCCGCCAGCGCCGTCTCCAGCTCGGGCCAGATGCGCTTGGTCTTGCCCTCGTACTCGTAAAACCCGCCCGCGGCCCGTGGCGTCCCGTCGTCCTTGGGCGGCGGGTACGCGCCCCAGCGGTCGTAGGTCTCGATCAGCTTTGCGATGACCCCCTGTGCGGGCGAGGGCTTCCACTCCTTGCCGGCCGCCTCGTGGTCCTTCTTGGCCTGCAACGCCACCTTGTGCATGGTGCCGAGCCCCACCTGGTCGCTGATGCTCAGCGGAGGCATGGGCATGCCGGCCAGCTTCGCGGCGTTCTCGATCAGCGCGGGCTTCACGCCCTCCAGCAGGAGCTGGTTGCCCTCGGTGATGAACGTGCCGAAGACGCGGCTGGTGTAGAAGCCGGGGCTGTCGTTGACGACGATGGCGGCCTTCTTGATGGCCAGAATGAAGTCCCACGCCTTGGCCAAGGTGGCCTGTGAGGTCTTCTCGCCCATGATGACCTCCACCATCTGCATCTTCTCGACGGGGGAGAAGAAGTGCATGCCGATGAAGTTCTCAGGGCGCACGGACGCCTCGGCCAGGCCCGTGATGGGCAGGCCCGACGTGTTGGTGGCGAAGACCGCGTCCGGCCCGAGCACGGCCTCGGCGGCCTTGGTGACCGTGGCCTTGATGCCGCGGTCTTCGAAGACGGCCTCGACCACCAGGTCGCAGCCCGCGAGGTCCTCGTACGCCGAGGTCGCGTGGATCCGCGCAAGCAGCGCGTCCATCTTGGCCTGTGTGGTGCGGCCCTTCTCGAGCGCGCGCTGCAGCGAGCTGGCCACACGCTGCTTGCCGCGGTCGGCGGCCGTCTGGTCACGGTCGAGCAGCACCACGTCGATGCCGACCTTAGCGGACACCTGAGCAATGCCCTGCCCCATGAGACCGGCGCCGATGATACCGATCTTCTTGATGGTGGCGCGGGGCACGTCCTTCGGGCGACGCGCGCCCTTCTGGCACTCCTGCAGGCTGAAGAACAGCGTGCGCAGCATGCTGCGCGCCGTGGGGTCCTGCAGCAGCGTAATGAAGTAGCGCGTCTCCACCTTGCCCGCGCGGTCCATCGGCATGCCGAGGCCCTCGTAGATGGCGGACAGGATGGCCTGCTGGGACGGCATGTTCCCGTACGTGTTCATGTGGGTCATCGCGATGGTGCCCATCATGGTCTGCAGGAACTTGGGCGACTCGGCGCCGCCGCCCGGCACCTGGTAGCGCTTCTCGTCCCACGGCTGCACGGCGCTCCCGCCCTCCGTGATATAGCGCCTGGCCGCGCTGAGCAGCTGGTCGGCCGGGACGACCTCGTGCACGACCCCCTGCTTGAGCGCGTCTTCGGGCGCCAGCTGCTTGCCCGTCATGATCAGGCCGAGCGAAGCCTGCACGCCGATCAGGCGCGGCAAGCGCTGCGTGCCGCCCGCGCCCGGCATCAGACCCATGCCCGCCTCGGGCAGCCCGACCTTCGCGTGCGGCGAGTCCACCACGATGCGGCGATGGCACGCCAGCGCCACCTCCAGCCCGCCGCCCAGGCACACGCCGTTGATGGCGGCGACCACGGGCTTGCCGCACGTCTCCATGCGGCGCAGCTGATCCAGCACCAGGCTGGTCTTGGCGAGCAGGTCGGCCGCGTCGATGGGGCCGCTGCCGAGCGCCTCGATCTGCTTGAGGTCCCCGCCCGCGACGAAGATGCCCTGCTTGCCGCTGGTGAGCACGACGCCCTTGACGGCCTCGTCGGCGACGGCCCGTGCGATACCAGCGTCGAGCTCCGCGAGCGACTGCCCGTTGAGCACGTTCATGGGTTGGTCCTGCTCGTTCCACGTCAGGATCGCGCAGCCGTCTTCTACCTTGTAGTCGATGATGGTCACTGTCGTTCTCCGTGGTCGCTCAGACGCGCTCGATGATGGTGGTGGTGCCCATGCCGGCGCCGACACAGAGGGTGATGAGGCCGCGCTTGAGGTTGCGGCGCTCGAGCTCGTCGAGGACGGTGCCGACCAGCATGCCGCCAGTGGCTCCGAGGGGATGACCCATGGCAATGGCACCGCCGTTCACGTTGGTGACCTCGTGGGTGATGCCCATGGCGGACATGAAGCGCAGACACACGGACGCGAAGGCCTCGTTGATCTCCCACAGGTCGATGTCGGCGGCGGTGAGCCCGGCGCGCGCGAGCGCCTTCTGCGCCGACGGCGCGGGACCGGCGAGCATCAGGCAGGGCTCGGTGCCCACGCTGTACGACGTGATGATGCGGGCGCGCGGCGTGAGGCCGAGCCGCTTGCCGGCCTCGGCGTTGCCCAGCAGCACGGCCGATGCTCCGTCCACGATGCCGGAGCTGTTGCCGGCGTGGTGGATGTGGTTGATCGCCTCGACCTGCGGGTAGCGCTGGATGGCCACCGCGTCGAAGCCGTAGTTCTCGCCCATGACCTTGAAGCTCGGCTCGAGCTTGCCGAGGCTCTCGACCGTGGTCTCGGGGCGCATGAACTCGTCGTGCGCGAGCATGGTGACGCCGATGACGTCCGCGACGGGCACGATGGACTTCGCGAAGCGCCCCTCGTCCCAGGCCTGCTTGGCACGGCGCTGGCTCTCGACGGCGAAGCTGTCCACGTCATCCCGCGTGTGGCCATCCAGCGTGGCCAGCAGGTCCGCGCTGATGCCCTGCGGCACGAAGTGCGTCGGGAACGCGATGGCCGGGTCGGTCGCCCACGAACCGCCCGCTGCGCCCATCGGCACGCGGCTCATGCTCTCTACGCCACCGCCGATCACGAGGTCGGCGTCGCCCGCCTTGACCTTCGCCGCAGCGAGGTTGACCGCCTCGAGCCCGGACGAGCAGAAGCGGTTGACCTGGAAGCCCGGGACGCTCTCGTCGAAGCCCGCGGCCATGGCGGCCAAGCGGCCGATGTTGGCGCCCTGCTCCATGACGGGCTCGACACAGCCCAGGATCACGTCGTCGATGGCCGCGCTGTCGAAGCTGCCGCGCACGGGCACGGCAGACAGCACGGTCTTGGCGAGGTGGAGCGGCGTGGCGTCGGCCAGGCTGCCGTCCTTCTTGCGACCCTTGCCGCGCGGCGTGCGCACGGCGTCGTAGATGAAGCACTCGGTCATGGAGGTACCCTAGGGGCTCGGGCTCGGGGAACGGCTGCACGCGACCGACGGATACGGGCGCGGCGCCAGAGTGAAACATGTTCTAGTTCGAAGGCGCGCGTCGGGCAAGCCCTCGGCGCGCAAACGTGCGGAATGCGCCCCGTCCTTCGCGGCACGTCCGACACGCGAGCGCGGCGCTGAACCTCCACGACGTCACCAAGCGCCAACGAAGGCCGCCTGAAACGCGAAGACCCCGACCAGAGAGCTCTCTCGTCGGGGTCCGCGTCAGAGCGCTCCGGGCTGTGCGCTCACACCTGGATCTGGATGCCCAGGCCCTCACGCAGCGCGAAGTACTGCTCGGAGATGCTGAAGAGCACGAGCTCCTTCAGCTTGTCGCCCGGGGGCAGGTCCGCGGTGCCGGCCGGCGGGAGCTGGCGAACCAGGTTGGCCGCCGTCTCGAGGTCGTTGCAGAGCAGGAAGCCCGCGCGAATGGCCGTGGACTCCACGCACTGCATCCACACCTTCACGTCGGCCGCGCCACCCGCGTCGATGAAGCGACGGCACAGACCGCGGAGGGTGTCCACCTGCGCCTGCTGGAAGTGCGGCACCAGCTGCTGGGCCCACTGGTCCACCTGCGGATCCGCCGCGCCCACCCCAGCGATGCGGAGGGCGGCGAGGAGGACCATGCGCAGCTCCGTGTGCGACTGCAGCATGGTGCGGATGAAGTGCTCGCCGCGGTAGTAGGCCAGGTGACGCCCAATGAGGAACGTCAGGTCCTGGGGCTTGTAGCCCGTGAGCACGCCGTTGCCGGCCACGACCGAGGGCAGCGGCTTGCTGCACTGGTCTGCCATGCCCCCGGGCACGTTCTGCAGCACGAAGAGGCGCGGCTGGATGGCCAGGTTCATCACCTGCATCACGAAGCCGAACGTGCGCGCGAACATGACGTCCGTGTTGGCGACGTCGACGGCCTTGTGCTGGTGCAGGTTCAGCGCCTGGTCGGACGCGCCCTTCACCGCGAAGAGGGGCACCGCCATGAGCTCGAAGATCTTCGAGAGCACGAGGTCCTCGTCCGGGTGGAAGAGGAGCTTCAGCCAGCGCTCGTTGTCGATGCGTGCCGTGGGCCGGATCATGCCGTCCTGCTTGTACTGCTGGAAGAACTGCTGCTGCTCGTTGTCAGCCTTCTTCAAGAACGACAGCGTCGCGGCCACGCACCAAGCCTTGTCGTAGGCGCGCGCGTCGAAGTACAGCTTGTACAGCGCGCGGTAGGACTCGACGCGGTTCGGGTCGCGCTTGAGCAGCCACTGATGCTCGCCGATGGCCTCGGCGTTCTTGCCGTCCATCGCCGAGTAGAGCTCGGCAAGGATGACGTGCACGGTCTCGGCGTCGGGGTTGATGCCCGATGCCATGCGGAACGCCTCCGCGGCCGAGTCGAAGTTCTTCTGACGGTCGCGGTAGATGATGCCCAGCGTGTGCAGCAGGTTGAACTGCAGCTCCTTCATGTCGGGCATGTTGATGATGCGGTGGAGCATCTTGCGGTAGGCGCGCTCGAGACCCTTCCAGTCCTTCTTCTCGGTGAGGATCTTGTTGATCGCCTCGAAGGCCTTGAGCTCCTTCGGGTTCGTGTCCAGCGCCTCGTTGAACTTGTCGATGGCGCCGTCCACGTCCTTCAGCTCGTCACGCCGGATGACGGCGATGGTGTAGCTGAACTTCGCGCGCGCGGCCTCACGCTTGTCGGCTGCGGAGATCTGTTCGATGATCTCGATGGCCTCTTCCCACTGCTTGGTGCGCTGGTACGCGGCCAGCAGCTTGTGCAGGACCGGGTGGTCGTCCGGCTTGAGGTACGTGGCCTCGCGGTAGGACTCGATGGCCTTCCCGGGGTTCTTCTGCTTGTCGTTCCAGAGGTCGCCGATCTCGACGTTGAGGTCGAAGCGCTCGTCCTCGGTCTCGGCCACCTCGAGCAGCTGCTTCTTGTAGTGGATGACCTGGTCCCACTTCTGCTGCTCTTCGTACAAGCCGATGACCGCGAGCAACGTGGGCCGGTGGAAGGCGTCCTCTTCGAGCGCCTTGTCGAACATGTTGAGCGCCTTGCGCTTCTCGTCCTGCTCGCGCTTGACGACACCGAGGCGGTAGAAGATGTCGGTGATCTCCTCGCGCCCGAGCGAGTCGCGGTGGTGCACCAACAGCATCTGGTAGAACTTGAACGCCTTCTCCCAGTCCTGCGCGGCGTAGTAGGCCGCGGCCACACCCGTGAGCGAGGGCAGGTGCGCCGAGTCGATTTGGTAGGCCTTGTTGTAGGCCTTGATCGCCTCTTCGGTGTTGCCCACGGCGAGCGCGGACTCACCCAGCATGAGCGCCAAGCGGTGCTGCTCGTCCTGCTCGCGCTTCGAGGCGCGCTTGCCGAGCATGTAGAGCAGCGGGTACGCCTCGGCGTGGCCGCCCAGGTCGAAGTGGTGCTGCGCGAGGGGAAGCGCAGCGTCCTCGTTGTCCTCGTCGAACGCGAGCGCCTGAGCGAACGACTGCACCGCCTTGTCGGGCTCGTCCAAGTTGTCCGCGTATACGCGCCCCAGCTCCACCAAGAGCTCGGACTTGACGCGTGGCGCCTCCGTGTACTCCACCTCCTGCTGGAGCGTCTTGGCCGCCGAGAGCCAGTCCGCCGAGTCGAGGTGGATCTTGCGCAACGCCTCGAGGGACGGGAGATGGCCGGGGTTGACGTCGAGGGCCGCCTCGAAGTGCTCGAGCGCGCCGCCGCGGTCCCCCAGCTCGTCCTCGAGGATGCGACCCATGCGGAAGCGCAGGTCGATGATGCCCTCGGGATCGTCGATGAGCTTCACGAGCTGACCCATCATGTCGAGCGCGGAGCTGTGATCACCGCGCTCCTCGTACAGCACGGTCAGGGCGCCGAGCGAGTCGACCTCTTCCTCGTCCACCGACAAGGCGTTGAGGTAGCTGTCGATGGCGCGGTCGACGTCCTTCAGGTTCTCGGCGAACACCTCACCAGTCGCCTTGAACAAACGGATCTTCTCCGCGCGCTCGGGCGTCGCTTGCACGTGCCGCTCGTAGGTGTCGATGAGCTTGTCCCACTCCTGCATGCCGCGGTAGAGGCGCGCCAGGCCGTTCAGCGAGGGCTCGTGGTTCGGGTCGATGTCGACCACTTGCTCCAGGCGGTCGGCGGCGATGGCCGGGCGCACGAACTCCTCTTCCTGCATCAGCGCGATGCGCGTGAGCAGGGTGATGCGCTCACGCTCCGTGTCGGCGATCTCCAGCTGCCGCTCGAGCACCTCGAGCAGACCCTGGTACTGCTCGGTCTGCGCGTAGAGGCGCTCGAGGCCCTTCATGGCGACGAGGTTGGTGTCGTCCGCCTCGAACACCTCGCGGTACACGCGGATGCCTTCCTGCGGCTGACCCAGACGGTCCTCGAACACCTCGGCGACCTGCAGCTTGGCGGCCAGGATGTCGGGCTGCTGCGTGAGCGCGGCGGCCTTGCGCTGAAGGATGCTCAGCAGCTCGGGGTAGCGCCCCTCGCGACGGTGCACGCCCTCGAGCGCGGTGAGGGCAGCGACGTTCGCAGGTGCTGCCTCGAGCGCTTGGACGTAGTACTGACCCGCCTGCTCCGGGATGTTCAACTGGGTCTCGGCCAGCTGACCCATCTGCACGTAGGTATCGGCCAGGACGTCCGGGTCGTCGGTCATCTCGACCAGACGGCCGAGCACCTGGGCCAGCGTGTCCCACTGTTTCGTCGACCGGTAGAGCGCCGCCATCTGCTGCATGGCCGGGACGTTGTTCGAGTCGATGGCCAGGATCTGCTGATAGTACGGGATGGCGTACTCGGGATGCCCGAGGTCTTGTCCGTACCACTTGGCGCAGTTGAGGCAGATCGCGATCTTGGTGGCCGGGTCCTCCGTCTCCTGCAGCGACGCATTGGCCGTGGCGAGCAGGTCGTTCCACTTCTTCGTCTTGCGGGTGATGTCCTCGAGCTGGTCGGCCGTCTGCTGGTTCGTGAAGTCCACGCTCCAGGCGAGCAGCAACGCGTCGAACGCTTGGTCGAGCTGCCGCAGCTTGTCTTCGTTGACGTGCGCCACCTTGCAGAGCAACGCGACCTGCTCCTCTGCGCTGCCCGTGTTCTCGACACGCTGCACGTAGACCTCGATCAGGTCTTCCCACCGCCCCGCCTCGGTGTGCAGGGCCTCCAGGCGCGCAAACGCGACGTTGTGCATCGGCGAGAGCTCGGTGATGCGCTGGAACGCGCTCGTGCCGCGGTCGGCGTCGCCGTACTCGCCTGCCCACGTGTTCGCGATGGCGAGCAGCTGCGCGATCTTGTCATTGTCGTCCGGGAGCGCGTTGACGCGCTGCTCCATGACGCCGATGGCGTCCTCCCACATGCCCTCGTTGCGGTAGATGACCTCGAGGGCCGCGAGCGCATCGAAGTGCGCGGGGTTGACGTCCAGTGCGTTGCGGTACGCCTCGGCGGCGTCGAGCGGTTGCTCCAGCTGCGTGGCGTACAGGCTGCCGAGCTGCATGTGGACGTGCGTGATGCTCGCGTCGTCCATCGTGGCCGCGCCAGCCTCGACGGTGCGATGGAGCGCGTCGGCCAGCTCGTGCCACTGCTGCGCGGCGCGGTAGATCTCGCTGATGTTCGCCAGGGCGACGATGTTCCCCGGCTCGATGGCCAGCACTTCTTCCCAGGCGTCGAGCGCGTTGCGGTCGCGCTGCAGCTTCTCGTACCAGACGCGCCCGAGGTCCGTGTAGATGGCCTTGCGCTGCTCCTGGTCGTCCGTGATGGCGACCTCGCGGTCGAGCACGTCGACCAGATCCTTCCAGTTCTCCGCGTGGGCGTAGATCGAGCCGAGGGCATTGAGGGCCTCGACGTCCTCTCCGCGGAGCTCGAGGACCTGCTTCCAGAGCGTGACACCCTGCTCGGGATCACCCAGCTCCACGGTCGCGAGACGCGCCATCTTGGCGGTGATGTCGCCCTGCTGGGCGTCGCCGAAGACCACCCCCAGCTCCTTCTGGAACACCGCGAAAAGGTTCGTCCAGTCTTCTTGCCGCGTGTAGATGACCTGCAGCGCGCGGATGCTGTCCGCGTGCTCCGGCTCCAGTTCGTCGAGGATCTTGCGGTAGACCGCGATGGCCTCCTCCGTGCGCCCGAGCTGGTCCTCCAAGACCGACCCCAAGCGGAACGAGAAGTCGACCTTGTCCACCGTGTCGTCGGAGGCCGCGACGCGCAGCTTCAGCACCTCCGACAGCGCGTGCTGCGAGCCGTTGGCGACGTAGATGCGGTCGAGCGCCTCGAGCACCTCGTGGTCGTTCGGGTCGACGCTCAGCACGTAGCGGAACGTCTCCTCGGCGCGCGCGACGTCGGCCAGCTCCTCCTCGTACACGCGCGCCAGACGCTTCCCGAGAGCCACCTTCTGCTCGGTGTCCTCGGTGCGCGCGAGCGCGTCCACGTAGGTGTTCGCCAGCTGTGCCCAGTGATCGAGGACGGAACCCAGGCGCTCCACCTCGGCGAGCGTCTGCTCGTTGCTGGGATCCTCGAGCAACGCGCGCTGCACCCAGACGTAGGCCCGGTCGTGATCGGCGGCGCGCTCTTCCGCGATCTCCGCGATGCGTTGCATCATGTGCACGCGCTCGTGGGGGTCGCTCTGGTAGTTCAGCTGTACCTCGTGGACGTTGAGCAACCGGTCCCACGACTCGCTCATCCGGTAGATGGGCTCGACGATCTCGCCGATCACCAGTGGACGCACCCCCTCCGCGAACAGCAGCTCGAGGGCGCTCATGGCGGGCTGATGCTCTGGAGCCGCGGCGAGGATCTCACGGTACTGCTCGATGGCGCTGTCCACGTCGCCGAGGTGGTGCTGATACACTTGTCCCAGCCGGAACTGGTTGTTCAGGATGTCGTCCGGGGTCGCGGCGACCTGCACCTGGCGCTGCAACACGCCAGCGAGCTCCGCGTAGCGCTGCGTGCTCTCGTAGAGGCGGTCGAGCGCGTTGATGGCCTCCAGGTTGGTGTCATCCGCGCTGAGCACGATGCTGTAGCGATCGATGGCGCGGTCCACGTCGCCAACCTGGATCTCGTAGATCTGCGCGGTGCGTAGCGCCATGTCGACGACGTCGTGCGGCGCGTCCCGACGGATGCGCTCGACCTCGACGTCGTACAGGCGCGTCACGTCGTTCCAACCATCCACCACGTCCGCCAAGCGCTGCAGCGAACCCAGCGTGACTTCGTTGGCGTGGTCGAGCGGGAGCGCGCGGGCGTACGCGTTGAAGGCCTCCTTGGTCTGGTCGAGGTGCAGCTCGTGCAGCTCGGCGACCTGATGGAGCAGCTCCACGGAGCGGAGCGGATCCTCTTCGTGCTGGATCTGGACTTCGTGCACCGCGATCAGTCGCGCGGACTCGCCCAGCTGCCGGTAGATGGGCTCGAGCACGGACGCGGCGGCCACGGGCTCCGTGCCTTCGGCGATCATCGCTTCGAGCGCGGCCGTGGTGGGAGCGTGCGAGGGGTCGACGTCGAAGATGTCGCGATAGATATCCACCGCGCGGTTCGGATCGTTCAGGCGGCGGTGCCACAGCTCCGCGATGCGGTAGCGATAGCTGATGACCTCCATCGGCTCGTGCGCCAGCTCGGCCTCACGCTCGAGCACGCTCATCAGCTCCGACCAGTTCTCGGTGGTCTGGTACAGCTGGTCGAGGCGCTGGATGGCCGTGAGATCCTCGGGGTCGATCTCGAGGATGCGCTGGTACGTGTCGATGGCCTTGGCGACGTCCTGGAGCTCGCGCTCGTACACCGCGCCCATCTCGACGTAGATGCGCTTCTTCTCGTCCGGGTCGTAGACGATGTCGGCCTTGCGCTCGTAAACCGAGAGCAGCTGCGGCCACTGCTCGAGCCGCAGGTGCAGCTCGATCAGCTTGTCGAGGGCCTGCTGATCCTCCTGGTCGATCTCGAGCACCTTCCCGTACACGCCGATGGCGGCCTCGGGGCGCTCGAGCAGCTCCTCGTAGATCTGCGCGCCACGGAACAGGTGCGCCTTCTGCTCGTCCGGGTCGGCCAGCATGCCGGCCTTGGTCATGTAGATCGCGGCCAGGTCCTCGTAGCGCTCGCTGAGGTGGAACAAGCGCTCGAGCGCGCTGGCGGCCTCGAGGTGCTGCTCGTCCAGCTCGAGCACCTTGCGGTAGTGCTGGATGGCGCGCTCCGTGTCGGCCAGCTGCTCTTCGCGGATCTCGGCTGCCTTGACGTAGAGGCTCGCGGCGAGGACGGGGTCCTCCACCGTCGCCACGCGCTCTTCGTAGACGGCGGCGAGCTGCTCGGCGCCGCCGATCATCATGTTGAGTCGGTCGAGCTGGGCCTGCGTGGTGGCGTTCGCTGGGTCTTCGGCGAGCGCGCGTGCCATGGCCGAGAACGCGCCCTGCGCGTCGTCCAGAGCCTCCTCGTGCAGCTCGCTGATGCGATGCAGTAGCTCCACCCGACGCTCGGGCGAGCTGGCGTGCGTCGCCTGGATCTCGTGCACGCCGATGAGCTTCTGGTACTCGTGGTGCGAGAGGTAGATGGGCTCGAGGATCTCGGCGATGATGACCTGATGCTCGGGCTGCTGCAGCAGCCGCTCGAGCGCCTCGGTGGCGGGGCCGTTGGAGGGGTCGCGATCGAGGACGTTTCGGTAGATCTCGATGGCCGCCTCGGTGGCGTTCATCCGCGTCTCGCGCAGCTGCGCCAGCTGCAGCATCAACGCGATCTGTCGGTCCGGATCGTCGGCCATCGCGAGCTGCCGGTCGACGTTGTCGGCCAGCTCGGTCCACATCTCCTGGCGAGCGAACAGGCCGTCGAGGGCGGACAGCGCGTTCTGGCTCGCGGGATCGATCTCGAGGATCTCGCGGTGCAGCGAGATGGCCGACTCCGGCTCGTTCAGGTACTCATCGTGGATGAGCGCCATCTGCGACAGGATCATCTCCTGCTCGCCGGGATCGACGGAGATGGACACACGGCTGCGCAGCACGCCCACCAGGTCGCTCCAGCGCTCGGTGCGCCGGTAGAGGTTCTCGAGCGCCTCGAGCACCTCGAGGTCGGCTGGATCCAGATCGAGCACCTTGCGGTAGGCCGTCACCGCCCCGTCGACGTTGCCCAGCTGGGTGTCGTAGATCTGCGCCGCCTTGATCCACAGCGTGCGGGCCAGATCGGTGTCCTCGACGCTGCCGGCGAGCTCGCCAACCAACTCCACCAACGGCGCGAAGCTCTCCTGCTCGATGGCCATCGCCTCGAGACGCGCCAGCGTGTTGGCGTCCGAGGGCACCTCGCGGAGAGCCTCACAGAACGCGTCGAACGCCTTCGCGGGGTTCTCGATCTGATACGCGTAGACGTCCCCGATCTGCGTCAGCAGCTCGAGCCGCTCGTCCGCCACGTCGGTCCCGCGATGGAGCACGCGCAGCGCGCGAATGAGCCGCTCGTTCTCCTCGCGGACCTGGTAGATGGGCACCAGGATGCGCGCCGACTGAACGCCAACCGTCTCGTCCACCAGCAACGCCTCGAGGGCCTCGCGCGCCCCGTCGTGCTCGGGCAGCGCGCTGACCACCTCGTGGTACAGCTCGACGGCCCGCGTCTTCTGGTCGAGGTGCTCTTCCAGCGCTCGGCCGAGCCGGAACTTGAGGGCGGCCTCCTCCTCCGGCGACTCCGCCAAGAGGATGCGTCGCTCGACGATGTCCGCAAAGTCGGCCCACCGCCCCTGGCTCTCGAACAGCTCGTCGAGGGCGCGGTACGCGTCCACCTCCGCATCCCCGTACTCCGCGAGGATCGCCTGGTAGGCCTCCACGGCGTGCGCTGGATCCGACAGCTCGTTCACGAACAGCGACGCGCGCGCGTACGCCATCTGGCGCCGGGCCTCGGGATCCGACTCGAGCTCGATGCGGCGGTCGTAGATGCCCAGCATGTCGCTGAAGCGCTGCGTCTGGCGATACAGCTCGGCCAACGCCGAGATGGCCCCCTCGTGATCGGGCACGTCGTCGTAGACCACGCGGTACTGCGCGATGGCGTCGTCGATGCGCTCGGCCTGCGTCAGCACGGCGCCGAAGCTCATGCGCAGCTCGGTCACCTCCACGGGGTCCGTCCCGGCTTCGATGGCAGCGGCGTAGGCCTCGATGACGCGCCCCACCCCACCCTCGACACCCGCGGACAGACGATCGACGTCTTCACGCACCACCTCCTGATGCGGCGCCACGCCGAACGCCTCGAGGTACTTTTCGAACGCCTGCTCCGGTGACCGCAGCCGCTCCTCGTAGAGCAGACCCGTCTCGCGCAGCAGCGCCACGCGTTGGTCGGGATCCGTCACGTGCCGCAGGCGCACCTCGTACACGGCCACCAGCTTGCGGGGGTCATTGGCGCTCTCGTAGATGGGCGAGAGTGACTCCGCTGCGCGCAGGTTGTCCGCGTCGATGTCGAGCACCTTCTCGTACGCGCGCGCCGCTCGGTCGGGCTTTTCCTTCTTCTCCTCCCACAGACGGGCCGCGCGGAACAGGAGATCGATCTTTTCCTCGTCGGGCGTCTCCTTCCCGTCCGCCTCTTTCTCGATCAGACGGATGAGCTCGTCCCACTTCTCGCTGTCGGCGTAGAACAGCTCGAGGTCGTCCCAGGCCTTGAGCGCGACATAGCGGCGCTTCAGCTGCTCCTGCGCCCGACGGTCGTTCGGATCGAGCGCCAACACGCGCTGGAAGGCGCGCACGGCTCCGGCGTCATCACCGATCTTGTCGGCGTAGATCATGCCGAGCTTCTGCAGGTCGGCCAGGAGCTTGCTCTCGTCCGCGTTGCCCTCGCACAGGACCTCGAGCACACCGGCCAGTGGCTCCCACTCGCGCGCGCGCTCGTACAGGTTGGACAGGGCGTCGAGCGCGGACCCGTTCGACGGGTCTACCGTGAGCACCCGCTTCCACAAGTCGATGCAGATGTCGGGCTTGCGCAAGCGCTCGGTCGCGAGCTCGGCCATCTCGACGAAGCGCAGCGGCCGGTCGGCTGGGTCGAGCATCTCCGCCTCGCGACCCATGATGCCAATCAGGCTCTCCCAGTCGCGGCGCTTCTCGTACATCTCCTTGAGTCGCGTCATCGACTCGATGTCGTTCGGAGCGACCTCGAGGACGTGCTCGAAGCACTTGATGGCCTCGGCTTGGTTGCTCGAGCGGTCGAGGTAGAGCATGCCCGCCGCGCGATACAGGTTGGCCTTCATCTCCGGATCGCGGAAGATCTCGGCCTTCTGCAGCAGCGTGCGGATGTAATCCGACCAGCGCTTCTGCCCCTCGAACTTCTCGAGCGCCTCATCCAGCTCGGCGATCTGAGCCTGCTCTTCCGCGGTCAACTCCATGGAGACCTCTTCCTGTTCCTCTGCAAGGGGCGCTGGAGCGGACGCTTCTGCGTCCGACGTGTCGTCTGCCATCTCTGCTGCTGCGGTGTCGTCGATCTCGTACTCGTCGGACATGCTCTTGATTCCCGCTGAATGATGGGGTCGCGCTCTTCACGCTCGGAAGGAGCCGCGCCCTGCGTCTCTGAGTTGGGGGGTGGGGGGCCTACAGTGAAAGCTGATCCAGCTTGGAACGCGCGGCGCGCACGTAGTGCTCGGAAGCGTTCTGCCCCGCGCCGGCCACGTACATCTCCAGGTACCGGACGGCCTCCTCACGCTGGTCCATCTCGGCGTACGTCCAGCCGATGGAGAACAGCGCATCGCTCATGCCCGGCATGATGTCGAGCGCCGCGCGGAAGGACTCCACCGCGGCCGCGTAGTTGCCCTGCTCCTGCTGGATGGTGCCCAGCACGTGATAGAGCTGCGCCTGCTCGTCCGTACGCGGAATGGCGACGTCGAGGCCGCTGCGCAGCACGCGCGTGGCGAGCTCCGGGAAGCCCTGGTCCGCATAGAGACGACCGAGGGCGACGTACGCCTCGATGAAGCGCGGGCCGCGTCGGGCCGACTCGGTGTAGTTGACCAGCGCGCCGTGTGGGTCGTCGAGTCGCTCGAGGCACTGCGCCAGCTTGTAGTACGCCTTGAAGACGTTCGGGTCGGCCGCGATGGCGCCCTCGAAGGCCTCCTTCGCGCGCTCCCACTGCTCGAGCTGCATGCGCACGGTGCCGAGCTTCTCGTGATAACCGGCAGGCTCGGGGTTGACGGTGATGGCGCGGCTCAAGTGCTCTTCCGCCACCTCCCACTCGGACAGCTCCATGTGGACGATCGCGAGGTTGAAGAACGCCTGATCATTCGTGGGATCGAGCGCGATGGCGCGCTCGAGCTCCTGTTTCGCGTCTGCGTAGCGTCCCGTGCGCGCTGCGGCGACGCCCACGTTCATGTGGGTCATCGACTCGACGCGCGCGCGGGAGCAATTGCCGCCCGTCAGAATCACGAAAAAAACCAGTGAAAAACCGATGGTCTGAAGCCGGCTCATGGGGCACCGATGGTACGGAATTCGGCGAGCAGATCACAATGCAAAACTTTGCTCACTTGCACGATGTTCGGGGAAGACACGCTTGGCACATGCGTGCACGCCACGAAAAACGGCGCCCTCTGAGGGGCGCCGTTTTCTTTGGGAAGCCGCGTGGGCTCAGTTGGATTCGAGCGTGAACGGATAGGTGACCGAGACCAGACCGCCACCATCCGGCGCCGGGAAGGTCCAGCGACGCACCGCCGACGCAACGCAGCTCTCGACGCGTGCGCTGCCGAGCGTGGACCCCGACACGGTGGAGGTGGTCACCGACCCGGTGGGCGAGATGATCCAGCGTACGGAGACCGTACCGCGGAGGTCAGGCTGCGAGTTCAGGGCCTGCTCATAGCAGAAGCGCACCTCGCCGAGGTGGCGACGCACCACGCGGCGAATGACGTCCGCCGAGAGCGAACCACGAACCGCCGCCGTACCCGGGCGGATCTGCGGGCGGGACGCCTGACGATCGCCGAGGCCGCCTCCGTCACCGATGCCGCTGCCCGTTCCACGGCCGCTGCCGTGACCGATGGTGCCGATGGTGCCCATGCCGATGGTGCCCTGGCCGAAGCCGCCACCACCACGACCGGTGCCCGTGAGGCCGAGGCCGCCCATGCCGAAGTTGGAGCCCGCCTGCGACCCCGTGAGGGCGCCTAGCGCGCTGATCTCCCCCGCGCCAATGGCCTGGTCGCCACCGTAGGGCGAGGTCGGCGACATGAACGAGCCAGAGAGCGCGGCCAGTGCGCCGACGACACCAGCGGTGGCCGCCTGCTCACGCGCCTCCTGGCGCGCCATCTGTTGATCCTCTGGGTTCGCGTCACCCTGGATGGAGTAGTGGTTGTCCGTGCGCTCCGCGCGCTCGTCACCCATCGCACCGCTCTCCCCCTCGTGCGCCGTACCGGTGCCACCAGCGTCCTCGCTCGGCGCCTCCTCTTCTTCTTCGGGCGGCTCTTCCGTCTCGGGGGGCTCGATGATGAACTGCGCCAAGCGGCTGTTCGGGTCGATGATGTCGTTGTTCAAGCCAGCGACGGGCGGAGGCGAGAAGTACATCGCCGTGAGCAGTGCCCCGACGAACAGCATCACGCCGCCCAGATAGGCGAGCGGTACCCAGTCGAGCGAGAAGCCCGTCGCGACCTTCTTACCCGCCTTGACCGAGCGCACCATGAACGTGAACCCCTTCCAGTTCACGCGCACCATCGCGCCGTCCGGGACGAGGTACTGCTGGGCGTTCGGAACCTCCGGGCACGCGCCGAGGTTGATGCTCTCGATGGCCGTCGTCTGGTCGCCGATCATCACCTCGCCAGTGGCTCCCTGTGGGAACACCATCGCGGTGGATCCGCCGCTGACCACGCACACGGGCATGCGCGACATCCCGAGGATGTCCGGAGCGATGAGGTAGTCCACCTCCTCTTTGCCCTCGGGCTCACCCACCCAGAACGTGCGAGCTGGCTTCAGGTGGTCGACGTGGAGCACGGACTTGCCCCACATGACCATGACCTCGAGCGCCTGCTCCGCTGTCTCGACCTCGTTG
Organism: Sandaracinaceae bacterium; assembly: GCA_020633055.1. NCBI lineage: Bacteria > Pseudomonadati > Myxococcota > Polyangiales > Sandaracinaceae > Sandaracinaceae bacterium. The sequence continues at coordinate 33,022 of JACKEJ010000017.1, read as the reverse complement.
GGGTCGACCGGGGGGCCGCTCGCGACGACCCCATAGGTGAGCTTCTCCGGGTCGATGGTGCTGAGGTCCACGTCCTCCAGCGAGCGACTGCTCGTGGTCGGGGGTGGTGCGAACGGATTCGGGAGCGCCTTCTTGGCCGCCCCAAAGGGGTTTGGGGCGGCTGCGGAGGCCGCGAACGGGGTGGCCGCGGGCGCAGCAGGCTTGGGCGGCGGAGGCGCGGCAGCAACCGCAGGCGCCGCGGGGGCGGCCGGCGCGGCCGCGGCCGCGGGCGCGGGCGGCGCCGCCTTGGCGATGGGCGGAGGCGCGGGGGCACGCGGCGGTGGAGCAGCCGGCGGCGGAGCGGCAACCGCTGCGGCGGCCCCGATCTCGACGACGACGCGGCTGCCACCCAAGGTCAGCTCGTCACCGGAGTTGAGCTGAGCCTTGTTGACCTTCTTGCCGTTGACGACTGTCCCAGACGCAGACCCGAGGTCGATGATGAAGACCTCCGTCGGGCTGGTCACCTCGATGACCGCGTGCATGCGCGAGACGTTGTCGTCGTCGATGCGCAAGTGCGACGACTGCAGCTTGCCGACCTTGATGATGTCCTGCGTGAGCGACTCGGTCCGGACGAGCTCGTCGCCGGCGTAGATCTTGAACGAGATCGGGATGTTGTGTGCCACTAGCTTCTCCAGACAGCCGTTGCTGGGCGGTCGTCAGACGGGATCTCAGAGGTCTTCGACGGACTTGAGCATCTCGGGGATGAAGTGCTCGCGAATCCGGATGAGGGTCGAGCGGCGCCCGCGACGCCGCACGTTGAGGAGCTCGCCGTTCGGTCGCACGAGATCGCCAGTCACCAGATCACCGTCTTCGAAGTTGAATTCGGTGGTCTCCGGCTCTTGGGCGGACGCGTTGGACGAGCCAAACGACAAATCGACGAGCAACAGGGCCGCACCCAGCACTACGAGTTTTGCGATTTCTTTCATGATCTTCCTCTTGTCGCGCTGCCGAGCGAAGGAACTGCGGCGTACATGGACCGACGTCGCATCGTATCCCTTGCGGGCTCCGATGGTCAACGCTCTAGTGCGGAGAACGAGACCAGCAAGAGAGGGATACGCCGGTGTGACAACGCCGCTCGGCGAAAGTTCCCCGGCCACAAAAAAGGCCTCGCAGGAAACACCCACGAGGCCTCTCCGGTTGCCGGACTGCGATCAGCCGCCCTCGGCCGCAGCCTCACGCTCCAGTGCCTCTTGCTGGCGCTGCATCTCCTCGACCTCGCGCTGCATGGCCTCGCCCTCGCGGACGGCGGCGATGATTTGCTCGATCTGCTGAATGCGTCCGGGGGCGCAGTTGGAAGCCCGGCCGCGACGACGGCGACCGCGCTGGGGAGCCTCCTCTGCGCAACGGTTGGTCACCAATGTGACCGTCTCCGCGTAGCGCGGCGCTCGCCCGGCCTTCTGCACGAACTGCTCGTAGTACTGCTTGGCGCGCTCCAGCTCGGGGATCGAGCCACCGCGGTACTCGTGGTAGAGGATGCCCAGGTTGTAGTAGGCCTCTGGACGGTTGGCGTCGAGCTGGATCGCGCGGTTGTACTGCGCCTCCGACTGCTCCACCTCGTTCAAGCCGCGCAGCGCAGCTCCGAGCCCGAGGGCGGCATCGTAGCTGTTGGGCCGCAGCTCGAGCGCGCGCGAGAACGCCCCGCGCGCGTCCGCGTAGCCGCGGAACGAGAAGGTGATCTGCCCGAAGTTCATCTGCGCTTCATAGAGCGAGTTGTCGATGACGATGGCACGCGCGAAGAAGCGCAGCGCCCCGTTGACGTCACCCCGCGCGACCTTGATGAGACCCCAAGTGTTGTAGATGGGGGCGTAGGTGTCCGTGAGCAGCTGCGCTTGCCGGCACACGATCTCCGCCAGGTCGTACGCGGCCGGGTTGTTCCGCTGACCACGACGGTAGTACAGCAGCGCCATCTGGTTGTAGGCCGCCATGTCGGCGGAGTCGATGGCGAGCGCGCGACGCAGGTTGTTCAGCGCCTCCGTCTCGGTGTTGTCGCGCGCCTCGCCCTGCTGCCCCGCCGCTTCGCGGCGCTGCAGGATGGCGAGGTTGGTGTAGCCCGACGAGCAGGTGGCCGGGTTGTCCGCGATGGCCTGGGTGAACGCGGTACGCGCCTCGGCGACGTTGCCCGCCTCGAGCGACATCAGCCCGAGCGCCACGCGTGGCTTGCACATGGTGGACGTGACCCCGAGCGCTCGCTCGAAGTGACGTCGCGCCGCGGACTGGTCACCGCAGCGGGTCATGGTCAGACCGGCCATGTAGTGGGCCTCGGCCAATGAGCGCTGGGCGCCCAACGTGGCCTCGTACGCCTCTTCCACTTCCTCGCAGCGGCTCTCGTTCCAGCCCTGCTCTTCGTAGCGTGCGAACAGCTCGTTGGCGTTGGTCCAGCGGTTGTGCGCTTCGACCGAGACGGTGTCACCCGAGGCGCTCGTGACCGTCGCGCCTCCATCCGTGACGGCTGCCTCGCCGCCGCTGCTGCCCTCGCCGCCACCGCCGCCACCGCCGCCGCAACCGACGCTGGCGGTGGCAAGGCCGAGGAGTGTGAGGCCCGTGCTGATGTGTCGAAGAGTCTTCATGACTGATCTCCCGATTCGCCACCCGCTGCGCCGGTGGTCTCTGCGCTGTCACCCGATCCCAGCTCTTCCATGCCCGGTCGCGACGGGGGCTCCACGACGAAGTCGGGGGGACCCCGCAGCTCGGCGGACATCGGGTACTCACGCGGGTTGAGGCGGTTCAGGTTGGCCTCGCAAGCGCGGGACCACTGGTTGAACCAGCGCACGTTCGTGGCCGTGGTGAGGCAGAAGCGGTACTTGTCGATCGCTTCCACCAAGTAGGGTTGAGACGCGTTGTCGAGAGCGTCCGCATAGATGCCATACAGCTCCTCGTCGCGCTCGATCTCGGCCGGGATGGGCGCCTCGCGGAAGTTCTGCACGAAGCGATCGAACATCTCACCGATGCGCGACGCAGCAGCGATCTGCCACGGAGGCGAGTCGATGGTGCCCGTACCCTCGATCTCCACCGTGACGGTGGCGATCTTGTTGTACTCGTTGATCGCTGCACCGATGGCCGCGAACTTGCGCTGCACCCACTGCGTGAACTCCGTGGTGGCCCAGCGGTTCACGCGGTCCAGGCTGCGTCCACCCCGGTACTCGGGGAAGCGGATGGCCTGGGCCTCGTGGAACTTGTACTCCGCGAGGTAGAAGAGGGCCTCCGCGGTGGCGTCGACTGCCTGTCGCACCCACTGGACGCGCTCCTCCTGCGAAACATCCTCCATCGCGAGGATGCGCCGCGCAGCGTTGTTGCGCCACGCCGCCGCTGCCGCACGGAAGTTGCCCGCCGCGCCGCCCTGGTCGTCCTGGGCCCACATCGCGCGACCGATGGCCGTGTTGGCTTGGATGATCTGATGTGGCGCCGCCGTGCGCGAGAAGTCCCGCAGGAAGTGGCGGTAGTAGCGGATGGTGTGGTCCGGCTGGTTGGTGCGCTCGTAGATCGAGCCGATCGAGAAGTGCACCTGAGCCGTCTCGCGAGGCCGCGTGCGGGCATAGTTCGTGGAGAACAGCTCCGCGTTCGCGATGGCCTGCTCCGTGTCGCCGAGGCCCATCCGGAACAGAGTGGCATTGCGGAGGGCATCAGGAGCGCTGGGACACAGGTCGTCCGCACGCTCCTGGTCGGTGCAGCTGCTGCCGTCCATGCGCGGGTACTCACGGGCGAACCGCTCGTAGAACTCCGCGGCGCGCTCGTAGAAAGCTAGCGACTGGTAGTTCGCGCCGATCAGGTAGACCGACTTGGCCGCCAGCGGGCTGTCGGGGTGGAGGCGGATGAGGTTCTGGCGCGCCTGGATGGCGAGACCCACCAGGTTGGCCGCCTCGAGGTTCAGCGCAGCGTTCCACAGCAGCTCGTCCTTGGCACCGCAGTCCTGGAACTCGACGTAGATGTCGCGATACACACCGGCTGCCTCGCGGTAGCGGTGGTTGCGCTCGAAGAGCTCGGCCTGCTTGCGGCGCAGCTGACACTGGATGGTCGTGAGCACCGGACACAGGTCCTGGAACTGCTGCTGGCGAGCCGGCGTCGCACAGTAGAGCTGCGTCAGCGGCGGGATGGCCTGCTCCATCTCGGTCAGACAAGCCGCGTTGCCGCTGCCGATCTGCGTCCCGAGCACGTTCAGGCTGTCCAGGTAGAGGTTGGCCGCAAACTCCGCCTGCTCCGCCTGCGGGTGGTTCATGGCGATGTCGCGGAACGCGATGGCGGCCTCTTGATAGTGGTTCGCCTCGTAGTAGATGCGGGCGCGACGGTACTTGACCATCACCACCTCGTCCGCCTCGGTGACGAAGCACAGGTAGCGGTTGAACGCGCGCACCATGCCCGCCTCGAGCGGCGTCAGCTCGCGCGACGCGAACTGCGCTGCCGCCTCCGCGCTGCCCTCGGCCGCCGGCGTGGCCGAACGGACCTCGCCCTCGCGGCTCTGGTACTGCGCCTGGTACAGGTTGTTGTAGCAGAGCACGGCGGCGTACGCGGCGTCCGCCGTGTACTCGCCCCGTGGGTCGAGACTGACCACCGCGTCGAACGCCGGACCGCAACGCTGCCAGTCCTGCATCTTCCACAGGAGCTCGGCGGCGTAGTAGCTGATGCGGTATCGCGTGGGGCGGTCACGCTCGTCGATGTCGGAGAACTCGAGCTCGTCCAGGTCCGGATACCCGTCCAGGATGAGCTGGTAGAGCGCCGCTGCCGCGCGCATGGTCTCCACGTTGTTGGTGCCGGGGTGCTCTTCGTCGGCACCCACGGCCTCACGGTGCAGACCGACGGCCTGCCACAGGAGCACGGTCGCCGTCTCCGCCTTGCACTCGTTGCGTGCGGACGCGGGGTGCGACTCGTCGGCCACGAAGCGCGCCTGGATGTCGCGCAGGCGGCTGAGCTCGCGCACGTGGGCCTGGCGGTCCGAGTTCTTCGAGATGGTCGCGTTGGTGACCTTCGACTGCCACTTGCAGAGGTGGTCGCTGTTGGGGCTCTCCGCCATCAGCTGGTGATAGACGGCGATGGTCTCGTCCCAGTGACCCGTGTCGTAGTATTGCTCTCCAAGGGACTCGAGCATGCGCAGGGCCTCGGCTTCGTCCGTGGCGTAGCGCCGGAAGAAGCGCAGGGCCTGGTTGGGCGAGCCCGTGCGGGCGTACGGCATGATGAGCTCGAGGCGCGACTTGCGAGCCAGGTTGCCGCCGTCCGTGGCGGACTCGTTCTGCGTCGCGAACTCGATGACCTGCACGAAGGCCTGGAGCGACCCGCGGAAGTTCTCGTTGTTGTACTGGGCCCAGGCGGTCTTGTAGAGCGCGTAGCCATAGACCGAGTTGTTCTCGGGCGGATACTCGACGACCTTGGCGTAGAAGCGCAGCGCCGCGTCCATGTCGCCCTCGTCGAAGTAGTACTCGCCAAAGCTGAGGTACGCGTGCGGGACGAAGCGGCTGGTGGGGTAGTCCTGGATGAGCTTGAGGTACACCTCGCGCGCCTGGTCGTGCTCGCGGATCTCGCTCAGACCGAAGGCCAGCGAGAAGAGCACCTCGTCCATGCGCGGGTAGTCCGCGTGCTCCGTCATCAACTGGTAGTAGGCGCGGATGGTGTCGCGCTGCGCCTCGGAGAGGCGGTCGCGCGCGGCCTGCTGCGCCTGACGCTGCTCGGTGCAGCGCTGACGGTTCGGGTGGTTGTTGCAGTGCTCGTAGATCGGCTCGTTGTACGACTGCACGTCCGCGTTGAGCGCCGACTGGTACTCGAACAGCGTCGACGCGAGACGCAGGAGGATCTCCGGGCGGCGCGCGTCGGTCTGGCGCGTGTTGCGCACCAAGCGACGCAGCAGCGTCACCTCCTGCTCCACCAGGGCGCGCTGGCGCGCCTGGATCGCCTGCCCGCGGGCTTCTGCCTGACGGTCGATCTCGTACCCGGGACCAGCCGACTCCTGTGCGGCCCGCTGATCCGGCCCGACGCCGGAAGGCGCGCGCGAGCCTGCGCGCACCTCACGCCGCTCGAGGCCCTCCTGACACGACTCCACCTCTTCGCGGACGTTCGGCGGGATGCACACCCCACCGGTCTGCGCAGCGGCCACGGCCGGCCCGAACGCCGCCGCGTAGACGGGGGCGGCCAAGGCCAGCAGCACACCAACTCGAGTATTCTGGTTTCGTTTCATCGCTCACCTACCGCACTGGTTGGTGACCTGCTGACGGTAGAAGCCCAGCTCATCGCGCCAGTACTCACCGTCGAACGGCCACATTTGGTGCTCTTCGTCCACGACGACGTCGCCGCGGGCCGCGGTCCGGATCTCGGACAGCTGCTGCTGCTGCTCTTGGTCGAGCTCGTCACGGCGGAACGAAACGATCTCGACCTCCACCGTGTCCACCTGGTTGCTGAGGTCCATCAGCTCGTCGATCAGGCGGTTGTAGCGGCCGCGGGCCAGGTCGCCCGTCTGGTCGACGGCGAACGACTTGGCCAGGGCGACGTCTTGCAGGACGCGGCCGCCCGCGCCCGAGTTCTGGAACGCCTCGCTCATCTCGTTCAGGCGCGCCTCCTCGGAGTCCAGCAGGCGGACGTACTCGACGTTCTGCAACAGCGTGCGATCGGACATCGCCGAGGTGATGAGGCCGCGAATGCGCGGGGACAGGTCCGCCTCACCCGAACGCACGCGCTGGAGGAACTCGAAGAACGCGGTGTTGTCCTGGAACTGCTGCAGGGTCGCCTCCAGCTCGTCGCGCACGGGATCGTAGCGCTCGTGGAAGCTGCGGATGGTCGCCTCGGCGTTGTCGATCTGGCAGTTGACGAAAAACGTCACGGCCTTGATGACGAGGGCCTCGGGGTAGTAGGCCTGCGGGAAGTACGGCGACTCGAGGCTGTGCACGTTGCCGAGCGCGCGGGAGAACTGGTCGGCCAGGAAGAACGCCCAGCTCGACTCGAACATCGCGTCCAGCCAGTACTCGGAGGACACCTCCACCTGGTTCCACGACTCGACCGCCTGACCGAGGATGGTGCCGTCGACCTCGCGGTCGCCCGTGGCTGGGTCGACTCGGTTCGCGGCTGTGTAGTAGACGCGCGCCAGCGAGATCCAGGCGAGGTTGCGTACGCGGTCCGGATCGTCCGTGCGCACCGTGCCGGCGTCGAGCCCCTCGAGGATGGCACGCAGCGCGCGCACCGCCGGGCGAGCGCGACGCAGACGCACGTTCGTGATGCCCTGGAAGAACTTGGCGTCGACGAAGTAGATGGAGCTGGGCGGCACGCGACCGAAGAGCTCCGCGGCCTGCTCGAAGTCGCCGTCCTGGTACAGGTAACGGCCCATCAGGTAGAGCAGCTGGTGGTACAGCTCGGCCGACGCGGGCGTGTTGAACGCCTCCAGCGACGCGACGCCGTAGCGACCGATCTTCTCGATGATGCCCGCGGGCTCGGGCAGCTGCGATGCGAGCTGCACGAGCCACTGGAGCGTCTCGGCGAAGAACAGGTGGCCCTCACCCAGCTGGCCGATCTCGTCGAAGATGACGAGCGCCGACTGGTAGAAGCGCAGGTGGTAGAAGCACTTGCCGAGGAAGAACTGGGACTTGTGCACATTGCCAGCGTTGTCGGTGGTCTCTCCATCGATGATGCGCTGGAAGATGATGGCCGCCTGCGCGTACTCGTTGGCAGAGTACAGCCGCAGCGCCTCGGAGAGCTGAGGGGACGGGGGGCCTTCGGTGGGGGCCTGCGGAACCGTGGCCACCTCCTCTTCACCGAAGGTCATGTCCTGTGCGGCGGCGGACGAGGCCATCCCGGCCAGCGCCATGGCGGTCGTGACGAACCAGATTCCCAGTAGACTGCAACGAGTCATCGTTTCGCTCCTCAAGGCGGGCCAACGTACCGCGTGCACAGGGCCACGGCGGCGACCCTGAATCTTCAATAAAAACGGCAAGTTGGACCTAAATCGGGAGGCCATCATAAGAAGACCTGGCTGCGAATGTCAAGCATCGTCTTCCGGGCGCTCCGACCGCGAGTGGATGCGGCTTCGTTCGTCGCTCGTGCTGCTTGACGCGTCATCGTGAGATTGAGTAGGTTCCGGAGTCATGTCGGGCACCGAGTGAGTGAGTGGTGCGCCGACGACACCTCTCCTTGACCTAGACACCCATCCTCGACGACTCTTGGGTCTTGCCGCGCTGGTCTCCTCCGCGGGCCCACACCGAGGCCTGTTTTCACTCTCCGGAGCATCGATGTCTCAGCTTTTCCCTCGTTCTCCAAAGCTCCTGCGAGCCGCCGCCTCCCTCGTGCTCGGCCTCTCGCTGCTCGCCTGCGCTCCACCGTCTGGCGTAGGCGATCCGTGCGATCCCGAGAGCGTCCCTGGTGGTGGCTTCGATCCGAACGAGGTCTACCTCGAGACCAGCTCGGTCCAGTGCCGCACCCGAGTCTGCATGGTGTACAAGATCGATGGCCTGCCCTCGGACTCCACCGAGAACGAAAACAGCGTCTACTGCACCTGCCGCTGCGACGCGCCGGCGGGCTCCAACACCCCCACCTGCAACTGCCCGAACGGTTTCGTGTGCGAGACGATCCTCGAGCAGGGGGGCACGGGTATTCAGGGCGGCTATTGCGTCCTCGAGGAAGATACCGTCCCCGAGATGTGAGCTGCCCTCGACAGCAACTCGACATCGGCGCCGCCTCACAAGGGTGGCGCTTTTCTTTGCGCCCCAAGCCCGACGAATTCAGAGGGCGCCCTCGTAGTACTCCATGCGTCCCACGGTCGCCTGCGGTCCATCGAACGTGAGCGCCGCCGCATCCAACCGCACGGCCTGTCCCAGACGCCCTTCCCGCTCGAGCCAACGACGCGTGGCCTCACGTACGCGCGCGACCTTCCGGTAGTCGATCGTCTCGGCAGGTGAGCCGAACCGATCGCTGCTGCGTGCTCGAACCTCGCACACCACGACGAGCCCGCGACGCTCGGCCACGACGTCCAGCTCCAATCGCCCTGCGCGGACGTTCATGCCGATCACGCGGAAGCCCCTCCGCACCAGGTACTCCGCCACTTGCTCTTCCGCGCGGCGGGCGAGTCGTTGTCGCTCGAGAGTCATGTCCCAGCCGTAGCGCGACCCTGTGACATGCCCTCCCGCCTCGGTCCGACGGCGGCGTCCGTATCAGTCGATCGCGGCCTGCATACGATCGCGGACGCCCTCGAGCGCCACCAGCTGCTCCGCTGGGACACCCGCCTCGCGCGCGTGTGCGATGGCCGCATCGAGCTCGGCGATCTCCTTCGCTTGGGCTGCCCGGAGGGACGTGATCATCTCCGCGAACGCCTCGAACACCTCTTGCAGTTCGTCACCCTTGCGGAGCTTGCCCATGATCTTCAGCTTGCCGCTGGCGACCTCGTGGATGAGCAGACGAAGCTTGTAGGCAGGGCCCACCAGGCGGTGGGTGACGACGATCCCGGTGCAGCCGAGCACGAGGCCCATCAGCACGATACCCCCCACGATGCTGAGGAGCACTTCCCGATCGCGCTCCGCAGACATCTCCTCCAGGCTGCCTTGTAGCGACCCATCGAGGTCCATCATCGCCATCTGGATCGTGAGGCTCTCCGTTTGCGCCTTGGACGACCTGTACGCGAACGTCCCCAGAACCGAGGCGACCACGACGGTCACCAACACCACCATGCCCGTGTACTTGAGCTGGAAACGCGGATCCAGCAGGTAGTTGCGGAGGTGACGCTTTGGTTTTCCGCCTTTGGGCGGGCTGGCTGAAGGGGCCTGGGAGGTCATGTGTCGTTCATCCGTCGGGAGCCACCGCACCGGCCAGCGCGGCTGCGGGGATCGTATGCCGCAGCGCCCAGGGCCTCAACTTCTCGGTCACGTCGCCCTCACGATGGTGAGTCGCTCAGGCTTTCGCTCAGCGCGAGGCACGTGCCCCGCTGGCCTCCATGGCCTGTGACAGTCGCCGCAGAGCGCCCTGCACAGCCCCCTGCACCGCGCGCTGGACGGCGTCGGCGCCGCGCGCGTTGGGGACCCGCGCCGAACCGCTGAGCATCGCCCGCATGTCGCGCCCTGGGTATGTCGCGAGGATGACCGAGACCCGGGCCGACGTTCCGTCCGCGGCCTCCTCGACGCTCACCACCGAGGCGTCGATGAAGTAGCCGACCAGGCGGTTGGAGCGGAGCGCTCGCGTCCCGGCCGCTGGGGTCTCGCCCGCGGGGGCCAGCACGACCCCTTCGACACCCCCCACTTGATCGGTGATGTAGCGCTGCAGGGACGCGACCTGGGTTGCGCTGAGCGCCGACGAGTTGTCGCCCGGCTGCCCGATGGCGACGTAGTAGCGCGGGGTCCCCGTGCTCCGCGGTGTGGTCGTCGAGCCGGTCGACGCGGTCGCGCTGCTGCTCCCGCTCGTTCCGGCAGACTCCAAGCTCGCGATCGCGCGACGCTCTGCATCACGCACGGTGGGGTCGCGCTCGGATTGCACCGCGGACCGGAGCGTCGCGAGGAGCTGCGTGTCTGCCTGGCGTTGGATGGCGGACGCGGCGGCCGCGCGCACGGCGGGCGCCTCGTCCCGCAGCGCCGCCGTCAACGCGGTCCGCACATCGTTGGACGGAGGCACGCGGCCGAGCGCGAGGGCGGCCTGCGCGCGCACGCTGAACGACGTCGATGTGCCGAGCAGGTCGATGAAATACTGCGTGCGATCCGACTGCGCGCTCGCGACGGCGGACGCCAGCACGAGCGCGCCCAAGAGCGCGAGCCAAGTGCCATTAAGTCGTCGCGTTCCATCGCGTCGCGCCATACCAGCGTGCTCCTCGAGTGTCCGTGTCGCTGCCCGAACGACCTCGGGCGCCGCGTCTCCGACGTCGGCCACGGATGAATGTTCACCTCGCGGCGAACGAGCAGAGTATCGCCCGATCGAGCCCTTCTTTCCAGAGGGAATAGGCAGAAACCCTGACAATGGATCAAGCCGTCGTGATTGAAAGCCTGATACCCTCGCCAACATGTCTCTCCGTGACATCGTCATCGACGCCGAGACGCTCGCAGCGGCCAGCGAGGTCCGCCAGATCGAGTGGGAGGCGAACGTCCAGGAGCTCCTCGAGCCCGGCCACGCGGTCGTCGCAGAGGGGGGCGACGTCTTGAGCATCGCCCACACGGAGCAGCAGTTCGCCCTGACGCTATACGACGCCCACGGGGCGGCGTTGGCCGAGGCGCGTGTGTTGCACCACACCCTTCGCGATGGCATCCACGAGTACGTGGACTTGGTGCGTCAGATCGCGAGCCTCGACCAAGACGGGGGCGGTGTCATGCGCCTCGAGGCGCTCGACATGGCCAAGAAGGCGACCCACGACAAGATCGCTCGCACGCTGAAGCGAGAGCTGCGGCCCCTGGGGATCGACCACGACACGGCGCGGCGGCTGTTCACGTTGCTGCTCTCGATCCGAGTGGACACGACCCGCCTGCACGGAGTGCATGGACATCGGAGGATCGGATGAGCGCAGTCGACGTGCTGGTCGTGGGGGCGCACCCACCCGCCTTGATTGGGCTGCGCGACCACCTGGGGCAAGCGCTGCATGGTTCGGTCTTCGGGCTGACGGTGAGCGCCAAGGTGTGCGGGGTCGGCATGGGGGTCGCGGGGGCGTGGACCGCGAAGCGCTTGGTGCAGCTCGGGCCCCGGGCCGTGGTGTTGGTGGGCACCGCCGGGATCTACCCTGGTCAACCGGGTTTTCAGCCGTTGGACGTCGTCGTGGCCGAGGAGCTGCGCCTACTGGACCACGCAGTGCGCGGCGGCCACGCCGTGTATCCCACCCCGATGCAGACCCAGATCGAGGCGCCTAGCGCGATGACCGCTGGCCTGCTGGGGAACCAACGCACTCGTGTCCACCGCGTCAAGCTGGCTTGCCCTCTGTCGGACACGCGCGATCCCGAGTTCGCCTCCAGCGTTCCCGGGCAGCTCGGCTGTGCCGCCGAGTCGTTGGAGGCGTTCGCCGTGGCGCAGGCCTGCCAGCTGATGAACGTGCCCTTCGGGGTCGCCTTGGGCGTGTCGCACGTATTGGGTCAGCACGCCGAGACCGACTGGCAGCGATACCACCGCGACGCATCCCGCGCCGCGGCCACCGCCGTGCTCAACTGGGTCCACGCGGGGGCAGCGGGCATGCCACACCAGCGCGCCTGACGCCGCAGAGCAGCTTCGGGCGTGGGGTGATGGTCCGGGCTCCGATGGGCGAGGACTGGGTGACCCCACCGCGGGGACGGCTCAGCGCGCGACACCCATCACGTCGAACATGTCGTAGAGCCCGGGTGGCTTGCCTACGACCCAGGTCGCAGCTCGAACCGCGCCGCGCGCGAAGATGGTGCGGTCGGTCGCGCGGTGGGTGATCTCGATGCGCTCTCCTTCGCCGAACAAGAACAGCGTGTGCTCCCCCACGACGTCCCCGCCGCGCAGCGCGAAAACCCCAAGCTCGTCCAGCGTGCGGGCCCCGACCTGCCCTTCCCGTCCGTAGACGCCCGCCTCGGCGAGCTCGACCCCCTTGGCTTGCGCCACGACTTCTGCCAGTCGGACAGCGGTGCCCGACGGCGCGTCCACCTTGTGGCGATGATGAATCTCGGTGATCTCCGCCTGAAACGCTGGGCCGAGCAGCTCGGTCGCACGCTTCGCGAGGTGAAAGAGCGCGGTCACGCCCTGACTGTAGTTGGGGGCGAACACGACCGGCAGCTCGCGCGCGAGGGCTTGCACGGCGGCCTTCTGCTCGGGACCGAGGCCAGTCGTGCCGAGCACCAGCGGCACACGCGCAGCGCGACACGCCGCCACGACGCTCTCCGTCGCGACCGGTAGGCTGAAGTCGATCACGACGTGGGAACCCTCGAGCGCTGCCGCGAGGTCACTCCCGACCACGACACCACGCGCGGCGCGCCCCGCCAGTACGTGGGCATCCGTGCCGAGGCACTTCGCCTGCGCGTGCTCCACGGCAGCACGCAGCGCCGCGTCCTGGGACTCGTCCAGCACACCAATGATGGCGCGCCCCATGCGCCCTGCGGCGCCGTGCATCGTGACCTGGAGGCTCATGCGGGCGTCGTGTCAGATGGCGCGCGGCGCGTCAACGCCCGCGCGGAGTGCGGTCGCGACGCGCCGTGGTCGTCCAAGAACAGAGCGCCGTCGAGCACGGCGTCACCCGTGGCGAGCGCCCTCGACTCGAGCACCCGGCAGGGACGGCGGCCCAAGGCTTCAGCGGTGCGAGATCGCCGCGTGTCAGCGTGGACGCAGCAGCGCCATCACCTGCACGAAGAACACCTGAAGCTCGCGCGCGCTGTGCACCCGCAGCCAGGGCACGTGGTCCGCACGACCCGCGATCTGAAAGCGCGCCTCGCCGGCCAGCTGCCCGAGGATCTCCGGGGGGCCATTTTGTAGCCCGAGCGCGGGGTCCGGTGTGCTCAGGAGGAGCGCCCCGCGGGGTGCCAGCGCCTCGTGGGCACCCTCCAAGAACGCCAAAGGATCGCTCAGGACGTCCACCAGGTGGAGCGCGACGACTGTCTCTGACGCAGCGGCCCGGAGCGCCAGCTGCTCCGCATCCATGACGGCAGCGACGACCACGTGGGGGTCGCGTCGCGCATGGTCTCGCGCCAGCAGCACGGCGCGGAACGAGCGGTCCGTGATGACCAACCCGTCAGAGCGTGCCGCGAGCGCGGCACTGGAGGCCCCGGCGCCACACCCCACCTCGACGGTGCGCCCGAGCGGTCTTCCGTGCAGACGCAGGAGCTCCGCGAGCGGTGTACGGACCGCGGCGTCCTTCAGAAACCCGTCGAACGCCTCGCTGAAGGACGCGACGGGCGTCTGGTCCCCGGCCTCCTCGTCGCGCGTGAAGTCGTCGTCGAAGAGCCGCTGCGTCACGGCCCCGCGACGTCGCGCCCAGCGCTCGACAGTGGCGACATCGAGGGGGTCGAGCTCCGTGAACTCCACCAGGGCGGCCAAGAGCGCAGCGCGGTGTTCGGCGACGTAGCCCACGGGATCGGCCAGCAGCAAGGGGACCCCTGCTACCACGGGGTACTCGGCACCGCACGACGAGCACGTGGTCTCGTGCTCACCCGCGACGGACGAGAGCCGTCCGGCGCAGGCTGGGCAGCCGAGCAGCGCGACCGCGAGCGCGGCCTCCGCGGTACTGTGGTGAGCTGTCGCCATGGTCGGAGCGGGCAGCCGAGCCCGCCCGTCGCGCGTTCAGCGCTTGCCGATCTCGACGAACGGCACGTCCACGTCGCCCACCCACACCTGCGAGGGACGGTAGATGCGGTTGTCCTCGAGCTGCTCGAGCAGGTGCGCCAGCCAACCCGCGACGCGCGAGATGGCGAACACCGGCGTGAACAGGTCCACGGGGATGCCGAGCTTCTCGTAGACGATGCCGCTGTAGAAGTCGACGTTGGGGTAGATGCCCTTGCGGCCGACCAGCTCTTCCATCTGCTTCTCGAGCTCGACGGCGACGGCGTAGACCGGCGTGTTGCCGTACTCGGCGAAGAGGCGCGTGGCGAGGCCCTGCAGGATGGTGGCGCGCGGGTCCTTCACGCTGTACTCGCGGTGCCCGAAGCCCATGATCTTGTCCTTGCGGGCAAGGCGATCCTCGGCGTAGTTGCGCACCCCCGTGGGCGTGGTGTCCGGGATGGCGCGCAGCACCTCGAGCACCCGCTCGTTCGCGCCACCGTGCAGGCGACCGGCGAGGGCGCCCACGGCGGAGGCAACGACCGCGTACGGATCGGTGAGCGTGGAGCCCACCACACGCGCCGTGAACGTCGAGGCGTTCATCGAGTGCTCCGCGTGGAGGATGAGCGCGACGTCCATGACGCGCGCTGGAAGCTCCTCGGGCTCTTCGCCCTCGAGCATGTAGAGGAAGTTCGCGGCGTGCCCCAAATCCATGCGCGGCTTGATGGGGTCGTCCCCGCGGCGGATGCGGTGCCAAGCCGCCACCACGGTGGGCAGCTTCGCGATGAGGCGGATGACGCTCAGGCGGCGGAACTCCGGGTCCACCACGTGGTCGCCAGGGTAGAACATGCCGAGCGCAGCCACGGCGGCCGTCAACGCGTCCATCGGGTGGCCGCTCTCGGGGAGGGTCTTCAGCACGTCGATGATGCGGAACTTGAGCCGACGCTCGCTCGCAAGCTCGGCGCTGAACTTGTCGAGCTCGGCCTGGGTCGGCAGGTGGCCGTTCACCAGCAGGAACGCGACCTCTTCGTACGTGCAGCGCTCGGCGAGGACCTCGATGGGGTAGCCCCGGTACTGGAGCTTGCCGACTGAGCCATCGATGTAGCCCACCTTGGAGCGTGCTGCGGGCACTCCCGCGAGACCTGGACTGAACTCGGACCTATCCGCCATGTGTCGACCTCTCTCTACGTTGAGCGGTCCATAGCGCGCATGTCCGCACCATGCACGCTAGAACCACCACCGAGTGACCCAGCCGTCATGGAACGTCACCGGGTCCGGATGGCCCCCCAGGCCGCCCGTCAAGCGTACGGCGTATACCACCCAGAGCGCGATCACCAGCCCGACGAGGAGCGCCGTGAACAGTCGCCCTCGAGGCACGAGCCAGTCCGGAGAGACGATCCCGACCCGCACCAAGAGAGGTCGCAGCAGGACCCACCCGAGGACGGGACTCACCACGGGCGCAAGCGGGTGGAAGCGATACACCCCAGCGAAGTCGAGGGAGAGCATCGCCAACGTCGCCCGTGTGAGTCCGCACCCTGGACAGGGTGCCCCGAACGCCACCTTGAAGAAACATGTGGGGAACGGCCCAATCAGGACGATCAGGACGACGCCCACCCCGATCGTGGCGATCGTCCACGCGCTCTTGACACTGGAGCTGTGCGAGCGGTCCGCTGGCGTGGGGGAATAGCTTGGAGCCCGGTCGGGTTGCTGCGTCATGCTCGGCAGCTTCCGCGGCGGCGCGTCAGTTGGCGCAGAAGAGAATGGCGCAGTTTTTACGATGTGCGTCGCGGACCCGGTTGCACAGCTCGGCGAGGTCGCTGTCTACGTCGACCAGGTCACCCCCACAGGCGCGGCCGAGATCGTCATACGAACAGCCACGCAGAGCCACCCAGCGGCCCTTGCACTCCGGGTTGGAGCAGATCTCATCCCACGTCATTCGGTGTGCCATTGACGACTCTCTCCCCCCGGTGACGTCGCGGGCCCTCTGGGGGCGGCCTTCACGACATCGGCCGGGGTTGTCAGGTCACGAGACTTTGCGGTTCCATCCGTCGGAGTAGTGCTGGAGGGGGTGAGCCGTCAAGTTTCCGGCTCACCAGCAAAGCGACCTGGATCCCTGTGGTGGATCGAAACGATGCCGGAGTATTCCCACCGGCCTGCGACGGGTGCAAGGCGATTCTGCCCAGACCCTGAACACCACATCAGGGGCGGCACCAATCGCCGAAGTGCTGGCGGGCGCTGCCCGCCGCGTTGACGCCACGCAGCTGACGGTAGAGCGCCCGCGCCTGATCGCAGCGACCCATCTGAATCAAGATGCCGACCTTCGTTCCGCCGCGCTGGGCGAGCTGGCTCCGCACGGACGCGACGTCGCTGTCGCTGCTTCCGAGCGCACGCTGAGCAGTCCGCAGAGCGGAGATCGCGCGCTCTACGTCGTTCTGCCCCACGGCGGCGCGCGCAGAGGCGAGCGCCGCCTGCCCCGCCGCGCGGTCGCCGCCGGACGACCCCGAACTCGAGCTGCGGCCGGAGCTGCGCCCCGACGTGGTCTCGGGCTCCTCGGGCTCCTCGGCAGGTTCCGGGGTGGGGGTGGCCTCGACGGTGGTGGGTGGAGGCGTCGCCGTCGGCACCTCGGCGGGTGGCGTGGCGGTGGGCGTGGGCGACTGCACCTGGGTGGGAGGCTGTGGCGGGACAGCAGGCGGCTGCGGCGTCGCGGTGGGCACGGCCACTTGCGCACCAGGCGGCGGCGCGACGGGCTGCGGCTGCGCCACCGCCGTCGGGTCGGACGTCTGCGACAGCACCCACACCAGGATGACCGCGCCCGCCCCCCCGACGAACACGACCAGCGCAGCCGCGATGGCGAGCCAGCGGCCCATCCCCCCGCCCTGAGCGGGCTGTGGTCCCGTCTGGTAGAGACCCCCCGTCTGCGTGGGGTCGTAGCCGATGCTCCCGGGCCCGGAGCTCGCGTGCGTGCCAGGCTGGCTCGGATAGAGCGGCTGGTTGCCCGGCTGGCTGTGCATGGGCTGCGGCGTGCCCACGGAGGGGCGCGACACTGGCATCTGCGGCGCCGTGTTCATCGGTGGGTTGGACGCGGACGTCCCCGCCGCGATGCCGGCGCTGGTGGCCATCGTCCACGCAGCCTGCGCGTCCTGGATGCCCGTGAAGTCGTTCAGGAACTCCATCACGGTCGCGTGTCGGTCGTCTCGGTTCTTCGCGAGGGCGCGCATGATGGCGGCCTTCTTGCGCGGCGGGAGCGAGGCGCCGCCAGGGTACGTCTCGATCGGCGTGGGGGGCGCGGTCAGGTGCTTGGTAGCCCACTCCCACGGCGTGCGTGCCTCGAACGGGAGATGACCCGTGAGGATCTCGTAGGTCATGACGCCCAGGGAGTAGATGTCGCTGCGCGCATCCAGCGACTGACCGCTGAACTGCTCCGGGCTCATGTAGGGCGGCGTACCCAGCACCATGCCTTGCTTCGTGAGCTTGGCCTGCGACTCGTCCTCGGCCTCGTTGCGCTTCGCGATGCCGAAGTCCAGCACCTTGACGAAGTCGGTCTGACCCCCACGCTGCGTGAGGAGCACGTTCTCCGGCTTGAGGTCGCGGTGCACGACGCCCATGTTGTGCGCCTCGAAGAGCGACCCGCAGATCTGGATCAGCAGGCGGTCCGCACGGTCGGGCTCGATCGCCCCCCGCTGGAGCGTGTGCGCCAGGTCCTCGCCCTGGATGTACTCCATGACGATGAAGAGGGTCTTGTCCTCGAGCTCGCCGAAGTCGTAGAACTGCACCGTGTTGGGGTGGTGCAGGTCGATCACGGTCTCGCACTCACGATGGAAGCGGGCCACGAGCTGCGGATCGCTGTTCAGCTCGGAGTGCAGCGTCTTGATGGCGACCGACCGCGTGGCGGTGCCCATCTTCTGCTCGGCCAAGTAGACCTTGCCCATGCCGCCCTCGCCGAGCAGCTTCGTGATGCGATAGCGGCCCAAGAGGATGCGTCCGACCAGCGGGTCCACCCCCTCGACGGCCTCCTGCTCCAGCATCGCGCCGCACTGATGACAGAATTTGGCGTCATCGACGTTTTGGTACTCACACCTCGGACAGGGGCTCGCCATTCGTTTCCCAATCTGCGCCTGTGGACGTGACACAGAGGCAAGGAGCCCCCGCGCCAATCCGTAGACCACGAGCATACCCCCAGCCTTGGGTTCGTCCAAGGTCTGCGCCGAGTGATTGTGAGATGACACGCGAGAGGGCATGCTGGCGCGACCCGATGCGGGAGCTGCGCGACATCCACGAGACCGTCTCGGTCACCACGCCCGAGAACGTCACGTTCCAGTTCGAGCTGGCGGGCCCCAGCACCCGCGCGGCGGCGTGGCTCGTCGATCTGGTGGCGATGTCGGTGCTCCTCTCCGTCGTCGGCATCGCCGTGTCGTTCGGCGGACCGGCGCTGGGTGCGGTCGCGGGCGTCATCATGCTCGTCACTTCGTTTGTGGTGCTGTGGTGGTACGGCGCCCTGCTCGAGTGGTGGTTGCGAGGCCAGACCCTTGGGAAGCGGCTCTTCGGGCTGCGCGTCCTGCAGCTGAGCGGCCTCCGGATCACCTTTCCACAGGCGGTCATCCGAAACCTCGTGCGCATGGTGGACTTGCTCCCCGTCGCCTACTTGGTCGGGGGCGCGGCCATGGTGCTCGACCGCCATGGTCGACGGCTGGGGGACCTCGCCGCCGGAACGATCGTCGTCCGAGAGCGTACCCTGCCAGCGCCCGCGACGGTCGTGCCCCCGGCGCTGCGGTACAACACGTTCATGGACGACCCGAACGTGCGACACGCGGTGCGGCGCGTGACGGCACCGGAGCGTGACGCCATGGTCGCCCTCGGGATGCGCCGCGACACGCTGCCGCTGCACGTGCGCCACGACCTGTTCGAGCAGCTGGCGACCCACCTCGAGGTGCGGCTCGGCCTGCCTCGCCCGCCGCAGCTCTCCGCCGAGCGCTACGTGCTCAACATCGCCGCCCTCGTGCTCTCGGGGGCCGGCGCCTGATGGAGGGTTTCGACGTCAACCGCTTCATCACACAGCGGACCCCGGGGTGGCGCAGCCTCGAGGCGCTCGTGCTGGACATGGAGCGCCGCCCTGGCACGCAGTCGCTGGACGACGTGCGACGCTTCGCCAAGCTCTACCGTACCGCGTCGAGCGACCTGCTACTCGCACGCACGGAGCGCGTGGACGCCGCACTCGTGGACTATCTCAACGCGCTCGTCGCGCGCGCCTACGCCGTCGTCTACGCCACGAACGATCGGCGCGACCGGCGCCTGTGGCAATTCTTCGCGCGCGCGTTCCCCATCCTGTTTCGCAGGGAGTGGAAGGTCATCGCCGTGTCAGCGGCCCTGCTCTTCGCGGGCGCCGTGGTCGGAGCGGTGGGCATCGCGCTCGACCCCGGGTCGCGGGCCGTGCTCATCCCGGAGCAGCACCAGGCCTTCTCGCCCGACGAGCGAGTCGGCCGTGACGAGGGACACGTGGCGGGAGCGGGGGAGGCGTCCGTGTTCTCGGCGTTCCTGTTCACCCACAACATCAAGGTCACCTTCTTCGTGTTCGCGTTGGGCGTCACGTTCGGGGTGGGCTCGGCCCTGGTGCTGTTCTACAACGGACTCCCGCTGGGGGCGTTGGCCATGCAGTACCACATGGCGGGCCAGGGGCTGTTTTTCTGGGCATGGATCCTCCCACACGGGATCCCCGAGCTGACCCAGATCTTCATCGCCGGAGGCGCAGGGCTCATGCTGGGACGAGGCATGCTGGTCCCAGGGCGGCGGCGCCGTGGCCAAGCGCTACGCGCGGAAGCCCAGCAGGCCGTCCTGTTGGTAGTCGGCGGCATGCCCATCTTGGTCCTCGCGGGCGTCATCGAAGGCACGATCAGTCAGATCCACGCCCCCACGCTCCCCTACTGGGCCAAGCTCACGTTCGCAGGGGTGGTCGGCGTCGGGCTCTATGCGTACCTGCTCGCCGCAGGTCGCCGAGAGGGTTCGAAGACGCGCTCCTGACGCTCGCCCTGCGCGTCAGCCGCTCGCCAGCTCCACCTGACGCTCGCGGAGCTCGACCAAGAGCGCCAGCGCCGATAGCGCCTCGCGGCCCTCGAGCGTCTGCCCCGCTCGCGCCCGACTGCAGACGTCGCGAAAGCGGACCCAACGGCTGGGCGAGATGCCGAGCAAGGACGCCACGAGCACACCGTGTCGCCCCTGGTCCGGTAGCTCGAGCCGCTCGGCGACATCACGGAGCGTCCGCTGCACGAGTCCGTCCAGCCGAGCCAGCGCCTCGGCGATGCGCCCCTCGGACAGATCGAGCTCGACCAGCCGGACCCCAGCGGCCTCCCCGTCGAAGAGCGGCGCCCAGCTCGGTCCGCCAACGGGGAGCGGCGTGGTGGTGAGCGCTGGCCTGCTCGGGGGTTCCGACACAAGGCGTGGGGGGGCGACCGTCTTGGCGTCTCGGGTGTACGTCACGCGGCTGACGCGATCCTCGCCCGCCCCATACGCTCCGGGTTCCTCCGCGGCGCCATCGATCCGGGTCGCCCCGCCACCCGCCGTCCCCACGCTACCCAGTTCCAGCGGGTCGGCCATGGGCCGCAGCGCGCCGAGAGGGATGACGGGTGCGGCGTCCGGCACCACAGCGACGGAGTCGTCAAGGTCTTCGAAGTCGTAGCGCTCGCTCGTGTCGTACGTCTGGAACGAACGCGGCGGCGGGTCGGTGGGATACCCGCGCTCCTCGTCCGCACGCCACACCTCTGCGCTCGCGCGTCCAATCTCGTGCTCGAGCGCCTCTTCGACCCGGTGGAACTCTGGCTCGACGCGCGGCTTCGGTTCGGCGCCGAGCAGCTGGCGCCCCTCCAGGTCGTCCATCACGGCCTGCACCAGAGCGTCGAGCGCCTGCAGCACGCCCTCGCCGTCTGCTGCACACGTCGGAAACGCGGGCGCCCCATGAGGGTTGAGCGATTCGTCGAGCTCCTCGATGTCCATCACGTGCGGTAGGTCCCGTTTGTTGTACTGCAACACGAGGGGGATCTCGCCGAGGCCGCGGCCATGCGTCTCGAGATTGGCCATCAGGTTCTCGAGGCTCTCGAGGTTGGCGTCGTGGCGCTCTCGCTGCGAGTCCGCCACGAACACAACGCCATCCGCTCCTGTCAGCACGAGCTTGCGGGTCGCGTTGAAGTACACCTGACCGGGGACGGTGAAGAGCTGGAGCCGGACGTGATGCCCCCGGACGCTGGCGGCTCGCAGCGGCAAGAAGTCGAAGTACAGCGTGCGATCCACGGGCGTGGCGAGAGACACGATCTGACCTCGCGTCTCAGCCGGTGACGCCTGGTGGATGCGCTGGAGCGATGTGGTCTTCCCACCGAGCCCGGGCCCGTAGTAGACGAGCTTGACCAGCAGCTCGCGGGTGAGCGGGTTGACCTGCGCCAAGGCTCAGAGCTCGTCGTCGGACGACGATGCGCCTTCCTCTGCGTCTTCGTCCCAGCTGATCTCGCGACCCGTCGCCGTCGCGCGGCTGCCATCACACGTGTCGGGTCCTTGGCGGCGGCGCTTGGTCGCCGTCCAGGGGCCACCGCCTGTGCGATCGTCCCCCATGCCCCACTCACCCTCGATGACGTTGTCTTCGTCTTCGTTGAGGCTCAGGCGGAAGTAGCCACGCCCGTGGACCTCGACGGGGTTGCCGGGCACGTACGTGCGCGACTCCTCCCAGGTGAACCAGAGGATGTCCCCGTCGACCTCACCGCGGATCTGCCCCGAGCGCTCGTTCTTTACGTAGGACCCGATCACGTGGCGCCCCGTGACACAGAGGTGCATGTCACCGTATTGGGGAGAGACCCACGCGCCATGGAACGACCCCCCTTGCGGCATCTGACCGGGGTGGACGCCACGCGCGCCGTTGCCACCACAGGCGGCCAGCGCCGTCACGGACAGCAGCGCGAGGGCGCGCAGCAGCGAAGAACGGGAGCGGAAGGCGGACGGTGCGGGCGAAGGGGTGTGGGAGCGCGACGCAGGGTGCATGAATCGAGAGACCTCCAGGGCCGCGAGGATAGACGAGCCAGACCGAAATGGAAACTGGGTCGGCGTCATCGATCCTCGTCGCACCGTGAGCGTGGGACTATCGGATGTCGGGGATGCCCATCGCGTAGTAGAGGAATTGTTCCCCCCCCAGCAGCCCCATCAGCTCGGCGAGCTCTGGCGCAACGGGACTCAAGAGCCCACGCACCGCGCCGGCGACGCGAGGGAGGCCCGCGCCCGACACCGCCGCGAGGTCGTCCGTGAGGGAAGCGTCCGTGTCGACCAGCAGCCGCCGCAGCGCGCCGTCGCCCACGAGGGGACGCATCTGGAGGACGACCGGCTCGAGCCCTGCTCGCTGCGCGTCTGGCACGTCCGCGCGGCGGCGCACCTCGTCGAACGCCACGTCGAAGCCCCCCAGCCGGTCGACCAGGCCGTGCGTCGCTGCGTCTCGCCCAGACCAGACGCGCCCACGGGCCAGCGGCTCGATGACGTCCACGGAGCGGCCGCGCCCCTCGGCGACGAGCCGCACGAAGTTCGCGTAGAACGCGTCGAGTTCGGTGTCGAGGATGGCGCGTTCGTCGTCGTCGAGCTCCCTGGCCGGGCTGAACATGTCGGCGTGCGGGGCCGAACGGAGCACCTCGGTGTGGACGCCCACCTTGGCGAGCAGATCACGCGCGAGCAGGCGCGCGGAAACCACGCCGATGCTGCCCGTGATGGAGACCGGCTGCGCCACGATCGCATCCGCCGGGGCTGCCACGTAGTATCCCCCGCTCGCCGCAACGTCCTCGAAGTAAGCGACCACCGGCTTCGCCTGCTTGAGCCGGACGACCTCTCGGTGGATGCGGTCGGACGCGAGCGCCGATCCGCCCGGCGAGTTCACGAGCAGCACCACCCCGACGCACCCGTCGTCCTCGCGCGCAGCGCGCAGCGCCCAGAACGTCTGGCGGATCCCGCGGGGGTCCTCGTCGTTGTCACGGATGGCCCCCTGGACGCGCACGACGCCGACGTAGGGGCGGTCACGCAGGCGGTAGAAGAACTCGTGCTCCGCCCGCGCGAGGAACGTCCCTGCGCCGTGCAGCGCCACCTCTGGTTCCGCAGGGGCCAACGACCGGCGCTTCGGTGGCCCCTTCCCCCACCGCGGCGCCTTGGGCGCCGCCTTGCGGGGGTGGCTCGGGAAGAGCCGCGCGAGCGTCTCGCCGAGCTGGTCTTCGTAGGCGAACGCGTCGCAGACGCCGGCCGCGATGGCGGCCTCGCCACGCAGAAAGCCAGCCGCGAAGACGGCGTCGACGCGCTCCGGGGTCATCGCGGGCCGCGCGGCGAGGGCGTCCACCAACTCGCCGTGGAGCGTTGTGAGCAACGCGCCGAGTTGTTCACGCTGGGGCTCGCTCATCGCGTCGCGGGCGGCGGTCTCCGCGGCGGTCTTGAACTCCTTGCGCGCGAAGGGCTCGACGCTCACCCCCAGCTTGCCGAGCATGGTCTTGATGTAGCGGCTCTCCATGGAGAGCCCGAGGGCCATGAACGTCGCCTCGGGTCCGAGGATGATCTTCGATGCTCCAGCGGCGACGTAGAGCTCCAGGTTGCCCCCACCACGGGGCAGGTACACGACCACCTCCTTGCCTGCGTCCCGGAGCGTGCGGAACGCGTCGCGCACCCCTCTCGCACGGGACCAGCCAGTGGCCAGCGGCGGCAGCTCGACCAGCACGCCGAGCACGTGGGGGTCGTTGCTGGCGGCCTGGGCGAGACGGCGGAGCGCCGACAACGCCGTGGGTTGTCGCTGCGCGAGCTCGGGCACGAAGCGCGCGAGGCTCGGCAAGGCGCTCTGGAACTCGGTCAGCCGCGGTCGCAGCTCGAGGTGCAGCCACCCCACCTGCGGCGTGCGGCGCCTCGCCAGGGCGTACACCGGGTAGAGAGGGGCCTTGAGCACGTTGGCGACGGCGCGGATGGGGGTGGTCAGCAAGACGGGCTTCCTCACAGTTGGAAGGCGGCACCATGCGCACCCCCCGGGGCAGTGACAAGTCGGGAGGGGTCCGAGACCCCGCGCCCGCGACGCCCCCCGGCCCAGCACACACGTCGCGTGGCGTCGGAGCGCGTCGCATCCCGTCGCAGGGCCGCGCCGGAGCGCCCCGTCCCGCGCGCCGTGAGAGGCCGGGGATCGGGTGCCTTCGGGTGCTTGGGGCTTTACCGAGTGGGGGGGCATCTGGTAGTACCTGGGCTCCGCGCCCCCCGTGAGCGCCTCACCAAGAGCGTCCCTCGGGGCCGGCGGAGTCAGTACCGATGCAGCGCACCCAACTCGAGCTACGGATCGCCAGGAGGAGTTCATGACGAACCCGCAGATGGTGATGTACGAGGAGGAGTTCAATCAGATCCAGACGATCGTCGATCGCCTGGTTCGTGAGGCGAACGCCCAAGTCGTATTCATCATCGACAAGAACGGCCAACTCATCGCCAACGCCGGCGAGACCGAACAACTGGACACGACCTCGCTCGCGTCCCTCACCGCCGGCAACATCGCCGCCACGGGCGGCATTGCCAAGTTGCTGCGCGAGAACGAGTTCAGCACCCAGTTCCACGAGGGTGAGAAGAGCAACATCCACATCCAGTTGGTCGGCAACCGGGTGATCTTGGTGGTGATCTTCGACAACAAGACCAGCCTGGGCTTGGTGAGGCTGCGCGTGAAGAAGGCCAGCGAGCAGCTCAACCTCATCTTCGAGGCGCTGCTCCAGAAGGTGCAGGATCCCAATCAGGAGACTCCCTTCGCCGAGATCACCGATGACGACATCGACAACCTGTTCAACGATTAGGAGCTGATCGTGTCGTTCATCAACTACATCAACCGCGAGATCAACTGCAAGATCGTCTTCTACGGACCGGGCTTGTGCGGCAAGACCACCAACCTGCAGCACATCTATCAAAAGACGAACCCGGAGGCGAAGGGGAAGATGATCTCCCTGGCCACCGAGACCGAACGAACCCTGTTCTTCGACTTCCTGCCGCTGGCCCTGGGTGAGATCCGCGGCTTCAAGACGCGCTTCCACCTGTACACGGTCCCAGGGCAGGTGTTCTACGACGCAAGCCGCAAGCTCATCCTCAAGGGTGTGGACGGAATCGTGTTCGTCGCGGACTCCCAGATCGCCCGCATGGAAGCGAACATCGAGTCCATGGAGAACCTCCGCACCAACCTCGCGGAGCAGGGCTACAGCTTGGACAAGCTCCCGTACGTCATCCAGTACAACAAGCGCGACATGCCCAGCATCGCGTCCGTCGAGGAGCTGCAGGAGCTGCTCAACCCCAACAACGTGCCGTACTACGAAGCCTGCGCCGCAACTGGCGAGGGCGTGTTCGACACGCTGAAGGGCGTGGCACGCCTGGTGCTCGGAGAGCTCAAGCGGGGCGGCGCGGGCGCCTGAAGCGCGCCGTTGCTCGTCACGCCATCCAGCACGGGGCCGCGCTTCGCTGGGTGGCGTGTTCGTCGTCCGTCTCGGTAGGCCGGAGAGGGGTGCTTGGCGGCCCTCGGGCGCCGCAGCTCAAGGGCGCGTGAGCGCAGCCGCGAAGCCTCGCAACCCCGGTGTGAGTTCCCCGCTCCGACTCACCGCCTGCCGCTCCTTGAGGGTGAGCAGCGGCACCACCCGAACCGCCACCTCCCCGGGGCACCACGGGTTCTGGACCAACGCCAAGCGCACGGCGTGTCGCGGGGACCAGCGGGAGGAGCGCCACACCTCACGCAACACGGCAGGTCGTACGGGGCGCTGCGCGGCCAAGCGGACCACCTGGGCTTCCACCAGGACCGGGTTGCCGAGCAAGATGGCCACCACTGCGGGGTCCGGGTCGCGCAGGACCCGCGCGATGACGTCGGGCTGACGCCCGCGCGCGACGGCCTTCCGCTCCCCCAGCGTCAGGGGGCGGCCCACGCCGAAGTCCGGCACACGCGGGATCGGCTCGTCGGGGGCAGGCTCGACGCGTGGCACGAGATATGTCGCCGCCAGCGGGACGCGCCCGTGCGCTTCGAGGGCAGCCCGCGCGCGCAAGGCATCCCACTCGGGCGCCTCGAGTGCCGCCCCAAGCGCCGCGAGCACGTCGTGACCGTCGGCGCGCGCCGAGACCACGGCGTGCAGCGCGTCGGCGACCAGCGCCACGAGCCCCTGCGCCGAGATCCCTTGAAGCGTCAGTCGCGCGGCGCCGGCACGCAGCCCGACGTCGGAGACCCCGCTCAGGCGTCGGGCCAGGGCTTCGAACTCGCTCTGGTCGTGAGCGGCGGACTGACGCATCATGGGGAGAGTGAACAACCCCCGTGCTTCGCGCCAGCTTGACGCGGTGCGTCGCTGCGAGCTATTTGCACATTCCCCCTCGCGTTGTAGCCGCCCATGGTGAAGTCAGGATGCCCGGAATGAACGAGATCGCCGCTAGCCCCCGGGTGATCAAGCGCTACGCGAACCGGAAGCTCTACGACACGCTCGAGAGCCGCTACGTCACGCTGCAGGACATCGCCGAGTTCGTTCGTGTGGGGCAGAACGTTCAGATCATCGACAACAAGTCGAAAGAAGACCTCACGCGGGTGACGCTGGCCCAGATCATCTACGAAGAGGAGCGCAATGGCGACGAGCGGCGCACCCTGACGAGCCTGCGGTCCTTTGTGCAAGAGGGACGCGATCGGATCGTCAACACCTTCATGGACGGCCCCATGGGCAAGCTGGTGCGACGCGACGAAGATGAGCCGACGCGCCCGAGCGAACCTCCGCCCGCGAAGCCGGTCCCCGTGCCTCCCGCTGGCGAGCGCCTCGACCGCAAGCTGATGGCCAACTCGAAGGAGGCCCTCGACGAGCTACAGCGGAAGGCAGACGACCGCGTGAAGTCCATCGTGCAGAGCGCCATGGGCACCGTGCAGCAGCTGCAGACCGAGGTGCGGAGACTGCAGTCCCGCATCGAAGAGCTGGAGGATCGCCTCGTGTCGGTGACGCGCCGCAGCAAGGATGGCGAGGGGGGGCGGCCCGCCCACGAGGACGACGACCTCGACCCGGACGCGGACAGCGAGTCCTGAGTCGGTCCGGTTTGCCCAGAATCGTCCACGTCTGGCATGCTGGGGCGAATAGAAGTGACCGAGCGGCGTTTCTACTGAGCCATGGGCATTTTCTCCAAGAAATCCAACAACAAGGCTTCCCAGAAGCTGCGCGCCGAGTTCGAGCGTGAGGCCATGCCCCACCTCGACACCCTCTACGGTGCGGCGCTGCGTCTGACGCGCTCTCCGTCGGAGGCCGAGGATCTCGTGCAGGACACGCTCCTGAAGGCGTTCCGCTTCTACGACCGCTTCGAAGCGGGGACGAACCTCAAGGCGTGGCTGCTGAAGATCATGACCAACACGTTCATCAACCGCTACCGGCGCGTCGTGCGCGAGCGGGCGGTGTTCGACGGCGAGATGGCGCGCCCGGTCGGCGAGGCGACGATGAGCCGCGCCACCATGCGTCGCCTGCGTAGCCCGGTGGACGACGTCGAGCGCAAGATGCTCGCGGACGAGATCGAGGCAGCGTTGGTGCGCCTCCCGGCAGAACACCGCGTGATGATCGAGCTGGCGGACATCCAGGAGCTCTCGTACCGGGAGATCGCGGACATCGTCGGCTGCCCGATCGGCACGGTGATGTCGCGGCTGCACCGAGCCCGCAAGACCATGCAGGGAGAGCTCATGGAGCAGGCGCTGGCCCTCGGCATCGTGCAGCCCGAGGTGGCCAACGACGCCGCGGACGCCCCAATCTCTTTGGCGGAGTTCCGCGAGCGGCAGGTCGCCCGTGTCGCGCATGGCCCCCTGCTCGCCGCGGCGGGCGGGAGCACCACCAACAGCGCTCGAAAGGACGCGAACCCGACATGAAGTGCGAGTTGGTCCAGCGGCACATGGGAGCGCTCGTCGACGGCGAGCTCGACCCCGCGACGCAGATCGAATTCGAGCGGCACGTGGACGCGTGCGCAGACTGTCAGGAGCTGGTCGAGCTCGACCGCCTCATCCGCCACGAGCTGCGCGCCCGAGCCGAGGCGACGGTGACACCGAGCAGCCTCGAGGAGCGCGTGCGGTTGGCGCTACAGCAAGCCCCGGCGCAACGCCGCGCGCCGTTCGTCACGGTCTCGCCGGTGCCCCTCAAGCAAGCAGTCCCGATGATGGCTGCAGCGGCGGCGCTGTTCGTGGTGGTGGGTGGCACGGGCGTCACGGACGACGCCAACGTGGCCTCCGCGAGCATGCTGGAGGATGTGGTGCAGCTGCACTCCAGCGAGTTGCCGTCGGACGTGCGAGACGCCGAGCCCACGCAAGTGTCGCGGTACTTCCGCGGGCGTGTCGCCTTTCCGGTGCGCCCTGCCCGCTTCGACCGTCAGGACGCTCGCTTGGTCGGCGCGCGGCTCTCCACGGTTCGCGCCGAGCGCGCCGCGGCGCTGTATTACGAAGTCCAGGGTCGCCGCGTGACGGTGGTGGTCTTCCCGTCCAGCGCGGGTCCCATCGAGGCCGCGCCAGTCCGGCTCGGCGACCGCGATCTGTTCTACGGCAGCGCGCGCGGGTATGCGGTACCGGTACGGCAGCTGGACGGCCTGACCTACGCCTTCACGGGCGACCTCGACCGCGAGTCGCTCATGCGTCTGGCCGCGTCCGCGCAAGTGTCCCCCTGAACGGCCTCGACCGGCCTACCCCCAGAGCCCGGGCCCGCGCGGTGGACTCGGGCTCTCGTGTTCCGTCGGCGCCAAACTCCGCGCATTTCTCAGTGCGCCCATCCTGCTACCCTGAGTCCATGGCCAAGCCCTTCGAAGATGACGGCGACGTCGTAGTCGAGACGCGCACCCGCGAGAAGACCAAGCGTCCCCGCATGTACCGGGTGCTCATGCACAACGACGACTTCACCACGCGTGACTTCGTCGTTTTCGTGCTCATGGGTGTGTTCCGACACACCGAAGCCAGCGCGACGCGCGTCATGTTGCACGTCCACCACAACGGCGTCGGTGTCGCCGGGGTCTTTACGCGAGAGGTCGCGGAGACCAAGATCGACACGGTAGAGAAACTTGCGGCTGAGCACGAGTTCCCCCTGCGGCTGACGATGGAGCCGGAGGAGGAGCCCAAGGACACGGACGACTGATGGCTGGACCAAGCATCGCGAAAGACCTGCAGAACACCCTCCGCGAGGCGTTCGCGACGGCGGAACGCATGCGCCACGAGTACGTGACGCTGGAGCACCTGCTCCTGGCGCTCCTCGACGACCGCACCGCCGGCAAGGCCATCAGCGACTGCGGCGGGAACCGGGCGCGCATGCGGGCACGGCTGAACGAGTTCTTGGAGGAGACGCAGACCCCCCTGCCCCCTGGGGCCACCTTCGAGGCCCAGCAGACGCTGTCGCTGGACCGCGTCATCCAGCGCGCCGCCATCCACGCCCTCTCGTCCCAGATGGACACCATCGACGGGGCGCACGTGCTCATCCAGTTCTTCAAGGAAGAGGACTCGCACGCCCTCTTCGTGCTGCAGCAAGAAGGGCTCACGGCGCTCACGCTCAAGCAGTACGTCTCGCACGGCGGCAGCAACGACAAGATCATCCGCCGCCGCGGCGACCGCGCGTTCGACGACGACGGGCAGGACGAGCTCGAGGACGGCGAGGGGCAGAGCGCCACGGACCCGCTCGAGGCCTACACCACCGACCTCAACGCCGAGGCCGAGGCCGGGCGCATCGATCCGCTCATCGGGCGCGCCGTGGAGCTGGAGCGCATGCAGCAGGTGCTCTGTCGGCGACGCAAGAACAACCCCGTGCTGGTGGGCGAGCCGGGCGTGGGCAAGACCGCCATCGCGGAAGGCCTTGCGCTGCGCATCCATGCGGGTGAGGTGCCCGACGTGCTCGCCAAGGCGCGCATCTTCAGCCTGGACATGGGCGCCCTCGTGGCGGGCACGAAGTTCCGCGGGCAGTTCGAGGAGCGCCTGAAGGGCGTGGTGAAGCGCCTGCGCGAGATCCCGGGTGCCATCCTGTACATCGACGAGCTGCACATGATCGTGGGCGCGGGGGCCACCACCGGCAGCAGCATGGACGCTGGCAACATCCTCAAACCCGCGCTGGCCGACGGGACGCTGCGCTGCATCGGGTCCACCACCTATCAGGACTACAAGCACCTCGAGCGCGACCGCGCGCTGGCCCGCCGCTTCCAGAAGATCGACGTCCCCGAGGCCACCGTCGAAGACACCATCCAGGTGCTGAAGGGCCTGCGCCCGTCCTACGAGGCGCACCACGACGTGACCTATACCGACGACGCGCTGGACGCGGCCGCGCGCCTCTCGTCCAAGCACATCGCCGAGCGCTTCCTGCCGGACAAGGCCATCGATCTCATCGACGAGGCCGGCGCGTTCGACCGCTTGTTGGGGGACGCGCGCCTGAAGAAGATCGACGTGCCCCAGGTGGAGCGCGTGGTCAGCAAGATCGCCCGCGTGCCCATCGAGTCGGTCACCGCCGTGGAGCGCGAGCAGCTGCGCGGCCTGGCCCCCGCGCTGGAGCGCGTGATCTTCGGGCAAGACGAGGCCATCGAGACCATCACCACGGCCATCACCCTGGCCCGCGCCGGGCTGCGCGCCGACGAGAAGCCGGTGGGCTCGTTCCTGTTCGCGGGCCCCACGGGCGTGGGCAAGACGGAGCTGGCCAAGCAGCTGGCCAAGGCCATGGGCGTGCAGTTCATCCGCTTCGACATGAGCGAGTACAGCGAGCGCCACACGGTCTCGCGTCTGATCGGCGCACCGCCGGGCTACGTGGGCTTCGACCAGGGCGGCCTGCTGACGGACGCCATCCGCAAGCACCCGCACAGCGTCGTGGTGCTCGACGAGATCGAGAAGGCCCACCCCGAGTTGTTCAACATCCTGCTGCAGGTGATGGACCGCGCGACGCTGACCGACAACAACGGGCGCGAAGCGGACTTCCGCAACGCCGTGCTGATCATGACCACCAACGCGGGCGCCTTCGAAGCCTCCGCCAAGGTGCTGGGCTTCGGTGGTGAGGCGGCGGAGCGCAGCCTGGGCGAGTCGCGCGCCAAGGCCGCCATGGAGCGCACGTTCACGCCGGAGTTCCGCAACCGCCTGGACGCCGTGGTGTACTTCCACGGGCTGTCGCGCGAGGTCATCCGGCGCGTGGTGGACAAGGAGGTGGCGCTGCTGGCCGGCATGCTGGAGGACAAGCAGGTCACGCTCACGCTCACGGACGAGGCGCTCACGTGGTTGGCCGAGCACGGCTACGACGCGACGATGGGCGCGCGGCCCATGGCCCGCCTGGTCGAGAACAAGCTCAAGAAGCCCATCGCGAAGGCGCTGGTGTACGGCGACCTGCCCGAGGGCGGCCACGTACGCGTGGTGGTGACGGACGACGACATCGCGCTGACGTTCGAGGCGGCACCGCCGGCCGGCACTCCCGGCGGGGACGGTGTCGGGGGCGCAGGCGCTGGCGCTGGAAGCGCGCTGGGGACGCCCAGCGGGGCCGTCGAGGCGTGACCGGCGACGAGCAGCGGGAGGTCGAGCGCGTGCTGCGAGACAGCGCGGAGGATCGACGCCTGTCGCGCGAGGAGCGGACCGACCTGGGGGCGCTCTTCGCGCGGGTGGTGACGTCCGCCGAGGACGCCGCCTTCGTGCGCAACCGAGCCTTCGACGTGGCGCGCGCTGGCGATCTGGCGAACGACGGCCACGCGTTGCTCAAGTGGCTCGAGGACGTGCTCAAGGTCGTGCCGGCCCACGCCCCCAGCAGCGCTCCCCACGGCGCTGCCAGCGAGGCGCACTTCAGCCCTGGGGAGGCTTGTCGGGAACGCATCCGGTCGCTCCTGGACGCGGCGCGTCAGTCGGCCGACATCTGCGTCTTCACCATCACCGACGACCACATCAGCGAGCGCATCCTGGCTGCGCACCGTCGGGGCGTGTCCGTGCGGGTCATCACGGACAACGACAAGGCGCTGGACGAGGGCTCGGACGCGCGGGCGCTGGAGCGGAGCGGCGTGGCCTTGCGCGTGGACCGCTCCGAGCACCACATGCACCACAAGTACGCCCTGTTCGACGGGCAGGTGCTGGTCACGGGCAGCTACAACTGGACCCGCAGCGCGGCGCTCTACAACCGCGAGAACGTCGTGGTCACGCGCGAGACGCGGCTCGTCGAGTCCTTTCAGCGGGACTTCGACGCGCTCTGGGGAGACCTCGGGCGATGGTCTACCTCCTGAGCGACGCGCTCGCGTTCCCGCCGCCGGAGCGCGCGTCCCCCGAGGGGCTGGTGGCCATCGGAGGGGACACCGCGCCCCAGCGGCTCTTGCTGGCGTACAGCCAGGGCATCTTCCCGTGGCCCGTGGAGGGGCAGCCCCTCCTGTGGTTCAGCCCGGACCCCCGCTTCGTGCTGCGGCCCCAGGACGCGATCGTTGGACGCACGCTGCGCAAGCAGGTGCTGAGGGCGCGCTACACCATCCGGGCGGACACGCGCTTCGAAGCCGTGATGCAGGCGTGCGCCACAGTCCGGCGCCCCGGGCAGCACGGAACGTGGATCACCGACGAGCTGCTGGACGGGTACACGCGCCTGCACCGGCTCGGGTTTGCGCACAGCATCGAGGCATACGAAGGCGAGGAGCTGGTGGGCGGCCTGTACGGGGTCAGCCTGGGGCGCGCGTTCTTCGGTGAGTCCATGTTCGCGCTGCGGCCCGACGCGTCGAAGGTGGCGTTCGTGACCGCGCTCGCGCACTTCGTGCGCTGGGGCATCGAGCTGGTGGACTGCCAGGTGCCGACCGCGCACCTGGCCAGCTTCGGTGCGGTCGAGTGGCCGCGTGCGCGCTTCCTCGCGGTGCTGCGCGAGGCGGTGGCGCACCCCACACGCATGGGCGC